>CBFGQI010000015.1:0-58463 GCA_965650885.1 uncultured Oxalobacteraceae bacterium
TGCGCGCCTCCAGCATCGCGCGGGTGCAGCGCGACGAGATGGGACGCATCACCATCGGCCTGCGCGGACTGGGCGAAACGCTCAAGGCCAGCCAAGCCTACGCCTGGCGGTTCAGGCCGATGTAGGCGGCCGAATCGCGGCTAAGGCAGCCGCTTACCGTTCACGTCATAGGTGGCCGCTTCAACCGCTCGGGTGGCGGGCGGCGGAGGCTGGCGCTCGAGCGGCTTGCGGCATTGCGGACCGCCCCGGCATATTGCAGCAGACGGCACAAGGTGGTGGACCTCCGCACTCGCGGAATGGTTCCCTCAAAAACAGCGGAAAACAGCGGAAAACAGCAGAAAACAGCGGCCCATTTCAGCGCAAACGACATACGCAGTTGGGCGGACTCCCACGACCTTGGAACCGGCCCGCATTGGGGCAGTTGTGTTGGAGCCCGCTTCAAGCCTTACGTACTGCAGGCGCACAAACGTGGTGCCGGCGGCGGGCCCGGGGCGGGAATGCAAGCGGGACTATGGCACCCGCTTGCCGTTCACGTCATAGGTCGCGGCTTCCAGGCGCACAACTTTGCTGGGCGCCTTGCCGTCGCTCGCCTGGGCCGCGTCCGCCGCCAGGATGACCTGGTAATCTCCCGCTGCAACTTTCCACGTCTTCGAGGCCGAGTCGTACATCGCCAGCAAACGCGGGTCGACGGCGACCGCCGCCCGCGTGCCGGCGCCCGGCTTCAAGTCGACCTTGTGGAAGGCGGCCAGGCGTTTCGGCGCCTCCCAGCGCGTGCCGAGCGGTGCCACATAGACTTGCGCGACCTCTTTGCCCGCCACCTTGCCGACGTTCTTCACGGTGAAGGATGCGTGCAGCGTGCCATCCTTGACGCCAGCATCCAGGCCGGACAGCGCGAATTCGGAATACGACAGGCCGTGGCCGAACGGGAACAGCGGCTTGTGCCCCTTCAGGTCGAACCACTTGTAGCCGACCGCCGCGCCCTCGTGGTAATCGACGTCGAAGCGGCGGCCCTCCACCTCGGGATAGCCATCCAGCACTGGCCGCGGCAGTTGGGCTTCCGAGACCGGGAAGGTCACCGGCAAATGGCCGGACGGATTGGCTTCGCCGAACAGCACGCCGGCAATCGCCTCGCCGCCATTGGTGCCCGGGTACCACGCTTCCAGCACGGCCGGCACTTGCGGCAGCCAAGGCATGGTGACCGCGCCGCCGGTTTGCAGCACCACCACGGTTTTCGGGTTGGCCGCCGCCACGGCGGCAATCAGGTCGTCCTGCTTGTTCGGCAGCGAAAGGTTCGGCACGTCGAGCGCTTCCGCCGTCCACTGGTTGGCGAACACCAGCACCACGTCGCTGTCGCGCGCCAGTTTTGCCGCTGCGGCCAGGTCGGCGCCATCGTGGAAAGCCACGCTGGCGGACGGCACGCGTTTCCGGATCGCCTTCAGCGGCGCGGACGGATAGTACATGACCGGGCCCGGCCAGCTCTTCGGCTCCAGCCCCGGCACGGCATTGCCGCCCTCCGGATAGACCAGCGACGAGCCGCCGCCGGCCAGCACGCCCTTGTCCGCATGGCCGCCGATCACGGCGATACGCTTCACGGACTTGGCCAGCGGCAGCACGCCGCCGCGGTTCTTCAGCAGCACCATGCCTTCCTGCGCATCTTTCAGCGAAATGGCGGCGTGCGCCTTGCGGTCGAAGGTTTCAGGCGCCAGCTTGACCGGATGGTCGACCACGCCGTGTTCGAACATCGCATGCAGCACACGGCGCGCCATGTCGTCCAGGCGCGCTTGCGGCACCCAGCCATTGAGCACCGCCTCCTTCAACGGCGGCCCGAAATAGTCGGCCAGGTCGAACGGCATGCCCGATTGCTGGTCCAGCCCCGCATTGGCGGCCGGGATGGTGCTGTGCACCGCGCCCCAGTCGGACATCACCCACCCCTTGAAGCCCCAATCCTGTTTCAGCACTTCGGTCAGCAGGTAAGTGTTCTCGCAGGCATAGACGCCATTGACGCGGTTGTACGCGCACATGACGGCGCCCGGATTGCCCTCTTCCCTGGCGATCTGCAGCGCCAGCAAGTCCGACATGCGCGCGGCCTGGTCGTCGATCCGCACGTTGAGCGAGGTGCGCCCGGATTCCTGGTCGTTCAAGGCGAAATGCTTGAGGGTGGAGATCACGCGGTTGGACTGGATGCCGCGGATCTGCGCGCCCACCATCTTCCCGGCCAGCAGCGGGTCTTCGCCGCCATACTCGAAGTTGCGGCCATTGCGCGGCTCGCGCACCAGGTTCACCCCGCCGGCCAGCATGACATTGAAGCCGAAGGCGCGCGCTTCCGCGCCGATCATGGCGCCGCCTTCGTAGGCCAGTTTGGGGTTCCAGGTGGCCGCCGTGGTCATGCCGGACGGCAGCGCCGTGCCGGGGCGGGTGTCCGGACCGGCCTGGCTGGACACGCCCAGGCCCGCATCGGTTTCCCACAGGTGCGGGATGCCCAGGCGCGGCACGCCGTATATGAAACCGGCCGACTGCAGGCGCGATTCGGCCGGACGCTTGGACTTTTTCCATTCCATGTCGGCGCCCAGGTAACCGTAGACCAGCTTCAGTTTTTCGTCCAGGGTCATGGCGCGCACCGCCAGCTCCGCGCGTTCGCCGGGCGCCAGTCCGATGTTCATCCAGGGCTGGTCGGCGCGCGCCGGGTTGGCGATGGCAACACCGCTGTGCGCGCCCCATACGGTACCGCAGCACATCGCGGCAGCCAGGAAAATTCTTTTCAGTTCCATGTGTCCATCCACTATTGATAAGCCCCATGCCACCGGCGTACGACAGCGTGCGGACGCTGCCGGCCTGCGTGCGTCACGACCTGGCCAGACGAAAAGAGGGGCGGCCGAAGCCGCCCCAAAAAAAACCTACCGGAGAGGTAGACTACTCGTTACGTACTGCCATTGGGTCATGGTGGCGGCACTGCCGTCCAGCATGGTGATGGAGAGTATTCTGGAAGCTGCGCCATGCAGCGGCAATTGCAAAAAACGTCAAGGGCGGCAATGAAATTGCGCAGCGCGTCCGCGCGCCGCGCGCCGGTGGCCGGGGGCCGCAGCGGGCCCCCGGCAGGCGGCTATTCGAGGAAGGCTTCTTCGCGCTTCTTGCGCAAGGCCGGCAGCATGACCAGCACCAGCGCAGCCAGCGCCATGGTGAGCATGGTGGCGCTCACCGGGCTGCTCAGGAACACCATCGGGTCGCTGCGCGACAGCAGCAGCGCGCGGCGCAGGTATTCCTCCATCATCGGCCCGATGATGAAGCCCAGCATCAGCGGGGCAGGTTCGCATTCCAGCTTGGCGCACAGGTAGCCGAACAGGCCGAACCCCGCCATCAGGTAGATGTCGAAATCGCTGTTGTTCAGGCTGAACACGCCGATCGAACAGAACAGCAGGATGGCCGGGAACAGGAAGTGGTACGGCACCATGATCATGCGCACCCACAGGCCGATCATCGGCAGGTTCAGCACCACCAGGAACAGGTTCCCGATCCACATCGACGCGATCACGCCCCAGAACAGCATGGGCTGCTCGGTAATCACGCCGGGGCCCGGCTGGATGCCCTGGATGATCATGGCGCCGATCATCAGCGCCATCACCGGATTGGACGGGATGCCTAGCGTCAGCATCGGGATGAAGGACGTTTGCGCACCGGCGTTGTTGGCGGCCTCCGGCGCCGCCACGCCTTCGATCGCGCCGTGGCCGAACTGCGCGCGGTTGGGCGACACCTTCTTCTCGATCGAATACGACGCGAACGACGACAGCATGGCGCCGCCGCCCGGCAGGATGCCGAGCAGGGAGCCCAGCGCCGTGCCGCGCAGGGTCGGCGCCAGGATGCGCCGCAAGTCTTCCCTGGTCGGGAACAGGCCGCCGACCTTCTTCATCATCAGCGTACGGGCCGATTCGTCTTCCAGGTTCCGGATGATCTCGCCCAGGCCGAACATGCCCATGGCGACGATGACGAAATTGATGCCGTCGGCTAGTTGCGGCAGTTCGAAGGTGAAGCGCGTCTCCCCCGAATTGACGTCGGTGCCGACCAGCCCGAAGATCAGTCCCACCACCACCATGCCGACGGCCTTCACCAGCGAACCGTGGGCCAGCACCACCGAGGCCACCAGGCCCAGCGTCATCAGCGAAAAGTATTCGGCCGGCCCGAATTTGAGCGCCAGCTCCGCCAGCGGCGGCGCGAACCACGCCAGCAGGCAGGTCGCCACGGTGCCGGCGAAGAAGGAGGCCAGCGCGGCGGTCGCCAGCGCGCGGCCGGCGTGGCCGTTGCGCGCCATCTTGTAGCCGTCCAGCGCGGTCACCACCGACGATGCCTCGCCCGGCAGGTTGACCAGGATGGCCGTGGTGGAGCCGCCGTACTGTGCGCCGTAGTAAATGCCCGACAACATGATCAGCGACGACACCGGCGACAGGCCGAAGGTGACCGGCAACAGCATGGCGATGGTGGCCGTCGGCCCCAGGCCGGGCAGCACCCCGACCGCCGTGCCGACGAACACGCCGATCAGGCAGTACATCAGGTTGGCCAGCGTGAAGGCGGTATCGAAGCCCAGCGCGAGGTTGGATAGGATGTCCATCGTGTCCTCCCCTTACGCGCCGAACCAGGGCCCGACGACGGGCAGCGGCAAACCAAGCGCCTTCACGAACAGCAGCACGCAAAAGACGGTGGCGCCGATGGCCAGGGCAATGGTGGGTTGCCAGCGGAATTTGGCACTGGCCAGGGCGCTGGTCAGGATCAGCAGCGGGACGGCGAGCGCCAGGCCCGCACCGCGCACCAGGAAGCCGAACAGCAGCACGCCGGACAGGACCAGGAACATATGCTTCCAGGCCAGCGGTTCCAGCGGCGCCCCGCGCGTGGTGCAGGCGCCGATCAGCGTGATGGCGCCGATGGCGGCCAGCAGCCAGCCCAGCATGGACGGAAAAAAGCCCGGCCCCATGCGCCCGGCCGTGCCCATGGCGTAGTCGCGGGCGATGCACAGCGTGCCCAGGCCGATGGCGAGGAACATGATGCCGGCCCAGAAGTCCTTGGGACTGCGGATAAAGGTATTCATGGCGATGCTTCCCCGTTCCCGTCAGTTGACGCCCTTGAGGTTGGCGGCCTTCACCACGTCGCGCCACAAGGCCAGTTCCGACCCCAGCATGGCGCCGAACTCCGCCGGGGTGCCGGTGTGCGGCTGCGCGCCTTCGCTGACCAGGCGCGACTTGAGCGACTCGGAGGCGGCAATGTCGTTGATCAGCTTGTTAAGCTTGGCGACGACGGGGGCCGGGGTCTTGGCCGGTGCCAGCACGCCCCACCAGGTGGTGATGTTGTACTTGGGCACGCCGCCTTCGGCCACCGTGGGCACGTTCGGGAACAGCGGCGAACGCTCGCCGCCGGTCACGGCCAGCAAGTCGACCGCGCCGCTCTTGACGTGCTGCACCATCGCCGGGACCGTGGTGAAGAACACTTGCGTGCGGCCGGCCAGCAAATCCGCCGTGGCCGGACCGCTGCCCTTGTAGGCGACGTGGGTCATGTTGGAACCGGTGCGCTGCTTGAACAATTCCCCCGCCAAGTGCAGTACGGTGCCGGGGCCGGACGACGCGAAGTTGATGCCTTCCGGCCGCTTCTTCGACGAGGCGATCAGTTCCGGCACGGTCTTGGCCCCTGCGCTGCGGTGCGCCACCAGGATCAGCGGCGCCTTGCCGATCATGCCGACCGGCGCGAAATCCTTGGCCACGTCGTAGGACGCGGTGGTCTCGGTGGCGGCGTGCGTGACGAACGAGGAACTCACGAACAGCAAGGTGTAGCCGTCGGCTTCGGCCTTGGCGACCAGCTTGGAGCCGATCGCGCCGCCGCCGCCGCCGCGGTTGTCGATCACCACGGCCTGCCCCAGCTTGTCGGCCATTTCCTTGGCCAGCGCGCGCGCCACGTTGTCGGTGCCGCCGCCGGCGGCGTACGGCACCACCATGGTGATCGCGCGCTTGGGATAATCCTGCGCCGCGGCGGCCCCCGCCAGGACCAGCAGGGCAGCGGCCGCTGCCACGCGGCGGAGGGGAAGGGATGGTTGCGGGTATTTCATATCGGTCTCCTGGTTGCAAATCGTTGCTATTGTTGTACACAGTGTCCGGCACTGCGATTAATCTGTAAATTGCAAAATTTTTTTAGTTTGATTTGGAATTCGCATCAATGGCAGGGGCCTCAATCCGGCAGGATCACTTCCCCCAGCTGGCGTGCCGCGCGCACCACGCCCTGCCATTTCGCCAGCTCGGTTTCGACCAGCGCCCGCAGCTGTTCCGGCGAGCTGCCCTGCACTTCCGCGCCATCCTCGGCAATCCGCGCGACCACCTGCGGGTCGCGCAAGACGTCCTGCAGGCACTTGTTGAGCTTGTCGATCACCGGGCCCGGCGTGCCGGCCGGCGCGAACAGCGCATACCACTGCGTGATGTCGACGCCGCCGATGCCGGCCTCGCGCAGCGTGGGCACCTCGGGCAGGATGGCGGTGCGGCGCGGCCCGGCCACGGCCAGCGCGCGCAGCTTGCCGCCCTTGATCGGGCGCGCCCCCGAAAACAGGCTGGGGAACATGAACTGGGCCTGGCCGGCCATCACTGCCTCGATGGCGCTGGCGGCGCCGTTATAAGGCTGGTGCAGCACTTCGGCGCCCGCGTGCAGGGCGAACATGGCGCCGGCAAAATGCGGCGCCGTGCCGGTGCCGGCCGAGGCATAGCGGTAACGGTTGGGCTCCTGCCGCAGCTTCGCCAGCAGTTCGCCGACCGTCGCCACGCCGGCGCCGGGACCGGCCACCAGCAAGGTGGGCGAGCACGCCACCAGCCCGACCGGGGCGAAATCGGCCAGCGGGTCGTAGCGCACCTTCTGCAGGGCGGGATTCATGGCATGGGTGGCGATGTAGCCGAACATCAGGGTATGGCCGTCCGGTTCGCTGCCGGCCACGTACTCGGCGGCGATGGTGCCGTTGGCGCCGGCCCGGGTATCGATCAGGACCGGTTGGCCCAGGCGCCGGCCCAGCTTGTCGGCGATGGTGCGCGCCATGGTGTCGTTGCCGCCGCCGGCCAGCGTCGGCAGCACCAGCCGGATCGGCTTGACCGGGAATACCGGCAGGTCGGCCGCCTGCTGCGCCCTGGCCCCAGCGGCGCCGGGACGCGACATGACGTAGTCGGGAATATGCAGTTCCCCCTGCAGGATCTTGCGCGCCGTGCGCAGCAGCGAAGCGCGCCGGATGTTGGCGGCGCTGCCCTCGCCTTCCACCTCGACTTCGATGTCGATGCGGCCCGAAGGGTGCAGCACCGAGATCGTGCCCGTGCCGGCGCAGGGGTCGGGACGGCTGGCCACCGTGCCTGGCAGTGCGAAGGCACTGGCCACCCCGATCGCCCCCGTCACCGCGTGCGACGCGTGGCAGCGGCGCGGCGTGAAGTAGCGCGAGGTCAGGCTGTTGGCATGGTCGCCGGCGCTGACCAGGACCGGTTTGGGCACCACGCTGTCGGCCACATCGCCCAGCCCCATCATGGCACCGGCCTTGCGGCGCAGCGCTTCCAGCCGCTCCAGCAGGGCCGCGTTGGCATCGAGCTCGCCCGGGCTTTCGCCGCCGCTCACGCCGAGGTCGGCCGCGCGCACGATCATCAGGGGCATGGCGGCGTCGATGCAGGTCACCGCCACCCCGTCGATATGGTCGATGCGCTGACCGGTCGGGAACACGCTGCCGGTGACGGCGCCCCAGGCATCGAGGAAATTGAGGTGGATCGGCGCGGCCGTGCCGGGCACGCCGTCGATGCGCGCATCGCCGTCGTAGGTGATGCGCCGGCCCGGCGTCTGCACCGTGACTTCGATGCGCGCCCCGGTGTTGACGTTGTACACGCGCGCCGTGGTGGTACCATCGCCGGCCTCGATCAAGCCTTGTTCGAGCGCGAAGGGCAGCACGCCGGCCAGCATATTGCCGCAGTTGGGGCGGGTGTCCACCGAGCGCTGGCCGACGCCGACCTGGGCGAACAGGTAGTCGAGGTCGCAGTCCGGCCGCGCCGAGCGCGATACGATGGCCACTTTGCTGTTGAGGGTACTGCCGCCGCCCACCCCGTCGAGCTGGAGCGGGTCGGAGGCGCCAATGGCGCCGACCAGGACCTGGTTGCGGATCTCTTCATCCTCCGGCAGCCATTCGCGCAGGAAAAAGGGGCCGCGCGAAGTGCCTGCGCGCATCAAGACGCATGGAATTGCTTTGCTCATGGTGAATCCAGGGAAAAATCGACTAGAAGGTGTGGCGCAGGCCAAGGTTGAAGGCGCGGTCGCCGCTGCCGCGGTCGGTGGCGTTGCCGACCCGGTAAGCCGCACCGTTGCGGTTGCGGATGTTGGCGTAGGCGGCATAGAGATCGGTGCGTTTCGACAGGGGCGTCAGCCAGGCCACGCCCCATTGCGCGGCATCGCGGTCGGCCGCTGTCTTGTCGTCGTGGCGCACATGGGACAGCAAAACCTTGTTGGCGCCGACCGGTACCGCCACGCCCAGCGCCAGGTCGTCGCTGCTGGCGGCGGCCGGCCCCTTGTTGCGCGCATACGAGGCATAGGCGGTGGCGAGATCGAACTTGTAGTTGGCCGACAGCAGGGTGTTGCGGGTGGCGGCGCTCCCGCTGGCATTCACCGCGCGGTGATAGGCCAGCTGGGCCGTGAGCTTGCCGCCCGCATAGCCGAGCGAGCCGCCCAGGGAACGGTTCCTGGTGCTGTCGCCGGCGACCTCGCCCGCGCCATAGGCCAGGTCCACGCGCCAGCCCTGGACGACCGGGCTGACGTATTCCACCATATTGTCGACACGGGTGTTGGTGGCCATCAGGTTGCCGGCCCGGCCGGCCATGCTGACCGCGCCGAAGGCGTCGCCGATGTCGCGCAAGGTCTTGTAATAGGGGCTGTACTGGCGGCCCAGCGTCACGGCCCCGAAACGCCCGTTCAGGCCGACATAGGCCTGGCGCCCGAACAGCAGCCCGCCCTGCCCGGCCGCGCCGGTGTCGGTATTGAACCCGTTTTCCATCAGGAAGACGGCCGACAGGCCGCCGCCCAGGTCTTCCTTGCCCCGGAAGCCCAGGCGCGAGCCGGAAGCGACGCCGCTGCTCAGGTTGTTCACGCTGCCCGCTGTCCCGCCGCTTTCCCGCACCAGGCCGGCATCGACCACGCCATAAATGCTCACGTTCGATTGCGCCAGCGCGGGCGCGGAAACCAGGGCCAGCATGGCTATGCCGAAGGTGGTGTAGTTCATTGTTTGTCTCCCTTTCTCGTTATGTGTTGCTGAATGCCCCCGTGCCGGGGGCGGTTAGGCGCCGCGGCTAGACGGCGCGGCTGCGCAAGACCCGGTCCACCATCTCGCCCGACAGGCCGAGGTAGTTGGCCGGATCGCACAGCGCGGCCAGTGCCGGCCGGTCGAGGTGCCGCGTGATTTCCGCGTTCTCCGCCAGCAGGTCCAGCAGCGGGCGGTTTTGCGCGATGGCCTCACGGCAGATGTCGTATACCAGGTCGTGCGCATATTCGCGGCCCAGGTATGGGCCAAGGCCCATCATCACCGCTTCCGACGCCACCAGGCCGTTGGTCAAGTCCAGGTTGGCGCGCATACGCGCCGGGTCCACTTCCAGTCCCTCCAGCACGAAGCGGGACTGCGCCAGCGCGCCGGCCGCCAGGCAGAAGATTTCCGGCAGCACGATCCATTCGATCTCCCATGGACCGGTGGAACGTTCATGGTCGGCCACGTTGGCGTCCAGCAGCGCGGCCACGTGCTGGCGCACCACGCTGATGCAGGCGTGGATGTAGCAGGACGAGATCGGGTTGCGCTTTTGCGGCATGGTGCTGCTGGAGCCGCGGCCATGCGCGAACGGTTCGTAGACTTCGCCGACTTCGGTCTGCATCATCAGCTTGATGTCGGTCGCGAGCTTGCCCAGCGTCGCGGTGAGCAAGCCCAGGAAGCAGCCGGTTTCGGCGATGTTGTCGCGTATCGTGTGCCAGGCGATCACCGGCTGGCCCAGGCCCAGTTCCTCCATCAGGGCGGCCTGGGTGGCCAGCCCGCCGGTGCCCAGCGAAGCGAGCGTGCCGGAAGCGCCGGCGAACTCGCCCACCAGCACGCGCGGGCGCAACTGGGCCAGGCGCTCGCGGTGGCGCTCGACGGCGCTGAGCAGGCCGGCCATCTTGTAGCCGAACGTGATGGGCACCGCTTGCTGCAGGTTGCTGCGCCCGATCATGGGGGTGTCGCGGTAGCGCTCGGCCAGCGCGGCCAGCGCGGCCGCGATGGCATCCAGCTCGCTGCCCACCAGGTCCAGCGCTTCGCGGATCTGCAACACCGTGGCCGTGTCCGTGATGTCCTGGGTGGTGGCGCCCCAGTGGCAATACTCGCCCAGCTTGTCCCGGCACAGGGCGTTGATCTGCGAGACCACGCCCAGCACGGGATAGCCGATGCGCCGGGTCTGCTCCGCCAGCTTGTCCATGTCGATCTTGCCGAGCACGCAGTTGGCGACGATTTCCTCGGCGGCTTCCGGCGGTATGATGCCGAGCCGGCCCTGCACGCGCGCCAGTGCCGCTTCGATGTCCAGGTACTTTTGCGTGCGGTTCTCGTCCGACCAGACCTGGCGCATGGCGCCATGGCTGAAGATGTCGCCGAAAATCCTTGAATCGATGATGGTTGCTGCCATGATGGCTCTCCTGGTTAAGCAGCTGTCGTAAGGCCGGCCGGGGACGCGGCCGGATAATTGAGGATGGCTTGCGCTGCCAGCAGCACGGGCCGGTCGACCATCTTGCCGTCGACCGTGCAGGCGCCTGTCGCCGTCCGGGCGGCTTCGACCACGCGCGCGGCCCAGGCCAGCTGCTCGGGGCTGGGCGCCAGCATCTGGTGCACCGCCGCGACCTGGCGCGGGTGGATGCACAGCTTGGCGCCAAAGCCGCAGGCGCGCGCCAGCCTGAAGTCGGCGCGCAGCGCGGCCTCATCGTCCACCGCGGCCGTCACGCCGGCGATCGGCGCCGGCAGGTCCGCCGCGCGTGAAGCGATGGCGATGCGGCTGGCCGGGTAGATCAAGCCTTCGGCCTCGCCGCCCAGGCCAAGGTCGAGCGCATAATCGATGGTGCCGAAGGCCAGCCGCCGCACGCCCCGCGAGCGGGCGATGGCCTCGGCTGCCAGCACGCCGCGCGCGCTCTCGATCAGCGCGATCACGGCCGTTTCCGCCGGCAGGCGCGCCGCCAGCTGGGCCAACTGGTCCGGCGACTCGGCCTTGGGCAGCATCACGGCGACCGGACCGAGCCGCCGGGCCAGGCTATGCAGCAGCACCAGGTCGGCCTCGAACCAGGCGCTGGCAAGGTCGTTGATGCGCACCACCAGCTGCGGCTGCGGGCGCCCGCCCGTCGCCGCCCAGACGGCCAATGCGGCGCGCGCAGCTTCCTTGTGCTGCGGCGACACTGCATCTTCCAGGTCGATGACCACCGCGTCGGCGCCCGATGCCAGCGCCTTGGCGTAGCGTTCGGGGCGGTTGCCCGGGACGAACAGGTAACTGCGGGCGCCGGCTGGCGCGAAGGCGTTCATACCGCTTGCTCCTGGCGCAAGCGCGCAACTTGTTCGTCGCCATAGCCCAGCGCGGCCAGGATGGCGCCGGTGTGCTGGCCCAGCGCCGGGATCGCGTCCATGCGCGGCAGGTGGCCGTCGTCGGCGCCCGGCGGCAGCAGCGCGGGCAGCGGCCCCACCGGCGAAGCCACTTCCGTCCAGCGTCCGCGCGCCCTGAGCTGCGGGTGGGCCCACACGTCGGCCATGGTGTTGACGCTGGCGTTCGCGATCTGCGCCGCGTCCAGCCGCGCCACCACTTGCTCCGCGGTGAGGGAGGCAAACGCTTGCACGATCAGGGCACGCAATTCGTCCCGCGCCGCGCTGCGCTTCGGATTGCTGGCGAAGCGGGGATCGGCGGCCAGTTCCGGCGCCAGCAAGACCTGTTTGCAGAACAACTGCCATTCGCGCTCGTTCTGCAGGCCCAGCATGACGGTCTTGCCGTCTCCGGCCGGGAATGGGCCGTAGGGATAGATGGTGGCGTGGCTGGCGCCGGTGCGCGCCGGCGCTGCCGCGCCTTCGAAGGCGTAATAGAGCGGATAGCTGGTCCATTCCACCAGCGCTTCCAGCATGGAAATGTCGATGTGCCGCCCGCGCCCGGTCTTGCCGCGCTCGATCAGGGCGGCCAGGATATTGGTGTAGGCGTACATGCCGGCCGCAATGTCGGCGATGGACGGTCCGGCCTTGGCCGGCTCGTCGGCGCTGCCCGTCACGGACACGAAACCGGCTTCGCTCTGGATCAGCAAATCATAGGCCTTCTTGTCGCGGTAGGGGCCGTCGCCGCCGTAGCCCGATATGTCGCAGACGATCAGTTCCGGCTTGACGGCGGACAGCGTGGCATACGACAGGCCCAGGCGCGCAGCGGCGCCGGGCGCCAGGTTCTGCACCAGCACGTCGGCTTCCTCCATGACCAGGCGCTGGAGGATGGCTTGCGCCTCGGGGTGCTTGACGTCCAGCGTCAGGCTTTCCTTGGAGCGGTTGGTCCAGACGAAGTGCGACGCCATGCCGCGCACCCGTTCATCGTAACCGCGCGCGAAATCGCCCACGCCCGGCCGCTCGATCTTGATCACGCGCGCCCCCAGGTCGGCCAGCTGGCGCGTAGCGAACGGCGCGGCGATCGCATGTTCCAGCGTGACGACCGTGATGCCGTCGAGCGGCTTCATGCCGGCCTCCCCGGCGCCGCCTGCAGCGTGGCCCTGGCGTCCATCGCCAGCCAGCCCTGATGGTCGCGCGCCCACAGGCGGTAGCTGCCATCGCCGGACTGTTCGCCGCAGACATGGAAATGGTGGATGTCGAACAGTGGACGCAGCGCGCGGAACTCGAAGCTGGCCACCACGGCCCCGGGCACGTGCTCGCGCAGCAGGTCGAGCAGCAGCGTGGCGATCAGCGGGCCGTGCACGATCAGGCCCGGATAGCCCTCCACTTGCGTC
Source organism: uncultured Oxalobacteraceae bacterium (assembly GCA_965650885.1). GTDB lineage: Bacteria > Pseudomonadota > Gammaproteobacteria > Burkholderiales > Burkholderiaceae_D > Rugamonas. Next base: position 12,997 of record CBFGQI010000015.1, read on the forward strand.
ACGTAGCGGCGGTCGTAATGGATGCGGTGCCCATTGAAGGTCAGCGCGGAATAGCGGAACAGCAGCACGTCGTCCGGCACCACCTGGCGTTGCCACTGGGCGCTGCCGGGGGCCGCTACCGGCTGCGGCGGCACGTCCTCCGGCCGGGGCGCGGCACGGTAGACGATGTCGTGGAATTCGGTCAAGGCCGGCGCCGCCTGGCCACGCCGGCGGATTTCGTGCCGCACCTTGACGAACACCAGCTTGCCGCTGCGGCCATCCTTTTCGCTGATGCCGTCGATGGTGGACGTGCGCTCCACTTCGTCGCCGATCAGGAGCGGCGCGTGGAAGGTGAGCTGGCTGCCGGCCCACATGCGGCGCGGCAGTTCGACCGGCGGCAGGAAGCCGCCGCGCCTGGCGTGGCCGTCCGCGCCGACCTCCGACTGCCGGTACAGGGGCAGGAAATAAAGCCAGTGCCACAACGCCGGCAAGGCGGTGCCCGCGGCCGGCCGTTCCGCCGGGCGGTCCAGGGTGGCCGCCAGCGCGGCGTACGGCGTCGCCGTCAGCGTGTCGCCGACCGTCTCGCTGGCGCCGATCCAATCCTGCAGGTTCATCGCGTCTCCTTCGTCATTGTTGCTTGCCATGGGTGCAGTTTCGCGCTACCGTATTAATTTGTGAATTGCAAAATTTCTTAGGATTGATGCGCCATGAACATGAATTTCGACCTGGCGGACTTGCGCGCCTTTGTTGCCGTCGCGGAGCTGAGCAGTTTTCGCGCGGCGGCCGAATCGATCCACCTGTCGCAGCCGGCGCTGAGCCGCCGCATCGAGAAGCTGGAAGCGGCGCTGGGGGTGCGCCTGTTCGAGCGCACCACGCGCAGCGTCAACCTGACGGCGGTGGGGCGCGACTTTTCGCATAAGGCGCGCACCGTGCTGGACGACCTGGAGAATTCCCTGCTGAGCATGCAGGCGGTGGCCGCGTCGCAGCTGGGCGAAGTGGTGATCGCCTGCGTGCCGTCGGCCGTGTATTACTTCCTGCCCAAGGTCTTGCGCGACTTCCACGAGCAGTATCCGCGCATCCGCGTGCGCATTGTCGACGACAGCGCCAACGGCGTGCTGGAGAGCGTGGCGCGCGGCGAAGCCGACTTCGGGATCAATTTCATCGGGACGCAGGAGCCGGAGATCGAATTCCATGTGATCCTGAAAGAACCCTTCGTGGTGGCATGCCACCGCCGGCACCCCATCGCACAGCAGGAACAGGTGACCTGGAAGGAATTGACGCGCTACGACTTCATGACGGTGGACAAGAGCAGCGGCAATCGCCTGCTGGTCGACCTCGCGCTGGCCAATTCCGACGTGCGCCCCAGCTGGTGTTTCGAAGCCAAGCACGTCTCCACCCTGCTCGGACTGGTGGAAGCCGGCCTTGGCATTGCCGTGGTGCCGCGCCTGTCGATGCCGCCGGCCGAGCACCCGACGCTGGCCCAGGTCAGGCTGGTGGAGCCTACCCTGGAGCGCAACATGGGCCTGATCCTGCGCCAGGGCCGCAGGCTGACCCCGGCCGCAAAAAAACTGTACGACATGATCGACACCATGTGGCCGCGCGAGCCGCGACAGCGCGGCAATTACGAAAGCTAACAAACGGAACAATGAAATTGCATACTTGCGGCCCAGCGCTCCCTGCGTGGCTTGCCCGGGTGGCCGATAGTATTTAACCTGCAAATCCTGTCCATAACTTTCGCAAGCCCAGGAGACTCCACCGATGCCCACCCGCCGCACTGCGCTGTTCGCACTTGCCGCCCCCATTCTCGCCCTGCCCCTGTCCATTCAAGCTGCGGAGACGATTCCCGCCGACCAGGCGCCGGTACAACTGAACACCGTCGCCGGGCCGTTCCGGCCGGATGCCGAGTCGCTCAAGACTTACCGCACGCCCGAATGGTTCCGCGACGCCAAGTTCGGCATCTGGTCGCATTGGGGCCCGCAATCCGTGCCGCGTGCCGGCGACTGGTACGCGCGTAATATGTACGTGTACGGCAGCCCGCAATACAAGCACCATCTGGAGCACTACGGCCATCCCTCCAAGCACGGCTACAAGGACATCATCCCTTTGTGGAAAGCGGAGAAGTTCGACCCCGAAGCCCTGATGGCGCTGTACAAGAAAGCCGGTGCGCGCTACTTCGTCAGCATGGGCGTCCACCACGACAATTTCGACCTGTGGGATTCGCGCCACCATCCGTGGAATGCCGTGAAAATGGGACCCCGGCGCGACATCGTCGGCGACTGGAAGAAAGCGGCGAGCAAAGCCGGCCTGCGTTTCGGCGTATCGGAGCACCTGGGTGCGAGTTACGGCTGGTTCACCACCAGCCATGGCTTCGACCAGATCTGGCCCCAGCTGGGGGTCGCCTATGACGGCGCCGATCCGCAGTATGCCTCGCTGTATCACCGCGCCCACAACCAGCCCTACCGCGGCTCGTCCACCTGGTACACCACCGATACCCGCTTCCAGCAGGAGTGGTACAACCGCATCACCGACCTGCTCACGCAATACCAGCCGGACCTGCTCTATTCCGACGGCGGCCTGCCGTTCGGGCAGGTCGGGCGCACCCTGGTGGCCAACTACTACAACGCCAATATGGCCAGCCACGGCGGCAAGCTGGAAGCCGTCTACAACCACAAGGACATCGGCTCGGGCGAATTCATCCGCGAAGCCGGCGTGCAGGACGTGGAACGCGGCGTGATGGAAGGCATCCGCCCCCTGCCCTGGCAGACCGATACCTCGATCGGCGACTGGTTCTACAGCGAAGGCTACAAATACAAAACCACGGCCGAGGTGGTGCACATGCTGGCCGACATCGTCAGCAAGAACGGCAACCTGCTGCTGAACGTTGTGCAATACCCCGACGGCAGCCTGCCGCCCGAACCGCTGCAGTTCCTGCAGGAGATGGCGGAGTGGATGGGCGTGAACGGCGATGCGATCTACGGCACCCGGCCCTGGAAAGTGTTTGGCGAAGGCCCGACCAAGGCTGCGGCCGGCCACTTCCAGGAAAACACCGCCTATACGCCGCAAGATATCCGTTTCACCACCAAGGACGGCGCGCTGTACGCCATCACCCTCGGCACGCCCGTGACGGCGGTACGCATCGGATCGCTGGGCCGCAAAGCCGGACTGGAAACCCGCCGCGTGAAAGCCGTCGCGCTGGTGGGCAGCAAGGCGCCGCTGCGTTGGGAACAGACCGACGACGCGCTGGTCATCCAGCTGCCGGCGAGCCTGCCGAGCAAAATCGCATCGAGTTTCCGCATCAGCTTCTGACCATGCCAACACACAAATACCTCCGCCTTGCCGCCGCCGTCGCGCTGGCGCTGCCGCTTTCCTCCGCCTGGGCGCAGAAGTTTCCCGGCCTGGCCGACACGCCGCCGATGGGCTGGAACAGCTGGAACAAGTTCGCTTGCGACATCAGTGAAAAACTGATCCGCGACACCGCCGACGCCATGGCCAGCAGCGGCCTGCGCGACGCCGGCTACGTCTACATCAACCTGGACGACTGCTGGCAAGGCCAGCGCGACGCCGATGGCTTCATCCAGCCCGACCCGGTGCGTTTCCCGTCTGGCATCAAGGCGCTGGCCGACTACATCCACGGCAAGGGGATGAAGATCGGCATTTACTCCGACGCCGGCGCACTCACCTGCGGCAAACGGCCGGGCAGCCAGGGCCACGAATACCAAGATGCGCTGCAATATGCGCGCTGGGGCATCGATTATGTGAAGTACGACTGGTGCCATACCGGCGAGGGCAAGGCGCAGCGCAATCCAGTCGAAGCCTATACCACGATGCGCGATGCGATCCGCGCCGCCGGGCGTCCGATGATCCTGTCCATTTGCGAATGGGGCGACAACAAGCCGTGGGAGTGGGCCGCCGACATCGGCCACCTGTGGCGCACCACCGGCGACATCACGCATTGCTGGGAATGCGAAGAAGGCCACGGCTCCTGGTTTTCGCTCGGCGTGCTGAACATCCTCGACAAGCAGGGGCCGTTACGCAAGTACGCCAAGCCGGGCCAGTGGAACGATCCCGACATGCTGGAAGTGGGCCTGTTGCCGAGCGCCGGCGAGAACCGCGCCCACTTCAGCATGTGGGCGATGCTGGCAGCGCCGCTGATTTTCGGCGCCGACGTGCCATCCATGTCGGCCGAAGTCAGGAACATCCTCGGCAACCGCGATGTCATCGCGGTGGACCAGGACCCGCTCGGCATCCAGGGCTTCGCGTTCATGAGAACACGCAACGTCGAATACTGGGCCAAGCCGCTGGCGAACGGCGAGTGGGCGATCGCGATCCTGAACCGCAGCGACGAGCCGAAAAAGATTGCGCACGACTGGCGCAAGCATGCCATCGCCGACGACATCAGCGGGCACAAGGCCGATTTTGCCGCCACGGTGTACCAGGTACGCGACCTGTGGGCGGGCCGGGCTGCCGGGACGACCGCGACGCCGCTGAACGTGACGATTCCCGGACGCGATATCGTGATGCTGAGGTTGTCGCCACGTAAATGACGCCCCAGCGCTGCCTGACAGCGTGCCGTCCCGCACTGGCGGCGGCACGCCCTCACGGCATGCTTGACTTGCCTCCCGCGCGCAGTCCGCTCCGCATCGATACAGGCGCGTCAACCCAGCGACTCAATTTGGGCAACCACTGTTCCTATTTCTCGAGCAGGTCGACGCCCAAGGGATCCAGGCGCAGCACGCCCTCCCAGCGCTTGCCTGTCAGTACGCCCTTCATTGCGCCATCGATTGCCACGTCCTTGGGCTCGCCCGAGGTATTGACATAGAGCGTCCTGCCTTCGACGACGCGCGCAACGACGCCTTCGGGAGTCTTCGGCCCCGGTGCAACACCGAGGCTGCCGTAAAGCTGGCGGTACAACGGCCGCATGAGCGCCGGGTGCGCGGCCGTGGCGACGTAGATGGCGCGTCCCTTGCCGTAGCGGTTGACGGTGACCGCGGGCGGCTTGCCATCGACGTTGGCAAAGCCCGCCAGCACCTCGGCGGTCGATGGCTCCAGCACCTCGTAGGCGCCCAGCTCGGCTTTGATCTCTTCACCGCCGATTGCGGTCTGCAGCGCGCCGGCGCCATAGAATGCATTGGTGCGCAGGCCGAACACGTCGGTCAGGCCACCAGGCAGCGGCGTGTCGTGCCACTGGTTGTTGTCGTTCACCTTGGCCGACTGTGCGGTCATGACGACCGTGCCGCCGTCGGCGACGAACTTGCGCAGGTTGGCGGTCGATGCCGCATCAAGCAAGTACATGCCGGGCACGACCACCAGCTTGTAGCGGCTCAGGTCTTCGTGGCCGATGTGGATCACGGCCACGTCGACGTTGTCCTTGAACAGCGGCTCGTAGGCGTTGTGCGCCTGCTTCATGTAGCCGGGGTTCAGGTAAGGCCGCACCGTATTGTTCATGCCTTCCTTCGGCAGGTTGGTGGCCACCATATTGTCGAACGCGTAGGCAATGGCGACCTTGGGCTGGTGCATGCGCGGGAATCCCAGTTTCTCCAGCCTGGCGAATTCTTTTGCGATGGTGGCAAATTCGTCGAGCTTCCATGAAGGCCGGTCGTCGTGGTCGATCAGGCCGAACAGCGCCTGCTCCTCGCCACCATGGTGGCTGTGCCAGGTCCAGGGCAGCACGGCCTGCGCGCCCATCAGCAAGCCGAAGTGCGCCCACATGCGTGATCGGCCCGGCGTGCCGTAGTAGCCGGGGCCTCCGGCGGTGAACTCATTGAACCAGATCGGCGCTTTCATGGCGGCGCGCATCATCGTCGATTCAAACGCCGCGTGCAATGGATCGCCCGGGTAGAAGCCCATCGCGCCATAGCTCGCATACTTGCGGTAGTTGGCCAGCATGTCGAAACCCTTGCGCCCGGCGCTGTCCCACAGGTTGGAGATGGCGGGTTTGTCCGGCGCATTCTTCTTGCGCACCGCTTCCAGCAGCGCCAGGACTTCGACGGTCTGGTCCGACCAGAAGCGCCGCATATCGAGGTAGCGTTCATAAGGACCGACGCCTTCGAGGTACGGCAGGCGCACCTCGTCCCAGGTGTTGAGGTGGCGCGACCAGCGCCGCGTGGCCCAGGCTTTGTTCAGCGCCGCCACGGTGCCGTATTTGCGCTTGAGCCAGCCGATGAAGCGCTTGCGGTCGGCTTCCGAGTATGACACCATGCCGTTGCCGATCTCATTGTTGTAGCCGATGGCGAACAGCGCCGGGTGTTTCGCGTAGCGTTTGGTCATGGTGTCGGCCAGGCGCACCAGCAGGCGCCGGTAGTCGGGGTCGCCGATGTCGTCCATGTAACGTTCGGCGGGATCGAGGCGCGTGCCGCGCTCGTTGACGACGTTGACGCCCGGGTACTTCTTGTGCATCCATATAGGCGCGGGCTGGCCCGGGATGTCCATGATGACTTTCAGGCCGGCGGCGTGCATCCGGTCCATGATCCAGTCGAACTGACTGAAGTCGAACTTGCCTTCGGCGGGCTCGAACGCGTCCCATGCCAGGTCCCCCATGCGCACCACCTTCATCCCCGCCTGCTGCATGCGGGCGATGTCGCGCTCGATCTGCGCGCGGCCGCTACGGTCGAAGGGCTGGTAATTGGTGCCCACGAAGAGCTGGCCGGCGCCGGGCCAGCCCGGATGGTCGTCGGCGCTTTGCGCCCATGTCGATGCGGGGAACACGGCGAGCGCCAGCGTACAGGCGGCGATTGTTGTGAATTTCATGGCTATTTACATGGATGGACTATGGTTGGACGATGGCATGGCCTTGGGCGGCGCCGGGGAACTTCCGCTGCGAGGATGAGCGCTTGGCAAACACCAATCGTTTGGGTGGCCGGAGGCGATGGGGGCGGCGCGGCGCCTGGCTGCCGTTTGCGCCGGACGGAAATGGCGTGTTGGGACGTGGCGCCCGTGGCGGCCTGGCCGCGTTGGCAATGCCTGATAAAAAACGGAGGCGCGCGGCCTCCGTCCTGGAGGATGGGTGCACGGCCCGGGAAGTACGGATCAACTGCGGCGGCGGCGCGCCAGGCCGGCGGCGGCCAGGCCGGTCAGCATCAGCGGCAGCGTTGCCGGCAGCGGCACCGCGCCTGTGGCCGCTGCCACGTCGATGTTGTCGAGCTGGTTGAAGGCGCCCGAGCTGAAGCGCAACTCGGTGATGCCGTTCAGCGCCGTGCTCCACAGGCCCGCGTCCTGGATCGCGCCAAGCGACACGCCATCGGCCCACACCTCGCTCCAGTCGAGGTAGTACTCGAAACTGCTCAGGTTGAACTTGCCGCCCCCGTCACGGGTCAGCGTGACGAAGGTATCGGCACCGTTATCGAGACCGTCATGCCAGTTGAACGTTTGCGGCTCGAAGGTGCCGGTGCCGATGTTGGCCGCGCCTGGCGCCGCGTTGGGTGCGTTCAGGGTGAGCCGGAAGCCCGACTCTACATAGCTCAGGTTGCTGCCCTCATAAGCCATGCCGGCGGCCAGCGGGAAGCCGTCGCCGTACATCATTTCGGTCAGGCCGTCGAAGTTGAGGACGGTGGCGCTGGCAGTGCTTGCCGCCATGCCCAGGGCGATGGCGGCGAGGATGGTTTTGAATTTCATGAAAAACTCCGAAAGTAATCGTTATTGCCGGCGCCATCACGGCGCCGGCATGGCCATCATCAATAGGTGAACAGCACGCCCCGGCCATTGCCGGAGGCGAACACGCGTCCAGGCACGGACTGGTCGGCCGCCAGGTTGCCCAGGCCGGCATACTGGTGCTTGTCGTCATTGATCCGGCGCCAGGTCGCGGCGCCGTCATCCGAGCGGTACACGCCCCACTGGCCGTTGATCACGCCGACGATGTAGATCGAGGACGAGTACGCCGCGCCGAACGGTGCCTTGCCCAGCGCGATCGAAGTCGCGCTATACACTTCCGGATACAGCCACGTCGGGTTGTTGCCCCAGATCGGCGCGGTCACGTTCAGCTTGGCCCAGGTCACGCCCGAATCCGTGGAGTGCAGGATGTTCTGGCCGTCCACGACCCAGACGTCGCCTTCCGCATTCGGATTGACGGCGATGGACGAGGTGCCGAAGTCCGCCACCAGCGCGCCCGCGCTCTTGAACGATGCGCTCTCGGTGAACGTGTGGCCGCCATCGGTCGAGTACCAGAAGTGCGACGTATCCGACCATTGGTTCCACCAAGCGCCGCCCGAGTTGAAGGCATAGACCTTGTTCGGGTTCTTGCGGTCGGCGACCAGGCGGTAGGCGCGCGGGATGCCGACGGACGACAGGGCCGGCAGGTTGGTGTAGTTCCAGCTCGCGCCGTTGTCGGTGGTGTACGCCGGCACTGCGCCGCACGGCGCCCAGACCGCGTGGCCCGGCTGGGTCACGGCGATGCTCGCCGGGTCGCACTCCTGGGCGGGCTTGGCCGCGTCCGGATGTTCGGTGGCAAAGCGCGTCCAGGTCACGCCGGAGTCGGTCGAATAGACGCCACGGATGCCGGAATTCACATAGCCGGGCCGGCCGATCGCCGCAATATAGGCTGGATTGGACCAGGCGGTGTCGATCCCGATGCCGTTGGCGAATGTGTTCACCGGCCGGCGCGTGGCCGGCTTGAGCAGTTCGGTCTGCACGTGCACGCCAATGTCGCCCGAAGCGTTCAGCAAGGTGTACGTGGCGCCCTTGGGCGGTGTCATCAGGTGCAGCGTGGCGGTTTCCTCCACCCCGCCGATGATCTGGGTCCAGCTCGGGGTCGCCGACGATGCATTGCGCGTTTCCCAGACGTCGCCGCCGGTCACATGCAGGATGCGCTCGGGATTGTTCGGGTCGATCTCGACGTCGTCGATCCAACCGCCGCCGCCAATGTCGGGGGTGTGCGGCATTTGCGTCTTGATCTCGCGCCAGGTCAGGCCAGCGTCGTCGGACAGCTGGATGATCGGCAAGCCCTGCCAGTTGCCCCAGGTATTCGAAATCCCGAGTGCGATGCGCGTCGTGGGGCCGGCGCCGGAGACGGACAAGCCGCCCATGCCCCAGTTGGTCCATTGCCCCGGCTCATAGCTCTTGAGCAGCGTCCAGTTGCTGCCGTCGAATTTATACAGCCGTGCGGGGCCGCCGGCGCCCGGGCCGATGCTCGTGGTGAACGCCACATAGATCATGCCATCCTTGGCGCGCACCATGTGCGGGATATGGAAGCCGGTCTCGGGAGATGGCACGGCCGCCCAGGTCGCGCCGCCGTCCGTGGATTTGTACAGGCCGTTGCTCAAGCCGGCCGCGCCGGCATAGTCCGGTCCCACGGCCACGTAGATGTTCTGCGTGGCGCTGCCCGCGTTGGTGGTCGACGTGTCGAACAGCACGCCCTCGATGCCGCCCATGGTGCGTTCGGGCAAGGAACCGATCTGGTCGCCAGGGTACTGGAACGAGGACAGCGACGTCACCTGGTTCCAGGTCTGGCCATAGTCCGCGCTCTTCCACAGGCCCGAGGTGCGCGAGCCATAGTACAGCACCGACGATTGGTTCGGATCGACCATCATGCGTTCGCCGATGGCGCGGCCCTGGTCGTTGGCGCCGACACGGAACGGCAGTTCGACGTGGGTCCAGTTGTTGCCGCGGTCGGTGGAAATGGACAGGCGGCCATTGCGGCCGGCCCAGGTATACAGACCGGTGCTCATGTACACACGCTGGTCGTCGTTCGGGTCGAGGGCCATGCTTTCGCTGCCCATGTAGAACCCTTCCTGGATGCCGAAGCCATCCGTGATCGGCACCCAGGCCGAGGTCGTGGGGTTCCAGCGGTAGGCGCCACCGATGTCGGTGCGCGCATACAGGACGTTCGGGCTGGTCGGGTGGAAGATCAGGCCGGGGACGTAGCCGCCGCCGCCGTATTTGACGTTCTGCCACCGGGTGCCGATCGTCGCGGCGGCCGGCCCCGGCGCGCCGCCCTGCTTGACGGCAGACGTAGGCGCCTGCGCGGACGGACTGCTGCCGCCACCACAGGCCGCGACCAAGCCGGCCATGAGGCAAGCGATGGCGAGGGTTTGCTTCTTCATGTGTAGACTCCAGGAGAAAGGATGAACCGAGACTGCTGGTATGGGGACAGTCCGCCAAAGTGACCGGCGGTCATACAACATGATGCAAGCCCTGGCAGCGCACGGCAATTGCGAAAGCAGCCAATGCGGCAAACGAAATTGTCCAAGCGAGAAAGTCGGTGCCAAAAGTCGGTGTCAAAAGTCGGTGTCAGGTCTGTCATTCGGACACTGGCGAACGATCTTTGATCCACATCAATACGCGAATGCCATCGATTTCGCGTATTGATCCAGATCAAAGGGTAGCGCTAGCTGTCCGAATGACAGACCTGACACCGACTTTTGACTCCGACTTTCTACGTGCTGATAAAACGGAGGCGCATGGCCTCCGTTCGTCAACTAATGTGCAGCGGGCGACTGCTTAGTTGGAAAACAGCAGGCCGCGACCGGCGCCGTTGACGTAGATCCGCCCGTAGGTGTTCCAGTCGCCGGCCATCGCGCCGATGCCGCCGAACTGGTGCGCGTCGGAGTTGAAGCGCGACCAGGTGGCGCCGGCGTCGTCGGAACGCCACACGCCCCACTTGCCGCCGACCACGCCCACCACATAGACCGCGGCGGAGTACGACGAACCGGCCGCCGCTTTGCCCAGGGTTACCACGGTGGCGCCCTGTACGTCAGGCCAGGCGTTGCTGCCCCAGATCGATGCAAAGGCGGCCGACTTGGTCCAGGTCGCACCCGAATCGACCGAGTGGTACACGGCATTGCCATCGGCCAGCCAGATGTCGCCTTCCGCGTTCGGGTTCACCGCGATCGAGGTATTGCCAAAGCTCGTCACCATCGGGCTGGTGGCCGGGAAGGAAGTGCGCTCGGTGAACGTCTTGCCGCCATCGGTCGAGTACCAGAAGTGCGCCGTGTCCGACCACTGGTTCCACCATGCGCCGCCCGAATCGTAGGCGTAGACCTTGTTCGGATTCTTGCGGTCCGCGGCCAGGCGGTAGCTGCGGGTCGCGCCATTGATCGGGGCGAGCGCAGGCAGGTTGGTGGCGGCCCAGGATGCGCCGCTGTTGGTGGTGTAGTACGGTACCGAATCGGGCACCGCCCAGATCGCATTGTTGCGTGCGGGGACGACGATGTTGTTCAACTCACTCGCCCTGGCGGCGGCGTTGGGCGGCAGGGCCGCGAAGCTTGCCCAGGTATTGCCGCCGTCGCCGGTCCAGTAGCCTTTGCCGGTGTGGCCGTTGGCATTGTCGGCCATGACCGCGGCGATGTATTGCGGATCGGACCACGCCAGGTCAGCCGAGTTGCCGTTGCTCCAGGAGGACAAGGGGCCCTTGGTCGGCTTCGTCGCCAGGTCCGTCTGGAGCCAGGTGCCGATGTCGCCGCCGCTGTTGATGAACTTGTACGACGCGCCGGCGGGCGGCGTGACCACGGCCAGGGTCACGGTCTCTTCGAGGTTGGTGACCTTGCTGCTCCAGGTCGGCGTGGACGCGGACGCGTTGCTGGTTTCGCACACGCCGCCGCCATGGATGTGCATGATGCGGTCGCGGTTGGCCGGGTCGATTTCGACGTCCTCGACCCAGCCGAGGCAGTCGTTCGCGCCAATGTCGGTATGCGGCATGCCGGCCTCGACTTCGCGCCAGTTGAGGCCGTTGTCGTCGGACACCTGGATGATCTTGCTGGTGTCGCTCCAGCCGGTCATGCCCACCGCGATACGGGCGGTCGGGCCGGAGCCGTGGACGGCCAGGCCGCCGATGCCGTTGGAGCTGGAGCTTTTGAGCTGGGACCAGGTCTCGTTGTGGGCTACGCCGCCGAACTTGTAGACATAGCCGGGACCGCTGGCGCCCTGGCCGCCGTTCTGGTTGAACGCCACATAATAATAGCCGTCCGCGGCACGCACCATGTGCGGGACGTAGAAGCCGGACACCGTGGATGGCACCTGGACCGGAGCCCACGAGAAACCGCCGTTGACGGACTTGTACAGGATCGAGGTCAGTCCCGCGGCGTTGGCGTAGTCGGGGGCGATGGCGGCATACATGATCCAGGTCGTGGCGCCGCCACCGACGTTCGAGTTGTCGAACATCAGGTGCTGGACGCCGATCGGGCTGCTGGAGCCGGCGATCTTGGTGGTCGACAGCCCGGTGACCTGGTTCCAGGTCTGGCCCGAGTCCGTGCTCTTCCACAGGCCGGCCGTGCGCGTGCCGTAGAACATCGTCGACGGATTGGTGGGATCGAGCTTCAGGCGTTCGCCGACGGCGCGGCCGTTGTCGTTGCCCCCGACCGGGAACGGCAGGCTGACCCAGGTCCAGCTGCTGCCGCGATCGCTGGAAATATACAGGCGGCCATTGGCGTCGTCCCTGACGCTATCGCCGGTGGTAATGTAGACCTTCTGGTCGTTGGTGGGGTCGAGCGCCAGGCTCTCCACGCCATGGTAGCGCCCTTCGCCGCCGCCGAAACCCGGGCCGTCGGTCAGGGGAATCCAGGAGGAATTGCTCGCGTTCCAGCGGTAGATGCCGCCGACGTCGGTGCGCGCGTACAGCAGGCTCGAGTTGACCGGGTGGTAAACCAGGCCGGTGACGTAGCCGCCGCCACCCCACTTCACGCTGGTCCAGCTGGTGGCCGCCGGGCCTGCCCCTTGCTTCATGCGCGCGGCCGATGCTTTGACCGCCGGACTTTCACTGCCGGAATCGCCGCCGCAGCCGGCCAGCACGCCGGCGACCAGGGTGGCCAGCAGGACCGGGACTGCACGCTTGACGTCATACTTCCCCTTGTATTGCGCTCTCATCTGTACTCCTTGAAAAATAGACTAGTGGTTTGAATTGCTGGTATGGCGATATTGCTAACGCCGGCACCCAGCTGTACTGCCATGCCATCCATCCGATCGCGGATTGTGACAATTGGTGATTTTTTGATCCAGATTAATGAGCGAAAACATTTCCCAGTAGAAATTTTGTGTTGAGCGCTAGCATTCTGCAGAAAATTGAAGACTACGGAGCGCTAGTGTTAGCCACGGCACGGCCGGCGGGAAGCAGCCGGCCGGGTCACGCCGATATGCTGGATGCAACGCCGGCATGCCGCCGGCCAGCGCACCAGGCTGTGCGGGATGGCGACGCCGCGTGACAGCCATTCGCCTGCGGTGCGGTGGGAGGGGGATTTTTGGGCCGGCATCGCGGCGCCAGGAAATGCAGATGCGCCGGCAAGCGGCGCATCTGTTAGCGAAATGAGAAGAGCGGCGCCATGTCGGCGCCGCTGCGGCCATCAGGCCGGATGGACGGTCAATCGGTGTAGAGCATGCCGCGGCCGGTGCCGCTGAAATAGATCCGGCCATAGGTGTTCTGGTCGGCCGCCATCACGCCGATGCCGCCGTACTGGTGGGCGTCGTCGTTAAAGCGCGACCAGGTGGCGCCGCCGTCGTCGGAGCGGTAAATCCCCCAGACGTTGTTCACCACGCCCACCACGTAGACCGCCGCCGAGTACTTGGCGCCTTTGGCCGCCTTGCCCAGCGCGATCATGCTGGCGCCCTGCGTGCCGGCGCCAGGCGCGAAGTTGGCGAGCTTGGTCCAGGTCGCGCCCGAATCGAGCGAGTGGTACACGGCTTTACCGTCGGCCAGCCAGAGGTCGCCCTCGGCGTTGGGGTTGACCGCGATCGTGGTATTCCACCAGGCGTTGGGCGCCAGGCTGGCCGTCATCGAGCCCTGGCTCAGGGTGAAGTTGTGGCCGCCGTCCGTGGAGACGTAGACCTTGCCCTGCGTGGCCCACGATGCGCCGCCCGAATCGTAGGCATACACCTTGTTCGGGTTCTTGCGGTCCGCCACCAGCCGGTAGCCGCGGTTCCAGCCCGGCGCGACGCTTGGCAGCGGCGGCAGGTTGGTGGCAGTCCAGCTGGCGCCATTGTTCGTCGTATACGACGGCACCGCGTTGGGTGGCGCCCAGACGGCGTTGTTGCGCGCGGTGACGACGATGCTCGATTCGCTGCTCGTGTTTTGCGCGCCGCCAACGGGCAGCGTGGCAAAGCGCGCCCAGGTCTTGCCGCCATCGCCCGACCAGAAGCCGGTGCCGGTGTTGGTCGAGCTGACCGAACCGATGCCGGCGATATAGAGCGGGTCGGACCACGCCATGTCGGCGGAGTAGGCATTGCTCCAGCCCAGGCCGGGGTTCAGGGTCGGGGTGGCCGTGACATCCGTATGGACCCAGGTTCCGACGTCGCCTGCACTATTGACCAGGAGGTAAGGCGCGCCGGCCGGCGGTGTGGCGATGGCCAGCACGGCGATCTCCTCGATGCCGGCGATGCTGCCCTTCCAGCTCGGCGTGGCCGAGGAGGCGTTGCTGGTCTCAACGATGCCGCCGCCGTGCACATGCAGGATGTGGTCCCGGTTGGCCGGGTCGATCTCGACATCGTCAACCCAGCCCGATGCGACTTCACCCGGCATCGTCGCTGCGATTTCGCGCCAGGTCTTGCCGGCGTCGTCCGACAGCTGGACGATCTGCTGGCCGTTCCAGTTGCCCCAGGAGTTGGTCACGCCCAGTGCGATGCGGGTCGTGGCGCCGCTGCCTTGGACGGACACGCCGCCCAAACCGAAGTTGGTGCCGTTGAGCGGGTCTACGCTCTTGAGCAAGGTCCAGTTGCTGCCGTCGAACTTGTACAGGCGGCCGGGACCGCCGGCACCCGGACCGGCATCCTTGGTGAACACCACGTAGAACATGCCGTCGGCGGCACGTACCATGTGCGGGATGTGATAGCCCGAGACCGGCGTCGCGACCGCGCTCCAGGTGGCGCCGCCATCGGTGGATTTGTACATGTTCGCGGACAGGCCGGCCACCGCAGCGTAGTCCGGCGCGACGGCGGTGTAGATGGTCTGGGTGGCGCTGCCGCTGCCCTTGGTCCCGGTGTCGTACACCACCAGTTCCACGCCCATGCCGCCGCTGGCGGCACTGATCTGGTCCGACGTCATCTTGGCCGACGACAGCGAGGTCACTTGTGCCCAGCTCTTGCCGGAATCCGCGCTCTTCCACAGGCCGGCCGTGCGCGAGCCGAAGAACAGGGTCGACGGCTTGTTGGGGTCGACCATCAGGCGCTCGCCCATGGCGCGGCCCGGATTGTTGCCGCCCAGGGGGAATGGCAGGTCGACGTGGGTCCAGGTGTTGCCGCGGTCATTCGACATATACAGGCGGCCATTGCCTTCGAACGTGTACATGCCGGTGGCCATGTAGACCAGCTGGTCGTTGTTCGGGTCGAGGGCGATGCTTTCGATGCCGTGGAAGCGGCTCTCGGCCGCACCGAAACCCAGGCCGTCGGTGATCGGGGTCCAGGATTGGGACGCCTGGTTCCAGCGGTAGGCGCCGCCGATATCGGTCCTGGCATACAGCAGGTTGGCCGAGGTCGGATGGTAGACCAGGCCGGTGACGTAACCGCCGCCGCCAAACTTCACGCTCGCCCATTTGGTTGGCGCGGCTGCCTGCGTCTCTGGCGGCTGGACGGGAGTCACCGGCGCCGGCGGCTGCACCACCGCGGTGCCGGTTCCGGCGCCGGCACCGCTGCTGCCGCCGCCACCGCCGCCGCAAGCGGCCAGCAGGCTTGCCGCGATCGCGGCCAATGCAAATACGTGTGTGTGTTTCATGATCTATTTCCCCGCTTGCGCCAGAGCGCCATCCTTGCCGGCCACCGGCGTCAGCACCACGACGGCGCCGCCGGATCCGGCCAGCGACAGCTTGACGCGGTCTTTTGCCGTCACCTTCGCCTGGCTTGCCGCCAGGCGGGTCGGCTCGGCGCCGTCCTGCAGGATCTCCGCGCGGTACGTCACGCCGCGCTCGGCGAACGACAGCGCCAGATCCACTTTGCGTGCGCTTTCATTGGTCATCGCGCCGATATACCAGCGGTCGCCTTTGCGGCGGGCCGTCACGATGTACTGGCCGATATCGCCTTCCAGCACGCGCGTCTCGTCCCAGGTGGTGGGCACCTTGCCGATGAAGGCCGCGCCATCGGCCCAGCTGCCGTCGGCATTCTTGTACGCGTCCGGGCTGTCGGCCACCATCGCCACCGGCGAGTCGTACACCACGTACATGGCCACCGCCTGGCCGCGCGTGGTCTGCACGAACGGCTTGGTGGAGCGTACCTGCGAGGCGAAGCGGGCCTGCTCCACCGAACGGAAACCGCCCGGCGTGTAGTCGATCGGGCCCAGCAGCATGCGCGTGAACGGCAGCGTGACATTGTGGGTGGCGGTGACGCGTTTGCTCCACTTGTTGTACTCGGCGCCCATCACGCCTTCCTGCGTCACGTAGTTGGGATAGGTGCGCGCCAGGCCGTCCGGCGGATAGGCGCCATGCAGGTTCACCATCAGGCGATGCTGGGCA
This sequence comes from uncultured Oxalobacteraceae bacterium, assembly GCA_965650885.1. Classification (GTDB taxonomy): domain Bacteria; phylum Pseudomonadota; class Gammaproteobacteria; order Burkholderiales; family Burkholderiaceae_D; genus Rugamonas. Next base: position 29,334 of record CBFGQI010000015.1, read on the forward strand.
GCCTTGCCCAGCAGCTTGTGGTAGTAGGCCACCATGTCCTGGTCATTGCGGTCCATGAAGTCGACCTTGATGCCCTTGATGCCCCACGACTGGTACAGCGCCAGGGCTTCGTCCATCTGGCGGTCCAGCTGCTTCCACTGCAGCCACACCCAGACGCCGATGCCCTTCTGGCGTGCATAAGCAATGATGGCCGGCATGTCCATCTGCGCGACCGGGCGCAGCACGTTGGCCGGTGAAGGCACTTCCGCGCTGCCCTCATACCAGCCCTCGTCGATCAGGATGTATTCGAGGCCCATCGACGCGGCGAAGTCGATGTAGGCGCGGTAGGTTTCCGTATTCACGCCAGCGTTGGGGATGTCGACCGCCCAGCCGTTCCACCAGTCCCAGGCAGCCTTGCCGGGCTTGATCCAGCTGGTGTCGCCAATGGCGGACGGGCTGGCCAGGGTGGCGACCAGGCTGGACGAGGCCAGCTGCGCCGGCGAGTCGGCCAGCATCACCACGCGCCACGGCGTGGCGGTCGCGCGTTCGGCCAGCGCGACATGCACCGCCGGCCGCAGCCACGGGCGTTCCTGGTCCTCCTGCAGGCGCGGCGACAACTGCACCTGCACGCCGGGGCCGCCTTCGCCGCGCCCCGTATAGTAGGCGCCGGCATAGTCGCGCTTATCCGATTCGGCAATGGCCAGCGTGGTTTGCTTCACGCCGGTCTTGCACACCAGCGGCGCGTCGAACAGGTGGGCCGGACGGATCGCCGAAGCCGGCACCGGATCGAATTCGCCTTCATGGGAATTCTCGTAACGCCCAGGGTTGAAGCCCCAGCACTTGTAGTCGGCCGGGAAATGGAAGCCGGTTGCCTCGCCCATGATGTCGAACGCTTTGGCCTGCGGCTGTTGCGGCAGTACATAACGGAACGCCACGCCGCCATCGTAAGCGCGGGCCAGCAGCTTGACCTTCACGGGGACATTCTTGCCCGCCAGCTGCAATTCGATCTGGTTGTAATGGTCGGCAACCTTGGACGCCTTGCCGACGACGGGGACATAGACTTCGTTGACGCTCGTGCGTTCCATGCCGGCCACCTGCAGCGTGTTGCCGTCCAGCGCCCCCAGGCTGGTTTGCAGGCCCAGCGGCGAGGCGGCGATCACGGTGGCGCCGTCGCGCGTGACGGTATAGGCCAGCTTGCCGTCGCGGGCAATCAGTTCCAAGGTGGTGCGCTGGTCGGGCGACACCACCTTGTAGGTCGGCTGCGCTTGCGCCGAAGTGGCGGCAGCCAGCGCCAGCAGGGATGCTGCGGCGTTGCGGAATGCTTGCATGAATACTCCATGTGGTTGGTTCATGCCGGCGATTCTGGGGCCGCGCGCACCTGCCAGACAATTCCAAAAACCGCCAGCGCGGGCAACGAAATTCCACAAGCCGCCCGCGCGGTCCCTCTGTGCCGGCTTACGGCCTTCCGACGACCAGTCCCCTGCCCGCGGTACTCATGTACACCACGCCGAAGGTGTTCATGTCGCCCACCACGAAGCGGCCGTTGCCCGGTCCGCCGTACTGGTGCGCGTTGTCATTGATGCGGGTCCAGGAAGCGCCGGCATCGGTGGAACGGAACAGGCCGCGTACGCCGCCCACCGTGCCCCAGATGAAGACGGTCGGATAGGTCGCGCCGGCCGCCGCCTTGCCAAAGCCGACGGCCGCGCAATACGTGACGCCGGCCACGTTGCTGAACTGCCAACCCGAACTGGTGGTGCGCGCCAGGCCGCCGCCATACAGCGGCACCCAGATATCGCCTTCGCGGCCGGGCGCGGCGCGGATCACATCCGAACCACCGGTCGCCAGGGTATTGAACTTCCAGAACGAGGCGCCGGCATCGGTGCTGATCATGAAGCTGCCGTCACCCGGGTTGTACACGTAGAACTTGCTGGCGTTGGAAGGATCGGCCACCGGGCGCGCATTGTTCACGCCCAACCCGCCGACCGCCGACCAGCTCGCGCCCATATTGGTGGAACGGTACGTGGTGCCGGAATTCTCCGGGCTATGCAACAGCGCATTGCCGCTGGCCGACAGGGCCAGCTGCCCTTTGGTGCCGTTCATCGTCGCCTGGCTCCAGTTGACGCCGCCGTTGGCGGAGGTGTACAGCTTGTTGCCGGCGCGCGCCACCAGGTTGGTGTTGGCGTCGGCCACCGCCAGGCCGGTGGTGGTGCCCATGGCCGGCGAATGCATCGGGTTGGTGTAGGTGGTCGTGTTGTAATGGCGGAAGCCGTCCACGTCGCCCAACACCGACAGCAGCGGACCGCCGGTAATGCTGTAAGCGCCCAGCGGTACGGTTTCTTCCAGGCCCTTGGTGACGAAGGTCCAGGTGGTGGTGGCGGCATCGATGTCGCTGGTCTTGAACACGCCGTTGCCCGATGTGAGCCACACGCTCTTGGTGTTGAATGGATCGATCACCGCCGTGCCGGCCCAATGGATGGAATGGCCGGCGATCCAGCTGATGCCGCCGGTATCCATGGCAAAGCCGCGCGCGATCACGTCGGTCCAGCTGGCGCCGCCATTGGTCGAAATGTACACGCGGTCGCCATGGGTGCTGCCCTGCGGCGCCCACTGGTTGACCGTGGAAACCACCAGGCGCTGCGCATTGTTCGGATCGATGCTGATGCCGCTGAACGCGCGGTTCACGCCGGCCGGCGTGACGTTGGTCCAGGCCCCGTTGGAAATCGTGTACTTCCACACCTGGCCGCTGTCCATCGGTTCGCTGCCCGACTGGTTGCCGTGCGGGCCGGCGCCATTGGCATAGGTGACGTACAGGTTGCCGGCGCCGTCGAACGCGGCGCGCTGCGGCATCAGGCCGGACGGGCTGCCGGAGACCGCGCTGAAGGAAGCGCCCGCATTGTCGCTGCGGTAAAAGTTGGCGCCCGCCGAACCATAACGCGACACGCCGACGAACAGGCGCTGGGCCACGCCGCCCGATACGCTGGACGGATCGGCCATCACCACGCTGATGCCGTTTTCGTTCGGCGTCGTGGTCACGTTCAGCGCGTTGACCCGCGACCAGGATGCGCCGGAATTGGTGCTCTTGAACAGCCCGTTGGCGCGTGTGCCGACATACAGCACATTGCTGGAACCGGGATCGACCACCAGGCGTTCGCCATTCTGGCGCCCCATGCCATTGCCGTGCGCCTTGAACTGGCTGGTCACGTCCGTGGTGGAGAACGTGGCGCCGTAATCGGTCGAGCGCAGGATGGCGGACTTGCCGCCATTGAAGTAACTGATGCCGACGTACAGATAGACATTGGCCGCGTTCTTGGGATCGACCGCCAGCGATTCCACGCCCAGGTAGCCGGTCTGCTCGTCCGAGACCCAGTCCAGCAGCGGAATCCAGCGCGCGTTGGCGCCGTCCCAGCGGTATGCGCCGCCGACGTCGGTGCGCGCATACATCACGTTCTGCGACTTGGCTGGGATCACGGCCGATACGAAGCCGCCGCCGCCCATGGCGACGTTATCCCATGAATACGCCGCGGCGGGCTGGTGCGCCGCGATACTGGCCGCCCCGAGCGCGGCAGCCGCTAGGGGCGCCGCTTTCTGAAGCATGCTTCTGATGAACTTCATCGAATGCCTCCTTTGGATGAATAGTGATCGATACGGATGAAGATGCCTTAGCCCCAGTGGTGGCGGGCCGTATTCAATATATCGAAGACCCTGGAGGGGTTACAGCCGCGCACGGTTGATACGCCAAATCGTTGTTGTCGATGGTGATTTTCATAAAGCGTGCGGCCGCGCGCCGGGAAAGAAAAAGGGCCCGCAGGCCCTTTGCTCATTGCGCATCCACCGCCAGCACCCTGTCGCGGTAAGCCCTCGGCGTACATCCCAGCTCGCGCTTGAACACCAGGTGCATGTACTGGGTCGATGTGAAGCCGCATTCCAGCGCCACGTCGGCGATACTGCGCTCGCCGCATTCCAGCCCCGCCTTGGCGGCATCGAGCTTGAATTGCAGGATCACGTCATGCACGCTGCAGCCAAGCTCCTGGCGGAAGTAGGCTTCCAGCGAAGAACGCGAGACGCCGACATATTCGGCCACCTGGTGCGTCTTGATCCCCTGGCAGGCATACTGGCGGATGAAGTGGCGGGCGCGCGCCACGTGGGGATGGCGCACCGACTGGTGCTGGCTCGATGCGAACACATTGATCCCGGCCGGCGGCATCAGGATGCGCGTGTTCGACAGGCGCACACCGTGCAGCATCTGGTCCAGCAAGTGGGCCGCCGTGCGCCCCATTTCCTGCGCCCCCTGGATCACGGAGCTGAGCGGAATGCGCGTCAGCATGCGCACCAGCGGATCGTTGTCGATGCCGATCAGGGCCACCTGTTCCGGCACCGCGATGCCGGCGATGATGCACGCCTGCAGCAACTGGCGCGCGCGCGCATCGGTGACGGCGATGATGCCCACCGGCTTGGGCAGGCTGCGCAGCCACGCGATCTGGCCTTCCAGCGACTCGTCCCAGGCCAGGGCGCTGGTGCCGCAGCCGCGGAAGATTTCGACCTCCATCTTGTCCGCTTCCATCAGGCTGCGGAAGGCGTTCTCGCGCTCCTGCGCCCAGCGGTTTTCCTTGGCCTGCGGCAGGCTGAACATGGCGAAGCGGTGCAGGCCGACGTCGATCAGGTGGTCGCGCGCCAGCTTGATCAGCTTGAAATTGTCGGTCGCTACATACGGCACGCCACACGGATATTCGGCTTCGTCCGAATACGACCCGCCGACCGCCACCACCGGCACCCGGCAGCGCGACAGCGCGGCGGCCACCGCCGGATCGTCGAAATCGGCGATGATGCCGTCGCCCTGCCAATTCTCGATGCCGGCCAGGCGCAGGCGGAAATCCTCTTCCAGGAATAAATCCCAGGCCGCGCGCGTGCTGCCAAGATAGGCGGCAATGCCGGAAATAACTTCGCGGTCGAAACTCTTGTTGGCATTGAACAGCAGGGCAATACGATGTGCTTTCGAAGTATTCATGGTCCCACTCGCGCAACAGGTTTCAAATAGGGAAACGGTGATCGGCACCGGCGCCGGGCATTATCGCCGGCCATGGCACACCGCTGGGCGAGGGGGATTCCGGCAATATGCCGAAAAAGGACTTTCGCATGCTGTCTCCTTTTAGCCTGGGTAATGCCAGTGGCGTTCCCGGTCTTTAGTCATTTAATTACATGGGACGGAGCGCTATATTGCGCATTGGCCGTCACGCGCTTCCGCCGCGCCGTTTGCGGCTGGCACAAGTCGGCGTCGACAGCATTGTGTTGACGGCTCAAGCATAGGTTGCCGTCCGCCACGCCCTGTAACGCCCACAGGGAAAATTCTACCAATATGCAGAAATTTCGATTAGTTCTGCAGGGAGTGCAAGCGCGTCAGCCGGTTTGGGTGTCCGGCGCAGGGGCAGTGTCGGCAGTGGCCGGCTCGCAGGCGGGTTGCTGCTGGCTGGCCAGGGAACGGAAGGACTTGGGGGTGCAGCCGTATTCTTCCTTGAACAACTTATTAAAGTAGGAAACGTTGGAATACCCGACGGAATAGGCGATTTCGGCAACGGCGGCGCCGCTTTTTTCCGACAGCAGGCGCGCCGCCTCGGTTAACCTGAGTTTATTCAGGTAACTGGTAAATGTCATGCCCAATTCGGTTTTTAATACTTCATTGACTTTATTGCGGTTGGTACCGGTGCCGGACACCACCGATTCCAGGTCCAATTCGGTATCCGTATAATTGGTCGCAATAAAACGCAGGACCGACGCCTTTTCCTTGTCCTTATATGGCTCCAGCGTCAATTGGCGATAAGCGACCAGCGGCAAATCTTTTTTCATCCTGGAATTCAGGCTGGCCGTCAGGGCATGGGAATGGGCGCGGAAGAACCACAGCGCAAACACCGCCCAACTGGCCACGAGGATCGCCACCAGGGCGGCAATGTAGCGGTAGTCGCGCCCATGCAGGGTCAGCTCGCTGATGTCCAGGTAGGATGGCACGCCGAACGGGCTTTGCGAACTCGTGGCGAACACCATCTTGGCCACCTTGTCCAGATCGTAGCCCTGGTGCGACAGGTCCAGCTTGACCGAATAGAACCACCAATCCGGGATCGACAGGCGGTTCAGGTCGATGGAGACGGGGACGCCTTTCGCGTTGCAGGAAAAATAAGTGGTCGGCGAGCGGTAGGTGAGGAATTGGCCAACTTTGGAGACCTTGTCGTCAAAGGTGGATATGCCGAAGATCATCGAGTTGGAGGGCGAACACTTGGCCAGGAAGCTGATGTCGCTGAACTTCGACCAATCCGCCAGCGCCACCTGGCCCTTGGCGTCGTGCAGCACCATGCCGGCCGCGGCAAACGGATACTGTCCAACCTTGGTCAGCTGGAACTCATAACGCAGCTGCTCGCGCTGCACGTCGGGGATCCGGACGGTGGACGTGCCACCCATTTCCACGTCCGAATTGGTGGTGAAATGCCAACCCGCGCCCGGCTGGCTGGTGGCCAGCACGGGAACCGCCAGGTAGCTTTGGTGGACCAGGAAAATCGCCAGCAATGCGTCGGCGATTACCAGTCCGATCAGTGCCAGCAGGGCCTTCTTAAAAAACTCTTGCATCATTCAAGGGTGGTTGAACAGTCTCTCTCATGCGAAGCCTCTTGCCGGGCTTGCTGATTGCATCATAACAGTTCAACCAGTGAAACGGGGGCGCAATCGTGCCGCCCTCCCCTGATTCAGCGTGCCCGGCGCAACGGCTTGCCATTTACATCATAACTGGCCGCCTCCAGATGAACGACCGTGCTGGACGCCTGGCTGCCGGCCGCATCGGCCGCCAGGATGACCTTGTAGTCGCCCTTGGCCACTTTCCAGGTCTTGCTGGCCGAATCGTACATCGCCAGCAGACGCGGGTCGACCGTGACCGAGGCGCGGGCCTGGGCCCCCGGCTGCAAGTCCACTTTCTGGAAACCTGCCAGGCGCTTGGGCGCTTCCCACTTGGCGTTGACCGGTGCCACATAGACCTGGGCCACTTCCTTGCCCGCCACCTTGCCGGTGTTCTTCACGGTGAAGGACGCCTGCAGGGCACCGTCCTTCACGCCGGCAGCCAGGCCGGAGAAGGCGAATTCGGTGTACGACAAGCCATGGCCGAAGGGGAACAGCGGTTTCAGGCCCTTCAGGTCGAACCACTTGTAGCCGACCGCCGCGCCTTCGCGGTATTCGACGTCGATGCGTTTGTCGGCCACTTCGGGATAACCGTCCACCGTGGCGCGCGGCAGTTGCGATTCGGAGGCCGGGAAGGTGGCCGGCAGGTGGCCGGACGGATTGACTTCGCCGAACAGCACGCTGGCGATCGCCTCGCCGCCGCTGGTGCCCGGATACCAGGCTTGCAGCACCGCCGGGACGTTTTGCAGCCAGGGCATGGTCACCGGGCCGCCGGTTTCCAGCACCACCACGGTTTTCGGGTTGGCTGCCGCCACCGCCGCGATCAGCTCGTCCTGCTTGTTCGGCAGCGACAGGTTGGGGACGTCGAAGGCTTCGCCGGTCCACTGGGTGGCAAACAGCAGCACCACGTCGCTTTCCTTGGCCAGCTTGGCGGCCGCCGCCTTGTCCACGCCATCGCTGAAGGACACTTGCGCCGATGGCAGGCGCGCCTGGATCGCCTTCATGGGCGAGGAAGGATAAACCATCACCGGACCGGGCCAGGTCTTTGGCTCCATGCCCGGCACCGCATTGCCGCCGGCCGGATATACCAGCGAAGAACCGCCGCCGGCCAGCACGCCCTTGTCGGCGTAGCCGCCGATCACGGCGACGCGTTTGACGGATTTGTCCAGCGGCAGGATGCCGGCGCTGTTCTTCAGCAGCACCATGGCTTCTTGCGCATCCTTCAGGGAGACGGCGGCATTGGCCTTGAAGTCGATCTTGTCGGGCGCAGCGGCAACCGGATGGTCCACCACGCCATGCTCGAACATCGCATGCAGCACGCGGCGCACCATGTCATCCAGGCGTGCCTGCGGCACCCAGCCGTTGGCCACCGCTTCCTTCAGCGGCGCGCCGAAGTAGTCGGAATGGTCGAACGGGAAGCCCGACTGCTGGTCCAGGCCAGCATTGGCCGCCGGGACCGTGCTGTGGGTGGCACCCCAGTCCGACATCACCCAGCCCTTGAAGCCCCAGTCCTTCTTCAGCACTTCATTCAGCAGGTAGCTGCTTTCGCAGGCGTAGACGCCATTGACGCGGTTGTAGGAGCACATGACCGAGCCAGGGTTGCCCTCCTCCTTCGCAATCTGCAGGGCCAGCAGGTCGGACATGCGCGCCGTGCGGTCGTCGATCTTGACGTTGAGGGTATTGCGGTTGGTCTCCTGGTCGTTCAGCGCGAAGTGCTTCAGGGTGGAGACCACGCGCTGCGACTGGACACCCTTGATCTGGGCGCCGACCATCTTGCCGGCCAACAGCGGGTCCTCGCCGCCGTATTCGAAATTGCGGCCATTGCGCGGGTCGCGCATCAGGTTGACGCCGCCGGCCAGCAGCACGTTGAAGCCAAAGCCGCGCGCCTCGGCACCGATCATGGCGCCGCCGGCGTACGCTGTCTGCAGGTCCCAGGTGGCTGCCGTCGCCAGGCCGGACGGCAGCGCGGTCGCAGCGCGCGGCTCCGGGCCGCCCTGGCTCGCCACGCCGATGCCGGCATCAGCCTCCCACAGGTTCGGAATGCCCAGGCGCGGTACGCCATACACGAAACCGGCCGACTGCTTGTGCGCCGGCTCCGGACGCTTGAACTTCTTCGGCTCCATATCGTGGCCGAAGTAGCCGAAGACCAGCTTCAGCTTTTCATCCTGGGTCATTTCCTTGAGCACCAGGTCCGCGCGCTGCGCCGCGGCAAGCTGGGTATTCATCCATGGTTTGCCGTCAGGCGCGGCCAATGCGGTACCGCAGCACATCGCCACCGCGGCGGACAGGAGACTGATGGTTTTCTTCACGTTTCTTTGATCCTCGAAAAAAGGGGCGGCCGAAGGCCACCCCAAAAGCTACCGGAGAAGGTAGAGGAGACTACAGGGTACAACAACTGCTGGGAAAAACTGCGGCATCTGGCGGCGTTGGCGATGGCGCCGGTCACGTCCGGCCAGGTTTGCGCGCCGGGCGGGCGCCCGGACAGGCGCCGCGGCCCGATGCGGGCGCGATCGATGTCCTGGACAATATATTCTTCATCTGCATGGTGTCTCCTCCCGCTACGGGGTTGTTATAGGGTGCATTGTGTGAGCAGCACCATCGCGCCGCAATTGCAAAATCCGCCAAGAACCGATATGAAATTGCGCAGCCTGCGGGCCAGGCATTGCATCAAGGCCGCCGGATTGACCACAATGGGAGGCTGAAAAATCCACAGGAAACGAGCTCAATGATCAAACAGACTATCCTCTCCGCCGCGCTCGCGGGCGCATTGGCCGCCGGCGCGTTCGGCCAGGCCGCCGCGCAATCGGCGCCGCCGCCTTTGCCAACCATCCTGTACGGCACTGCCTACTACCACGAGTACATGCCCTATGAGCGGCTGGAGAAGGACGTGCAAATGATGAAGGCGGCCGGCTTCAACGTGGTGCGCCTGGGCGAATCGACCTGGAGCCTGTGGGAACCGGAAGACGGCCATTTCGAATACGCCTGGATGGACCGGGTGGTCGAGGCCATGGGCAAGGCCGGCATCAAGGTCATCATGGGAACGCCCACCTACTCCATCCCCGCCTGGATGGCGAAGCAGAATCCCGAAATCCTGGCCCGCAAGTTCAACGGCGTGCAGAACATGTACGGCATGCGCCAGAACATGAATACGGATTCGGCGGCATACCGCTTCTACGCCGAGCGGCTGATCCGCAAGATCGTGGCGCGCTACAAGGACAATCCCCACGTGATCGGCTGGCAGGTCGACAATGAAACCAGCACGTATGGTGCGGCCAACGAGGATGTCTTCGTGCGCTTCACGCACCACCTGGAAAAGAAGTTCGGCACGCCGGAAAACCTGAGCAAGGCGTGGTTCCTCAATTACTGGGGCCAGAACCTGCACTCGTGGGTGGACCTGCCGCGCCCGGACAGCGCCCAGAGCACCGGCTACAAGCTGGAATGGTCGCGCTGGGGCCAGCAGCGCGTGACCGACTTCCTGCATTGGCAGGCAAAGCTGGTGCGCGAACACGCTTCGCCGCGCCAGTTCGTCACCCACGATTTTGCCGGATCGATGCACAACGACGTCAACGAGGAAGCGGTATCGGCAGGCCTCGACATGGCCGGCGTGAACATCTACCACTGGGGCCAGCGCGAGCACTACAACGGCGCCGACCAGACCCTGCAGGCGGACTTCACCCGTTCGCTCAAGCGCAACAACTTCCTGGTGCTGGAAACCAACGCCCAGACCACGGACTGGAGCTCGTCTTTCCAGTATCCGCCATACGACGGGCAATTCCGCCAGGACGTCTACACCCACCTGTCCAACGGCTCCAATATGGTCGAATACTGGCACTGGTCGTCGATCCACGCCAACCAGGAAACCTACTGGAAAGGCGTGCTGGCGCATGACCTGGAGCCGAACCGCGCCTACGCGGAAATGAGCCGTACCGGCCGCGAACTGCAGAAGATCGGTCCGCGCCTGGTCAACCTGAAGCTGCGCAACGACGTCGCCATCCTGTGGAGCCGCGATTCGCTGAATGCGCTCAACGACATGCCGTTCGCCAAAGAGAGCCAATGGGGCGGCGGCGGCAGCAAGGCCGATTACGGTGCCCTGGTGCGCCAGATGCACCGCGCCCTGTACGATATGAAGGTGGGCACCGACTTCGTCTTCCCCGAAGTGCAGGACTTCTCGCAATACAAGCTGCTGATCGTGCCGGCCCTGTACGTGGCCGACGATGCGCTGCTGAAGCGCATTTCAGACTACATCCGCAAGGGCGGCCGCGTGGTGATGACGTTCAAGAGCGGTTTCGTCAACGAGAACGCCGCGGTGCGCTGGACCATGGCGCCGGGCCCGCTGCGCGAAGCGCTGGGCTTCCACTACCAGGAATTCTCCAACCTGGCGCAGCCGCTGTCGTTGAAAGGCGACCCGTTCCAGGCCGGCGGCGACAACAAGGTCCAGTACTGGGCCGAATTCCTGCAGCTCGATACCGCCAAGGCCCTGGCTTGGTACGACCATCATTTCTTCGGCCGCTGGCCGGCCGTCACGCAGAACCAGTATGGCGCGGGCAAGGTGATTTATGAAGGCACCTTCCTGTCGGACAAGCTGCAGAAAGCCGTGCTGAAAACGGCCCTGGAGGATGCCGGCCTGACGGGGCCGGAACAGCAATTGCCGCCGCAGGTACATACCCGCAGCGGCGTGAACGACCACGGCCGCACCGTGCGCTACTTCTTCAACTACTCGGGCGCCGCCGCCAGCTTCAAATACCAGTACAAGGCCGGCAGCGACCTGCTCACTTCACGCCAGGTCAAGGCCGGCGACGACGTCACGCTGGCGCCGTGGGACCTGGCGATCGTGGAGGAAGCGGCAAGCCGCTAACGGAACAGGAGCTGGGCGAAGTGGTACAGGTTTTCCGCCCAGCTGTCCCGGTCATGGCCATAGGCATCGACGTGCCAGGTGTGCTTGACGCCTTGCTGCTGCAGGTAGCGGTGGGCGCCCTGCGACACGCCTATCAAGCCGTCCTGCTTGCCGCAGGAGAGGTAGAGCAGCCGCAGGCTGCGGTTGGCGGCGGCGGGGTCGGACAGCAGCTCGGCGCCATGCCGGGTATTGGGCGCCGACGAGAATCCCCCCACCCAGGCGAAAGCCTCGGGATGGGCGAGGCCAAAGTTGAGCGATTGCCCGCCGCCCATCGACAAGCCGGCCAGCGCGCGCCGGCCCGGCTCCGCCTGCGTCGGGTAAGCGCGGTCGATGGCGGGAATCAGCGAGTCGAGCAAATCGCGCTCGAAGCGCCCGAAAGCAGCGATGTGCTCCGGTGTGAAGGTCCGCTCGCCCGGGGGCACCGCATCGTCCGGCTGCGCGCGTCCGTTCGGCATGACGACGATCATCGGCGCGGCCTTGCCGTCGGCCATCAGGTTGTCGAGGACGGTGTTGGCGCGCACATAGCCCCGCCATTCGTGCTGGTTGCCGCCGATCCCGTGCAGCAGGTACAGCACGGGATAGCGCCGCTGCGGCGAATAGCCGGGCGGCAGGTAGACCATGGCCTGGCGCCGCGTGCCCGTCGCCGCCGAATCGTAACTGAACTCGGCCATCGTGCCGCGCGCGATGCCGGCACGTTCGGCGTCGAATCCCTTGGGCGGCGGCGCGAACGCGGCGACGTCATCCTGTGCCAGGGCGATCGCGGGCCGCCCCACTCCCCTTGCCTCCGGGTTGGCGCGTGCCGATGCCAGCAAGCGCTCGATATCGGGACGGATCGCATCGGCCAGCACAGCGTAGCCCTTTTCCGAGAAATGCAGCAGGTCGGGCTGCAGCTCTTTCGACAGCTCGCCGCCCGGCCCCATGAAATGCGCGCCGTAATCGCGGAAGAAGACCGCCTTGCCGTCATCCAGGGTCTTGACCTTCTGGTTCAGGCTGACGATGCGCCGGCGTTCGTCCGAGTCCGGCGCCCTTTCCGGCAGCACGGCATTGAGCAGGATGTGCGCCTGCGGATACTGCTTGCGCAAGGTGCCGACCACGGCCTGGATGCCGCCGAACACTTCATCCGCGCTTTCATTGCACAGGTTGATGTTGTTCACGCCGATCATCAGCACGACCAGTTTCGGCTTCAGGCCGGCCAGCGCCGGATCCTTCAGGCGCCACAGGACATTGCCGGTATGGTCGCCGCCGATGCCGAAGTTGGCCGCCTTGAAGTGCCCGAAATGGTGGTCCCACATCGGCTTGGGCCACATCTCGGTCAGCGAATCCCCAAGGAACATGACGTCGACGTCGCCCTGTTTTGCGCGTGCGACCTGGTCGGCATGCATCTGGCGCCAGCGCTCCACCGACATCCAGGGATATTCGACGGCGCGCGGCGCCGCCGTCGTCGCGCAATTGGCGGCCCACGCGCCCTGCGTGGCGCATGCGGCCAGCAGCAGGCCGGCGCACGCCGTCTTGTTCAGGTTCAGTTTCACGTCCTCACTCCGCCATCAGTTTTTTCATGATCGGTTCGATGCCCTGGGCCCACGCCTCATAGCCTCTTTCATTCAGGTGCAGCAAGTCGGGCATGATGTCGCGCGACAGCGTTCCATCCGCATTCGCCAGCCTGGCATTGATGTCGGCGAAAAAGACGTCGCGTCCATCCGCGTAATTGGCGATGATCGCATTCACGCTATCGTTCAGGCGGCGCAGGTAGGCGGACGGCTGCTCTTCGCGCGGGAAGACCGCCAGCAGCAGCACCTTGGTGCGCGGCAGGCGGCTGCGCAAGTCATTGACGATCGCCTTGATGCCGGCTGCGGTGGCGGCGGGATCGTCATTGCGGTCGCCGGTATTGTTGGTGCCGATCATCAGCACCGCCACTTTCGGTGCGATGCCATCGACTTCGCCGTGCTGCAGGCGCCACAGCACGTTCTCCGTGTGGTCGCCGCCAAAGCCCAGCGCCAGCGCATCGTATTTCGCGTAATTGCGCTGCCACACCGCCCGGCCCGCGTTCTCCCAGCCCTCGGTGATGGAGTCACCTATAAAGACGACTTGCGGCTTCTTCCCGGCGGCCTTAAGCTGGCGCAATTCCGCGAGCTTCTTTTCGTGGCGGGGCAACCAATGCGGCAGGGCCCAGGCGTGTGACAGCGGTTCCGGCGTCACGGCCTGGGTGCGGTAGTCGGGACAAGCCTGGTTTGGCCTGCCGCCCTTGACGAAGCGGATATTGGCCAGCGCCACCTGCCCTTCCCCATTCGCCTCCAGCGCAAAGGGCCCGTTCACCCTGCTGAAATCGTCGCTGGCGCGCGCAAAGCAAGCCATGGAAAAGGACAGGTGCTGCCAGCCCTTGCCCCGCAAGGCCTGGCCAGGCTGCACATAAGCCACCTTGCGGTAGCATTCCGGGCCGCAGCGCATGACGAAGTAGATGCCGCCCTTGGCCAGCTCGCGTACATTGATGTCGAATTCGAGCGTGCCGCCGCCGGTATACGGCCGCAAGTCGAGCGGCGTGCCGCCATCGAAACGCAGGGCGGCATACCAGGTGTCCTTCCATTCCAGCGACAGCGCGCCCGGCTTGCCGTCCACCTCGGCCTTACGCAAGCCGGCCACGCCGGAGGGCGGCGCCTCCCCGTCGAGGACGACACTCCATGAAGGCAAGGGCTTGCCGGCGTAAAGGACGGTTTCAGCTTCGCCGGCAGCATGCGCGCCGGCGCCGGCGGCCGCCAGTAACAGGGCCGCGGACAATCGTAGGGAGTTTTTCATCCTGCGATTTTGCTGGCGCCATGCGCGCCGGGCAATTATGAAAATCACCAAGCCAGTGAATGATATTCAGCAATCGCATACCAGTCATTTTTGTTCATGGGCTTGCAAAATTTCGCAATTGCGGCCCCCCGCAACCTTTCGCAAAATAAGTTGCACAGGTCAATCCGTCACAGGTCAATACGATGAATGCATCCCGCCGCAATACCCTGGCCATGGTCCTTCTTGCCGCGGCCTGGCCCGCCATCCCGGCTGCCGCGCAGGCCCAGCCTCTGGTCGTCTACGACAATGAATTGAAGGGCGGCTGGCAAAACCGCAGCTGGGCCAAGGTGGAAACGCCCCCCACCAGCGGCGAGCTCAAGCCGCTGAAGGTCCAGGGCGACGCCTGGAGCGCGCTGGCCCTGCACCACGACACGTTCGCCACCGCGCCCTACTCCAAGCTGACCTTCTATATCAATGGCGGCGCCGAAGGCGGGCAGCGGCTCACGGTGAAGGCGATGGCCGACGGCAAGGCGCTCGACAGCAGCTACGTGATCGAGCCGAAAGCCAGGACCTGGACCATCGTCGAGATCGGCCTGGCCGAGTTGTCGGCGGCCAACCGCAGCATCGACGGCCTCATGCTCCAGGCCGACGCCGCACCGTACAAACCTTACTACATCACGAAGATCCAGCTCGAATAGCTAGAACCACTTCTTTTGCAGGGCGGCGAACGTGCCATTGGCCTTGACGGCCTCAAGACCTTTGCGGAACCGTTCCACCAGCTGGTCATCGGTTTTCGCGCCGAATGCCACATAACTGCCGCCGCTACCCAGTTCCGACAGGTGGAGCGCACGCACCAGCACCTGCTCGGGATCACTGCCGTCGCGCCGCACCAGGTCGAGCGCCACGATTTCGCTCATTGCCCACAGGTCGACCCGGCCCAGCTTCAATTTCTCATACGTGGTCTTGGGCAGGGCGTTGCCATGTAGGTGGATGCCTTTGACGAAGCCTTTCGCTTCCAGGTATTGTTCGCGCGCATCGCCGTTGATGGTGCCGATCTTGTAGTGGAGGGCATCGTTCAGGCTGCCCAGCTTCAGTTTGCGGCTGCGCAGGGCAAACAGGTAGGAACTGTCGGGGGGCGACACGACCCCGACCCATTTGAACAGCTTTTCGCGCTCCGGCGTGCGCAGGATGGAAAAAATCAGCACATTCTCGCCATGGACGGCCGTGGTGTAGGCGCGCGCCCAGGGCATCAGCTGGAATTCGCATTGCAGGTGGATTTCCTTGAGGACCGCTTCGATCACTTCGGTACTGAAGCCGGTGACCTTGCCGTTTTCCAGGAAATTGACAGGCCGGTTCTCCTCCGTGACGCAGGTCAGCGCAGCGGCCGGGTTCGCGTTGACGCAGGCAGCCAGGCCAAACCCCGCAATCCGAAGCAGCAAGCGATTTGTTTTCATCGGTTGAACGTCATACGTCACTGCAATCATTCTACATCAGCGACAACCCTGGTACCGCTGCCGAGTTGATTGCCCAGCGGCAATGTCCGCAGTCGGCGCCCGGTGGCGGCAAAGATGGCGTTGGCCAGTGCCGGCGCAAGCGGTGGCAGCATCGGCTCCCCTGCCCCGCCCGGCGCGACGCTGAAATCCGACCCGACCGCATGCACGCGGATGCGGCGTGGCGCCTCGTTCAAGCGCGGCACCGGAAAGTCGTGGAAATTCGATTGCACCACCTGGCCCTCCCTGAACGTGATTTCGCCCGCCAGGGCCAGCCCCAGCCCCATCATGCAGCCGCCTTCGGCCTGGGCGCGGACGCGATCGGGATTGACCTGCGGGCCGCAATCGACCGCCATGTCCACGGCATGGATGCGCAAGCCGCCGGCATCGAGGACTTCCACCTGGATCACGACGGCCACATAGGACATCGAACACGATGCCACCGCCAGGCCAAGCCCATGGCCCGGCGGCAGCTTGCCGCCCCAGCCCGCCTCGCTGCTTGCGCGCACCACCACGGCGCGCATGCGGCCGGTGTCAAGCGGATAGCGTTGCGGCGACTCGGAATAGTTCCAATGGTCGCCCAGCGTAGCGGGATCGATCTTGCGCGGCGGGCCGATCAGCTCCAGCAGGTAGTCGCGATGGTCGCGCCCCGCCAGGTGCGCCAGCTCGGCCACGAAGCTCTGCACCGCAAAGGCATGCGGGATATTCGTCACCGAACGGAACCAGCCGATGCGCGCATGGGCTTGCGCCGGCGCCGCCTCGACCCGCAGGTTGGGAATCTGGAACGGGACATTGACCGCCCCCATGCCATATTCGAAGTCCGCCGGCATGGCCGCCCCTGCGGCGAACAGCGACATGATGGTGGGCGCTGCAGAGCGGTGCAGCCAGGCCTGCGGCCGGCCATGCGCATCGAGCACGCTCTCGAGGCGTTCGACCGATACCGTGTGCAGGTAGCCGTGGCGGATGTCGTCCTCGCGCGTCCACATCACCTTGACCGGACGGCCTTCGAACTGCTTCGCCAGCAGGGCCGCTTCCACGACGAAGTCGGGCTTGCATTTGCGGCCGAAACCGCCGCCCAGCAAGGTCGGGTGCAAGCTGACCTGCTCCGGCTTGAGCTGCAGATGCTCGGCCACGCTGTCAAGCGCACCTTGCGGAGCCTGCACCGGCGCCCATACTTCGCAGCGGCCATCCTTGAACAGTGCCGTTGCCACCGGTGGTTCCATGGTGGCGTGGGCATGGTGGGGGACGTAGTATTCGGCGCACACGCGCCGGCCGGGAGCGCCGGCGGCCAGCGCGGAGTAGGCGTCGCCCTGTTCGCGCAACACTTGCCCCGGCTTCCGGACGGCCGCCGACAGCTCATCGCGGAAGGCCGTGGAATCGTACCCGGCGTGCTTGCTGCCGCCCCATTCGATCTTCAGGACGGCGCGGCCCTGGATCGCCGCCCAGGTGTTGCGCGCGATGACCGCTACGCCGCCGAGGGGGTGGAAAAATGGCGCGCCGGGGTAACCGGGGAGCGCTACGATGTCGAGCACGCCGGGCACCTTGCGCGCTTCCGCAGCGTCGAGGCTGTGCAACCGGCTGCCCAGGACCGGCGGCCGTGCCATCACCGCAAACAGCATTCCCGGCAGGTGCACATCGATCCCGTAAGTGGCGCGGCCGGTGACGATGTCCGGGGTGTCATACACGCCAACCGTTTCCTTGCCGATGTAGAGGAACTCCTCGGGCGCCTTCAGGCGCAGGGTTGCCGGTATCGGCTGGCGCATGACGTCGGCCGCCAATTGTCCATAGCCCAGCCGCCTGCCGCTTGCGGGATGCAGCACGGCGTGCCGTACGGAGCGCACCTCGTCCAAAGGAACGGACCACTGCGCCGCGGCAGCCGCTTCCAGCATCTGGCGCATCGCGGCGCCGACGCGCCGCATCGGTGCCAGGAAATGGCGCATGCTGCGCGAGCCGTCCACGTTCTGGCTGCCGTAGCGCGCCTCGTCCGCGTCGGCCTGGACGATCTTCACCCGCGCCCAGTCCGCATTCATCTCGTCGGCGACGACCATCGGCAAGCTGGTGCGGATACCGGTTCCCATCTCCACCCGGTGCGCCACGATCGTCACCATGCCATCGGCTGCGATGCCCACGAAGACCAGCGGCTGGTCGACCACGCCGCCAGGCAGGCTATCGGCGCCATATTTCCTGCCTGCCTGCTGCGCCCACAGCCTGCCGCCGGCGCTGACGGCCAGCAACAGTCCCGCGGCTTTCAGCAGGCG
Organism: uncultured Oxalobacteraceae bacterium; assembly: GCA_965650885.1. Taxonomy (GTDB): domain Bacteria; phylum Pseudomonadota; class Gammaproteobacteria; order Burkholderiales; family Burkholderiaceae_D; genus Rugamonas. Next base: position 47,378 of record CBFGQI010000015.1, read on the forward strand.
GCGCCGGGATGGCGGGTTGGGGGATGGCGGTGTCGGCATGCCGGCGATTGTGCTGGGCGCCCGGCAACGGGGCAATTACAAAAATCGTCAGGCGCCGACACGATTTTCAACAGGCCGCGCCCTGCGCGCCGCCGGCCGGCGCTGGCGGATTTCATTGGCGGCTTTGGTCAATTTCATGATTGCGCCGGGGCGGTACAATTTGCACCATAGCGTGATGGAACAACGCATCGTCTGTTTTGGGGAACTCCTGCTGCGCATGTCGGCGCCGGCCGGCCAGTTGCTGCTGCAAACGCCACGCCTTGACGTGTGCATCGGCGGCGCGGAAGCCAATGTTGCCGTATCGCTGGCGCGCTTCGGCCATCGCGTCTCGCTGGTCAGCAGCCTGCCGGACAATGCGCTGGGCCTGGCGGTGCGCGACGGCGTGCGGGCGCACGGCGTCGATACGGCCGGCATCCGCTTTGCCCCCGGCCGCATTGGGCTGTACTTCCTGACGCCGGGCGCGGTGCTGCGCCCGTCCGAGATCATTTACGACCGGGGCGGATCGGTGTTTGCGCAAGCCGACCCGGACGCCTATCGCTGGCCGGAACTGCTGGAAGGCGCCGCCTGGCTGCACGTGTCCGGCGTATCGCCGGCCACCGGTCAATGCGGCGCGCGGGCCACGCTGGCAGCCATGCGGGCGGCGCGCTCGCTGGGCGTCAAGATCTCATTCGACGGCAACTACCGGGCATCCTTGTGGGCCCAGCAAGGCAGCGACGGCGCTGACGCGTTGCGCGAGCTGCTGGGCCTCGCCGACCTGGCCTTCGCCGACCAGCGCGATTTTGCGCTGGTGCTGCGGCGCCCCGAGCTGGCGCAATGCTCCCGCGCTGAGGCGATGGCGGCGGCATTCGCGGCATTCCCCCATCTGTCCATGGCGGCGGCGACGATCCGCAAGCAGCTTGCCAACGACCACCACCAGCTGGGCGCGACGCTGCATACCCGCGCCGGGGACCTGCAGGGGCGCGATTACGCATTGCAGGGCATTGTCGACCGCATCGGTACCGGCGACGCCTTCGCCGCCGGCATCCTGCACGGGCTGGCGCGCGGCTGGAGCGGGGACCGGACCCTCGACTTCGGGCTCGCCGCGGCCGTGGTCAAACACTCCATCGCCGGCGATTTCAGCCTGGCCAGCGAAGCGCAGGTCGAAGCGGCGCGTGCCGGGAACCTCGACGTACGGCGCTGAAACCGGGCCCGCCGGCTTACTGCGGCGCCGTCAGCTGGCGGCCCTGGATCGCTTGCAGCAAGGTACGGCGGGCGGAACCCAGGTGGGTGCGCATGGCGGCAAGGGCCGACGCAATGTCGCCCCGCTCGAGCGCGCGCAGGATGTCCAGGTGCTCGTGCGCGGCGTACTGGTTGCGCGCCTGCTCGGAGCCCTTGTCCCATTGGTAGTGATAGTGGAACACCAGGGAAACGATGTCGTAGAAGCCCTGCGCGAAGCGGTTGTTCAACAGGCCGATCAGGAAAGTGTGGAATTCGCGGTCGAGCGCGGGAAAATCGCGGTGGCGGGCCGGCATCACGGATCCCAGCGCCTCATGCCGCGCGATCAGCTGGCTGACGGCCGCATGGGCCGGATCGCCGGCCGGCAGCCCGCCGAAGCGCTCGATGGCGGCCAGCTCGAACATCTGGCGCACTTCGGCCACCTCCAGCGCGAAGGCGCGGTCGAATGCGCACAGGCGCCAGCCGCCATGCATCTTTTTCCGGATCAGCCCAAAGCGCGAGAATTCGATCAGGAATTCGCGCACGGTGATGGTGCTGACCCCGGCAGCGCGCGACAAATCGACTTCGGTGAATTCCGCACCGGGCGGCAGGTCGCCCTGGTAAATCAGCTCCATCAGCACTTGCCGCACCCGGTCCGCGCCGCTTTGCAGGTCGGCCACGGCGAAATAGTCTTCCGGCACCGGCTTGCGCAGCAGGCGGCGTTCCTTCAGGCTGCCGATCAGCCCACGCTCATGGAAATATGCCAGCGCACTGCGCACCGAGGTGCGGCTGCCCTCCCCCAGCTCGGCCATCCGGTGCTCCGTCGGCAGTGCGTCGCCGACGGCGACCGCCGCAGCGATGTGGTCGAGCAGCAGGTTGGCGCTGCGTTTGAAGACGGTAGGAGAACGGGCCATTGAAGTGCGGTGACTGTGGACGGACGGCTGCCATTTTACAATGGCGCCAGGCCGTTGCCGGACAAAGCCCGATGCACACGCGCCAGATGGGCGCGCATGGCCTGGCGCGCACCGCTTTCGTCGCGCGCGGCGATGGCGCTGAAGATGGCCCGGTGGTCGGCCAGGGTGGCCGCGCCCAGCGCCTCGGGCCGGTAATGCTGCTTGAGGCGGTGCGCCATGTCGCCGCGCTGGTCCCACAGGTATTCCACCACGCTCACCAGCGCCGCATTGCCGGCCGCGTGCGCCAGCGCCAGGTGGAAATTGCGGTCCGCCTGGTCGTGGCTGGCCGGGTCGTCGTAGCTGCGTTCCATTTCCGTCAGCGCGGCCAGGATCGCATCCAGCGCCGCGTCGCTCGCGTTGCGGGCGGCTTTCGCCGCCACCTCGGCTTCGACCATGCGCCGCGCCGACAGTACCTCGAACGGCCCGGGGCCCGCCTCCGGCGCCGCGGCGGCGCAAGCATGGCGGTCGACCACATAGATGCCGGATCCGCTGCGCACCTCGATCACGCCGCCGATCTCCAGCGCCACCAGGGCTTCGCGCAGCGACGCGCGGCTGACGCTCAGCCGGGCCGCCAGCTCACGCTCGGCCGGCAGCCGGTCGCCGCTCTCGAAACCTTCCTGGCGGATCAGTTCCTGGATGCGCTCCGCCACCAGGCGGTACATGCGCATTTCGGATTTGACGGCATCATTCGGCATCAGGCGGCTCCCGGCAAGTCCATGCGGTAAAAGCGCTGGGCGTTCAAGCCGAACACGGCTTGCCGCTGGGCTTCGTCCAGGTGCGCCAGCAACTGCTCGCTGGCCGCGACCCAAGCATCGTAGCCGGCCGCCAGGGTGAGCACCGGCCAATCGCTGCCCCATATCACCCGTTCCGGGCCGAACGCCTGCAGTACCTGCTGCGCATAGGGCCGCAGCTGGCCGACCGTCCAGCCGGGCCCGGCCTCGGTCACCATGCCGGACAGCTTGCATTGCACCTGCGGCTCGGCGGCCAGTTGCGCCATGTGCCGCAGCCACTGCGCATCGGGCTGTCCCTGCATGACCGGCTTGGCCAAGTGGTCGATCACGATCGGCAATTGCGGGAAGCGGCGCGCGAACGCCAGCAATGCCGGCAGGTGGCGCGGCAACACCAGGGCATCGAATACCAGGCCATGGCGCAGCATGGCCGCCACTGCGGGGGCCAGGGCCGGGTCGTCGATCCATCCATCGTCGTCGAGGTCTTGCAGCATGGGGCGCAGCCCACGCAGTTTGGGGTGCGCCGCCAGTGCAGCGATGCGCTGCGGCGCGTCGTGCGCTTTCAGGTCGGTCCAGCCCACCACCGCGCAGATGAAGCTGTAGCGGTCCGACAGGTCCAGCAGGTAGCGGGTGTCGTCTTCGTTCGGCATCGATTGCACCAGCACGGTGGCGGCCACGCCATTCCGGTGCAGGTCCGCCCCCAGGTCTTCGGGATAGAAGTCGCGGTAGATCGCCGCAAGTTGCGGCGGCGGCCAGGCGCCCATGCGTTCGGACAGACGCCAGAAGTGCTGGTGGGCGTCGATGCGCATCATGCTCCCGCGCCCCGCGCCAATGCCGCGCGCAAGCGCGTCTGCGGCAGGTCCAGCCCCAGTTCGGCCGCCAGGGCCAGCGCGGGCTGCAGGCGGCGGCGCTTCTTTTCCTCATGGTTCTGCGCAATATCGGCCAGGCGGTGCTCGAGGAAAGGATTGTTGAAGCGGTCCCTGACCGCCGCCAGGTAGCCGCGGCTCGCGTCGCGCTCGCCCAGGGCCTCGAACAGCGGCAGCACTTCCTCCTCCCAGACCGCTTCCAGCTCGGCACACAGGGCCGGCTCGGCCATCGCTTGCTTCACCGTTTCATCGGCCGCACGCGCATCGGCAAGCCATTGTTCGGCCAGGAAGGTATGGCCCAAGTTCAGCATCAGCAGCTTGCGCCGCTCATATGGCGCCAGCTGCGCGGTCACCACGATCTGCGGATGCGTGCATGGCAGCACCATGCCGGGCTGCGCCTCGATCGCCCACAGGGCATACGGTTCGGCCACCGCGCCGGCCGGCTCCAGCGCCTGCGACACGATGCGGTCGACCAGGGAATTGACCCACACGCAGGAGCGCTCCAGCCAGGCCAGGAAAGCATCGTCCATGCCCCAGCTGCGCGCCAGCCCGGCCACCACCGCGCGCAGCACGCTGCCGTTATTGGCCACCAGTTCACAGGGCATCAGCGTAAGCCGCGCCGCGCCGCGCCGGTAGCGCGCGTACAGCAGCACCAGCAGCTTGGCCGGGAAGCTGCGCGGCACCTCGCCGTTCTCCAGCAGCCGCGCATCGTCGGATGGGTCCAGTTCATAGCCACGGTCCCCCGTGTTCGACACGACCACCTGGGCAGCGATGGCCGCTTGCACCACCTGCGGCCAGTCCTCGCTGGCCCGCAACGCATTGGCGATCGACCCGACCTGCAGCTCGCGCTGGTATGGCGCGCCATCCTGCCAGCCGCGGATGACGATGGGATAACGGCCGCCGTGCCGCAGCGCCGCCACCCGCCGCGCGCTCTCGGCGCTGCCGGTGGTCTGCACCATGGTGACGGGGCCCAGCGCATGGCCGCTTTCCAGCGCTTCGCTGACGAACAGGTCGACGTGCGCCTGCAGGAAACGGCTGGTGCCGAATTGAAGGATGGGATGCATTTACACCTCGACGATGGCCTTGATCACGCCGCTGGCAGGATCCATCCACTGCGGCAGCACGTCGATGAAGCCATCCAGGGTGCTGCGGTGCGTATTCATCAGGCCGGTCGGCACCTGCCCTGCCTTCATGGCCGCCAGCACGGTACGGAAATCGTCCGCGGTGGCATTGCGGCTGCCCAGCAGGCTGGTTTCGCGCTTGTGGAATTCCGGGTCGGCAAAGGAGATCCGGTCGAGCACGATCGATACCAGCACATAGGTGCCGCCATGCGCCACGAATTCCAGCCCGCGTTCCATGGCCTTGACATTGCCGGTGGCGTCGAACACCACGTCGTAGAACTCCCCTTCCGTCAGCGCCGCCATCACCTCCTTGTCGCCGTCTCCCGCCAGCACCGTGAACGGCGCCTTCAGCACGTCGCGGCTGAATTCCAGCCGGTCCTCGCGGGTATCGAGCACGGTCACCTGGCCACCGTTCAGGCGTGCGAACAGCGTCACCGCCAGGCCGATCGGTCCCGCCCCCACCACCAGCACGCGCTGGCCCTGCCCGACCGCGCCGCGGCGCACTGCGTGGGCGCCGATCGCCAGGAATTCCAGCATTGCCGCCTCATCGAGCGAAATGCCATCGGTCTTGAACACGAAACGGGCCGGCAGCGCCAGGTATTCGGCCATGCCGCCATCGCGGTGCACGCCCAGCACCTGGATCCTGGTGCAGCAGTTGGTCTTGCCTTTGCGGCAGGCCACGCATTCCCCGCACGACAGGTAAGGCATCACGTACACCTGGTCGCCGGGCGCAAGGCCGGAACCTTCCGGCGCGCTGACGATCTCACCCGACAGCTCGTGCCCCATCACGCGCGGATACTGCAGGAAGGGCTGGCTGCCGCGGAAGATATGCATATCGGTGCCGCACAGGCCGATGCGGCGCACGCGCAGCAGGACTTCACCTGGCCCAGGCACCGGCACCGGCGCTTCGCCCATACGCAATTCGCCCGGCGCTTGGCATACCACTGTTTTCATGTCATTTCCCTTGCTTTGTATTGATCGGTTCCAGCACCACGGCTGCGCCGCCTGCCGGCGCCAGGCGCAGCGCCAGCTCGTCCTTCGCCGTCACCTCGCGCTCAACGCGCCGCAATTCGTTGGGTGTGGCGCCGTCTTCCCATACCGTGGCGCGATAGCGTCCGGCGGGCAGGAAGCGCAGCGGCACGCGTTCGACGCGCTCACCGGCCAGCTCCGCCGTCATCGCACCGAGATACCAGCTGCCGCCCTGGCGCCGCACCAGCACGATGTCGCGGCCCGGCGTACCGGACAGGAAGCGCGTCTCGTCCCATGCCGTCGGCACGCGCTGGATGAAATCGAAGCCGGCCGCGCCGCGATAGGTCTCGGGCGCGTCCGACACCATCTGCAGCGGGCTGTCGTAGACCACGTACATGGCCAGCGCCTGCCCGCGCGTAGTCTGCGTTTCCGGGTTCACCTCGCGCACCTTGAAGGTGGCCGGCGTGCCATTGTGGAAGCCGCCCGGCGTGTAATCGATCGGGCCGGCCAGCATGCGGGTGTAAGGCAGCATCAGGTTGTGCCGCGGCGTGATCTTGCTGTCCATCTTGTTCCATTCCGCGCCCAGCACGCCTTCCTGGGTGATGAAGTTGGGGTAGCTGCGTTGCAGGCCGGCCGGCACGTAGGCGCCGTGCAGGTCCAGCAGCAGGCGGCGCTTGGCCGTGGCCTGCGCAATGCGCTGGTAGAACGCCACCATGTCCTGGTCGTCGCGGTTCATGAAGTCGACCTTGATGCCCTTGATGCCCCAGCGCGCGTAGGTGTCGAGCACCTCGTCCATGCGCGGCGCCACATGTTCCCAGTGCGCCCACAGCAGCAGTCCTACGCCCTTGGCGGCGGCATAGCGCACCAGCTCCGGAATGTCGATGCCGTCGGCGGCGCGGGTGATGTCGGTGTCCGGCTTGGCATCGCAGCAGCCGCCGGGACCGGATGCCCAGCCGGCGTCGATCAGGTAGTACAGCAAGCCGGCGTCGGCCGCGAAATCGATAAAGCGCTTATAGCTGGCCATGTCGGCCTTCATGCCCGCCAACGGCCCGGACCACCAGTCCCAGGCCGCCTTGCCGGGCCGCACCCAGCTGAAGTCCCCTTCCGGCGGCGGGTTCAGGTTGCCCACCAGATGCGAGCCGATCAGATCGCCAGCGCGGTTGCCGATCATGACCGCGCGCCAGGCGGTGGTCAGCCCGGCTTGCGAGACGAATGCCGGCGTTGGCCGCTTCGGCGGCGCCGACAGCCGCACCCGCAGCGCCCCGCCCTCGGCCACCAGCGCAGCCCCGGTATAGCCGGCGAGGTTGGCTTGGGTGATCGCATAGGCAGTGCCTGCGGCTGGCAGCCTGCACACCACCGGCACGTCGTAAGCCTGGCCGGCACGCAGCTGCGACGCCTTCACGCTGTCGAACGGCATCTCATGCGCCCCTTCGGCGACCGACGCCAGGCAGTCAGGGTCGCCCTCCGGCACGAACGCCGTGCGCTCGCCGCGCAGGCGCACCGGCTCGTTACCGTCGATACGGTAGCGGAACGCCACGCCATCGTCGTAAGCCCGGACGTCCACCAGCAAACGGCGCCCGGCGCCGCTGCGCTCCTTGAATGCCAGCGTGGCGCCGCGGTAATGGTCGCGCGCGGAAGCGGCCTTGGTGGCGACCAGCGCGATGCGGCGGTCGACCTTGACGTCGTCGCGCGATTCCAGTGCCAGCGCACCGAAGTCGGGTGCGCCGTCCAGCTCAAGGCCCAGCGGCGAGGATGCGATCACGGTTTTTCCACCACGGGAAACGGTGAAGCGGCTGGCGTCGTCTTCGATCCGGATGGCGATACGCCCATCCGGCGACGTGACGGTGACGGGAGCTGCCAGGGCGCAGGCAGCCGGCAGGCATAAGGATGCGGCTGAGGCCGCGAGGAAGGTCAGAGTCGGTTTCATGAATTCAGGGTGATAAAGCCGCCATCGATCGGATAATCGCTGCCGGTAATGAATGCAGCGGCGTCGCTGCACAGGTAGAGCGCCAGTGCCGCCACTTCCTCCGGCCGTGCCATACGGCCGATCGGCTGGGTCTTGGACAGGCGCTCGAACATTTCGGCTTCCCTGCCCGGGTATTGGCGCGCCAGGTAGCCGTCCACGAAGGGCGTGTGCACGCGGCCCGGCGAAATCGAATTACAGCGGATGCCGTCCTGCAGGTAATCCTTGGCCACCGACAAGGTCATCGCCATCACGGCGCCCTTTGCCGCCGAATAGGCGAAACGTTCGGCCACCGCGACCCAGGCCGCCACCGAAGCCATGTTGACGATCGCGCCGCCGCCGTTCTCGCGCAAGCGCGGGATCGCCGCGTGCAGGCAGTTGTAGACGCCTTTCACGTTGACGTTCATGACGCGGTCGAAGTCCGCCTCGCTGGTATTGTCCGCCTTGCCGATGTGCGCCACGCCGGCATTGTTGACCAGGATATCGATCGCCCCGATGGCGGCGAACGCCTCTTCCACCGCCGCCTGCTGGCTCACGTCGCAGGCATGCGTGGTCGCCGTGCCGCCCGCCGCGCGGATTTCCGCTGCCGCGCCGCTGCACGCCTCGTCGCTGACGTCGATGATGTGGACCGTCGCGCCCTGGCGCGCGAACAGGGTCGCAATGGCGCGGCCGATGCCGCTGCCGCCGCCGGTAATGACGGCTTTCTTCCGGTTCAGTTCAAACATGCTGCAGTACTCCGTCGCTGGCGATGGCCGCCTGCTGCCGCTGTTCCCGCGCCACGGCGCGCGCGAACCACGCGATCACCAGGAAGCACAACAGCGGAGCGGCATAGCCGTATTGAAGGTTGCCGGTCGCGTCGCTGATATAGCCAAACAATAGCGGTACCACCGCGCCGCCGACGATGCTCATGATGATCAGGCTGCTCCCCATTTCCGTGTCGGCGCCGGCCTCCTGGATGCCGAGCGCGAAGATGGTCGGGAACATGATGGACATGAAGAATGCGATGCCGATCACCGCGCCCACGCTGGCCAGCCCGCCGGCAAACATGGCGACGGCGGACAAGGCCGTGCAGGCCAGGGCGTAGACCAGCAGCAGGTGTGGCGAAGCGACATACTTCATCAGGTAAGTGCCGGCGAAGCGGCCGCTGACGAAGGCCAGCCCGCAGCCCCAGCCCAGGTAATCGGCGGCGGCCAGCTGCGACAGCCCGGCCGCCCTGGTGGCGTACAGGATGAAGAAGCTGAACACGCACACTTGGGCACCGACATAGAAGAATTGCGCCACCACCGCGCGGCGGATGGCGGGTTTGCGCAGGGCGCGGGCCAGTGCTGCGGCGGTCGAATCGTGCGCGCGTCCCGGCTCTGACGCCGGATCGGGCAACTCGAGGAAGTAAAAGACCACCGCAATCGCCAGGATGACCAGTGCGATCGCCAGGTAGGGTCCTTTCACGCTGGCCGCCTCCAGCGCCAGCGTGGACTGGCGCAGCGTTTCCGGCATGGCCTGCAACTGCGCGTCGGTGGCCCCTTCCACCAGGATCAGGCGCGCGCCGACGATCGGCGCCAGCGTCGCCGCCAGCCCGTTGAACGATTGCGCCAGGTTCAGGCGCTGCACGGCGCGCTCCGGGCGCCCCAGCAGCGAGATATAAGGGTTGGCTGCCGTTTCCAGCACGGTCAAGCCGCAAGCGATGATGAACAGCGCTCCCAGGAAGAAGGCATAGCGGTGGGTATCGGCCGCCGGAATGAACAACAGCGCGCCAATGGCAAACAGCAGCAGGCCGCAGATCATCGCCCGCCGGTACCCCGCGCGCCGGATCAGCATGCCGGCCGGCAGCGCCATCACGAAATAAGCGATGAACACGGCCGAATCGACCAGCGCCGACTGCAACACGGTCAGCTCGAACGAGCGCCGCAGATGGGGGATCAGGATCGGATCGAGATTGTGGACGAAGCCCCACATGAAAAACAGCGAAGTAATCATTGCGAATGCAAAGGCGTAGCTATGGCGGCTGCGTGGTTCGCTCATGGCGGATGTCTCCAGTGAGCACTCTTGGCGGTGCTTTGAAGGTTGGTGTGGGTGCCTTCCAGGTCAGCCGTCGATCAAGGCCGGATCCCAGGCATGTACGGTCTGGTTCTGCTGGCCGAGGCCCTGGATGCCGAGCGCGATACGGTCGCCCGCGCGCAGGTAGACCGGTTCCGGCTTCTGGCCCAGGCCGACGCCCGGCGGGGTACCGGTGCTGATCACGTCGCCCGGGTTGAGCGTCATGAAGCGGCTGATATAGCTCACCAGCTGCGCCACCGTGAACACCATGGTGCGGGTGTTGCCGCTCTGGTAGCGCTTGCCGTTCACTTCGAGCCACATGTCGAGGTTTTGCGGATCGGGCACTTCATCGGCGGTCACCAGCCACGGCCCCACCGGGCCGAAAGTATCGCAGCCCTTGCCCTTGTCCCACTGGCCGCCGCGCTCGAGCTGGTATTCGCGCTCGGACAGGTCGTTGACCACGCAATAGCCGGCCACGTGGTCCAGGGCACGCTCCTCTTCCACGTAGCGGGCGCGCGTGCCGATCACCACCCCCAGTTCGACTTCCCAGTCGCTCTTGACGGAGCCGCGCGGCAGCACCACCGCGTCGTTGGCCCCGATGATCGCGCTGGTGGCCTTGGTGAACAGCACCGGCTCGGACGGCACCTCCATGCCCGATTCGGCGGCATGGTCGGAATAGTTCAAGCCGACGCAGATCATCTTGCCGATGTCGGCCACCACCGGCGCCATGCGCACCGGGCCTTCCACTGCCGGCAGGCGGGCCGGATCGGCCGATGCCAGCCGGTCCAGCCAGGCACGGCCCAGGTGGGCCGAAGTCAGGTCGGGCAACAGGCCGGACAGGTCGCGCAGGATGCCGTTGGCATCGAGCAGTCCGGGTTTTTCGTGGCCCTTGGGGCCGAAACGCAACAATTTCATGGGGCTTTCCTTGGTCAATCAAAACGTTCAGCCGGCCGGGGCGTCGGCGCGTGGCAGTCGAGCAGGCCGCGGCGCACCAGTTCCTGCCACAGTCCTTCCGGCAGCGGCTGCGCAAACCAGGCGGCGTTCTCGCGCAATTGCTGCGGGCTGTGGGCGCCGGCCACGCACGACACCACCGCCGGATGCGCCATCGGGAACTGCAGGGCGGCGGCCTGGAGCGGCACGCCATAGTCGCGGCACACTGCCGCGATGGCATCGACGCGCGCCAGCACGTCGGCCGGCGCATCCTCATAATTGAATTTCC
>CBFGQI010000016.1:0-57681 GCA_965650885.1 uncultured Oxalobacteraceae bacterium
GACCAGCTGATCGCCAAGCGCTTCCAGGGCGTGCCGGGCGTGGGCCAGGTGCGCGTGTCGGGTACCACCAAGCGCCAGATGCAGGTCATCCCGCGCCCATCGGAGATGCGCGCGCACGGCGTTGGCGTGGATGAACTGGTGCGTGCCATCCAGGTCACCAATACCAACCTGCCGGCCGGCCGCATTTCCGCCGACGTGTCGGAATCGCTGGTGCGCGTGGAGGGCAAACTGAAGGAAGCGCGCGAATTCAACAAGATCATCGTGGCGCGCCGCGCCAACGGCCCGGTCTACCTGGAGCAGGTGGCCGACGTGGTCGATGGCGAGGCGGAAGAGCAGTCGATCGCCCGCGTCAACGGCCAGCGCGGCATCTCGCTGGAAATCACCAAGGTGCAGGATGCCAACGTGGTGGAAGTGGGGAATGGCGTCGCCAAAGTCGCCGAGAACCTGCAAAAGACCCTGCCGGCAGACATCAAGCTGCGCATCCTGGACAACCAGGCCGACCGCGTGCAAGCCCAGCTGGACAATGTGAAGCGCACCATCATCGAAGGCGCGGTGCTGACGATGGTGATCGTGTTCTTCTTCCTGCACTCCTGGCGTTCCACCGTGATCACCGGCCTGACGCTGCCGATCGCGGTGCTGGCTTCCTTCATCGCCATGAAAGCCTTCGGCTTCACGCTGAACTTCCTGACCCTGATGGCGCTGTCGCTGTGCATCGGCCTGCTGATCGACGATGCCATCGTGGTGCGCGAAAACATTGTGCGCCACCTCGGCTTCGGCAAGCACCACCGCAAGGCGGCGGAGGACGGCACCAATGAGATCGGCGTGGCCGTGATGGCCACCACCTTCGCCATCGTCGCCGTGTTCGTGCCGGTAGCCTTCATGGATGGCATCATCGGCCGCTTCTTCCTGCAGTTCGGCGTGACGGTGACGGTGGCCGTGCTGGTGTCGCTGTTCGTCTCCTTCACGCTGGACCCGATGCTGTCGTCCGTGTGGCATGACCCGGTCAAGGACCGCTTCAAATACCTGCCGTGGCTGGGCCGCATCATGGAAAAGGTCGAGCATGGCGTGGAAAAGGTGCACGTGGTGTACGCCAGGGTGCTGGGCGTGGCGCTCACCTGGCGCAAGCTCACCCTGCTCACCGCCGTCGGCCTGTTCGGCGCCAGCCTGCTGCTGGTGCCGATGATCGGCGGCGAGATGTTCCCGAAAACCGACCAGGGCTGGATCAACCTGCAATTCAAGGTGCCGGTCGGCTCCAGCCTGGAATACAACGATGCCAAGGCCCGGCAGGTGGAAGCGGCGCTGAAGGATTTCCCGGAAATCGACTCCATGCTGACCACCGTCGGCACCTGGGAAGGCCGCCATGTCACGCGCATCAACCTGCGCCTGACCGACATCAGGAAAACCCACCGCCGCTCGCAGGAAGCGCTGGAGCAGGCCATGCGCGCCCGCCTGGCGACGATCGGGGGCATTACGCAATCGTCCGGCTTCAAGCCGATCTTCATCGCCATCCTCGGCACCGACGAGGCCAAGCTGGAAGCGACGGCGCAAGAACTGATGGGCAAAATGCGCCAGATCAAGGGCGTGGCCGACATGGAATACAGCCAGGAAGGCGCCAACCCATCCGTGACCCTGAAAATCAATAATGAACTGGCCAGCGACCTGGGCTTGACGGTGCAGCAGATCGGTTCCGCCATGCGCCCCTTCGTGGGCGGCGACCAGGTCAGCTACTGGCTGGCCAGCGATGGGCAGAACTATGAAGTGAACGTGCAATTGCCGAAGTCGGGCCGGCAGCGCGTGTCCGACCTGGCCGACCTGTCGCTCGCCTCCAGCAAGACCGACGCCAATGGCAACCCGGTCATGGTGCCGCTGCGCCAGGTGGTCGATTTCGTGCCCTCCTTCAGCCCGCAAGTGCTGAAGCGCCAGGCCTTGCAGCGGCGCGTCGCCATCTATGCCGCCCACGAGGGCCGTCCCGGCGGCGACATCGACGCCGATGTGAAGAAGGCCATGGATTCGATGACGCTGCCCGATGGCGTGCGCTTCGACGTGGCCGGCAACGCGCAGCAGATGGCCGAAACCATGAATGGCGCCATGATGGCGCTGGGCATCGCCATCGTCTTCATCTACCTGGTGCTGGCCTCGCAGTTCGGCAGCTACCTGCAGCCGATCGCCATCATGGTTTCGCTGCCGATGTCGCTGATCGGCGTGCTGGTGGCCCTGCTGGCGACCGGCTCCACCCTCAACGTGTTCTCGGTGATCGGCGTGATCATGCTGATGGGCCTGGTGACCAAGAACGCCATCCTGCTGGTGGACTTCACCAACCAGGGCCAGCGCGAAGGCAAGGCGCAATACCAGGCCATCATGGATGCCGGCCAGGTGCGCCTGCGCCCCATCCTGATGACGACGCTGGCAATGATTTTCGGCATGCTGCCGATGGCGATCGGCCTGGGCGAAGGCGGCGAGACGCAAGCCCCGATGGGCCGGGCCGTGATCGGCGGCGTGATCACGTCCACCCTGCTGACCCTGGTGGTGGTGCCGGTGGCCTACACCTACCTCGACAATTTCGGCAGGCGCGCCAAGCGCTGGCTGCGCCGCGGCCACGACGCCGACGCCAAAGCCCCCGGCCAGCCCGGCGTCGCCGAAGCCGCCTGACGAATTAAAAGTCGGGGTCAGCTCTGGCAACCGGACATTCGCGCTGCGCGAAGCGCAAAACTCCTCGAGAAGCCAGAGCTGACCCCGACTTTCAACTTTATTCCGGCGTTGTGGAGTCGGTTTCCTCGGTCTCGTAGCCGGCTTCGTCGGCTTCCTGCTCGCCGGCCGGCCGGTTCTTGGCTGCCTGCTTTTTCTGGGCCTTTTCCTCAGCCTTGCGCTTCTTTTCCAGCTCGCGCTGGCGCTTCTCGAAAGCAAAATTCGTTTTTGCCATGGGACCACCTCCTGAAAGCCTACATTAGGCCGATTGCCGGCGCCGCGCAAACGAAATTATCCGCGCGGATGATGTAACGCATGAATCTGCTTTAACCGCTCGCGGGCCACATGGGTGTAGATCTGGGTGGTGGAAATGTCGGAGTGGCCTAAAAGCAACTGCACCACGCGCAAGTCGGCACCGTGGTTCAGCAAATGGGTGGCAAACGCGTGCCGCAAGGTGTGCGGCGAGAGCGGCGCGCTGATGCCGGCCTTGGCGGCGTGCTTTTTCACCACCACCCAGAACATTTGCCGCGTCATCGGCCCGCCGCGTCCGGTGACGAACAGGGCGTCGTCCTGCTGGCCCTCGAGGATGGCGCCGCGCGCTTCGCGCAAGTAGCGTTCGATCCACAAGCGCGCCTGCGCGCCGAAGGGCACCAGGCGCGTCTTGGCGCCCTTGCCGGTGATGCGCAGCACGCCATCGTTCATGCTCAGTTCCAGCGTCTTCAGCGCCACCAGTTCCGACACGCGCAAGCCGCTGGCATACATCAGCTCCAGCATGGTGCGGTCGCGCATGCCGAGCGGCGTGCGCAGGTCGGGCGCGGCCAGCAGCGCTTCCACCTGGCCTTCGCTCAAGGTGTGCACGAAGCGCAGCGGCTGCTTGGCCGAGGCCATGCGCAGGCAGGGGTCGTCCGTGATGTGGCGCTGGCGCAGCGCCAGCTGGTAAAAGCGCTTCAGCGCCGACAGGCGGCGGTTGGCCGAGCTGGCCTTGGTGTCGGCGTGGCGCGCGGCGAAATACGCTTGCAGGTCGGCGGTGCCGGCCGCGTACAGGCTGGCCACCGACGGGCGCGCCGTTTCCAGCCAGCGCGCGAAGGCGGTCACGTCGCGCCGGTAGGCATCGAGGGAATTTTTCGACAAGCCATCCTCCAGCCACAGGCTGTCGCAGAACTCGTCGATCAGAGCAAGGTTGCCTGCTGCCATTGGTACTCTTGATGCCCTTCATGGGCCAGCAGCCAGCGTTTCACGGCCAGGGTATAGCCGTTCTGGTCATCGCTGCCGGCAAAGCCGCCCAGGCCGGCGGCGCCGGTCACGCGGTGGCAGGGCACCAGCGGCGGGAATGGATTGCTGCGGCATGCCTGGCCCACCGCGCGCGCCACCGAATCGAGGTGTTTGGCCAGCTCGCCATAGGTGCGCACCTGGCCGCGCGGGATTTCGCGCAGGGTCTGCCACACGCGGCGCTGGAAGGCGCTGCCGCGCATGGCCAGCGGCAAATCGAAGCGGTAGTCGGCATCGTCGCAATACGCCAGCAATTGCTGCACGGCTTGCTCCGCCACGGCATCGGCCGGCGCCAGCTCGGGCGTGCCTTCGGGCAGGTAAAACATTTCCGTCACCACGGCACCGGCCGTCCCGATACCCATGGCGCCGAACGGAAGGTGGACGATGGCACTGAAATTCTTGCCAACCTGTTGTATTTCGGTCACGGTTGCTCCATTCATACTGTGGCATTCATGCTACACCAGTGCGCCACGATAGGGCAAAAAAAAACGCACCCGCAGGTGCGTCTTGAGTCTTGTTGTCGTCGCCCCGGCCATCTAACCCCGCTTGTGGCGGCGGCCAACAGCATACTGTCAGGCGGCGTGTCTCCTCTATGTATCCGCGGCGCTGCCGCTAGTTCTTCTTCTCCACTCCCCACTAAATCCTGTGCCCGTAACCATCATGGTGCAAGCCGCACCGTTCGGGGGCGTCGCCATAGTAACCGAAGTTTTTGTTTATATCGTTATTTATTTTGAGCAACTTGACAAAGCCGGTTTACTTTGCTGCTTCCCGGTTGATGGCCTGGATCAAGTCTTTGCCGATGCGGTCGGCCATCTGCTTCTGGACCGGCAGCAGGACTTGGCGCCACATCGCTTGCTCTTGCGCGCTGAGGTTGTAGATCTGGGTCTTGCCGGATTTGCGGATCGCTTCCAGCGCCAGGTCGTTGTCGCGCTGGGCAATCGCTTTCTCGTACGTGGTGGCGTCCCGCATCGCCCCTTCCAGCTTGCTGCGGATATCCTGCGGCAAGCCATCCCAGAACTTCTTGTTGACGATGACAGCATAGCCCAGGTAGCCGTGGTTGGAAATGGTCAGGTGCTTTTGCACCTCGTGCATCTTTTGCGTAAACATATTGGAGGGCGGATTCTCGGTGCCATCCACCACGCCGGTCTGCAAGGCCATATACGCTTCGGAGAAAGCCAGCGACTGCGGGACGGCGCCCAGCGCGCGCATTTGCGCATCGAGCACCTTGGACGACTGGATGCGCATCTTCAAGCCCTTGAAGTCGGCCGGCACGCGCAACTGGCGGTTGGCCGACATGACCTTGAAACCATTGTCCCAGTACGCCAGCCCGGTAATGCCCTTGGTTTCCAGCTTTTTCAGCAAGGTCTTGCCGATCGGCCCTTCGGTCACGTTGTACAGCGCCGTCTTGTTGGGGAAGATATAGGGCAGGTCGAAGACTTCGAATTCCTTCACCCCCAGCGGGCCGAATTTGGCCAGCGACGGCGCCAGCATCTGCACCGCGCCCAGCTGCAAGGCTTCCAGTTCTTCCTTGTCCTTGTACAGCTGGCTGTTGGGGTAGACCTGCACCTTGACGCGGCCGGCCGTGGCTTTTTCCGCCAGCAGCCTGAAACGCTCGGCCGCCTGTCCTTTGGGGGTGTCGGGCGCCACCACGTGGCTGAACTTGATGACGATGGGCGCTTGGGCCAGGGCCTGGGACGTGACAAGGGCGGCCGCGCCGAAGGCGGCCAGGAGGGGCTTCAATTGCATGGTGTCTCCCGGCGATTTTGGTGCATTATTATTCTCAGCTTATATTGTGTCACCGAAATAGTGGCATACAACTGTGGAAACCCACAATACAAGCGGATACCGGATCCGATACCCTCGGCGCATGTCAAAACGCATCTTCCTGCCCTTTTCCGTGCGCTGGCTGTTGCCAGTGGTGCTGGTCTTGCTGTTCCTGGCCATTGTATTCTGGCTGCCCTGGCAGGCGCGCCAGCTCGAGAGCACCGAGCGGCAGGAACAATTGATCGCCGACACGCTATGGGTCGAGCAATCGATCCGCTTCCAGCTCGGCCGCCATGAGGAAAGCTTGCGCGGTCTGGCCAACGAAATCGCCGGCGGCCACCTGTCGGCGGCCGAGGTGGAGCAGCGCATGGCCCGCATGCTGAAAAATGGCGCCGAACTGACCGGGGTGATGCAGGTCGATCCCGCCGGACGCATCCTGGCCGCCAGCACACCGGTGCCGCCGGCACGCGCGCAACTGGGCCAGGCCTCGCTGGCGGCACAAGACCGCGCGCGCCGTTCGCACGCGCCAATCTACGCCGAACCCGAACCGGCACCGGGCGCTGCCGACCCGGGCGCGCTGAAGATGGATTTGCACTTCCCCATCTACCGCGGCGAACAATGGCTGGGCAGCCTGGTGGCCACCTTCCAGCTCAGCGCCCTGCTCGATGAAATGGTGCCGTGGTGGTTCGCGCAGGATAACCAGATCAGCCTGCTCGACCGCGACGACAAGGTGCTGGCCCGCCGCAGCTCGGCCGGCCCCGGCCACGGCGTGTATACCCACAAGCGCGCCCTCGACCTGCCCGGCGCCACCATCACCTTGATGACCGACAGCGTCAAGAGCGAACCGAAGCTGTTGCCCAACCTGCTGGTGGGTTCCGTCATCGCGCTGTCGCTGGCCCTGTTGTGGAGCCTGTTCGCGCTGTGGGGCCACATCTCGCGCCGCCTGGCGGCCGAGGGCGAGTTGCGGCAGCAGATGGCCTTCCGCACGGCGATGGAAAACTCGCTGGTGACGGGCTTGCGCGCGCGCGACCTGGAGGGCCGCATCACCTACGTCAACCCGGCGTTTTGCCAGATGGTGGGTTACCCGGCGGAGGAATTGATCGGCCGCTCGCCGCCCATGCCTTACTGGGCGCCCGACGTGATGGAGGAATACCAGCACCGCCTGGCCAGTGTGCTGGCCGGTTCCATCACGCCGGAGTTCGAAACCCTGTTCCAGCGTCCGGACGGCACCCGCATCCCGGTGCTGGTGTTCGAGGCGCCGCTGGTGGACAAGGAAGGACGCCACACCGGCTATATGGGTTCCATCCTCGACATCTCCGACCGCAAGCGCATGGAGGAATTGAACCGCCAGCACCAGGAAAAGCTGCAGGCAAGCGCGCGCCTCGCCACCATGGGCGAAATCGCTTCCATGCTGGCGCATGAGCTGAACCAGCCGCTGGCCGCGATCTCGAGCTATACCACGGGCGCCCTCAACGTGCTGGCGCGCGGCGGCGACAGCGCCACCCTGAAGCCGGCGCTGGAACAGGCCGGGGCGCAGGCGCAGCGCGCCGGCCAGATCATCCGCAGCGTGCACGAATTCGTGAAGAACCGCGAGTCGGAACGGCAGGACGTGGCCCTGCAGGCCATGCTCGACAGCATCATGGCCCTGATCGAACTGCAGGCGCGCCAGCACCATGTGTCGCTGCAGGTCGAGATCCCGCAGTCGCTGCCGCTGGTGCGCGCCGACCGCATGCTGATCGAGCAAGTGCTGCTCAACCTGACCCGCAACGGCATCGAAGCGATGGCCGATGCGCAGCCGCTCAAGCGCGTGCTGCGCGTGGTGGCCCACGCCGATCCGCTGGCGAAGATGGTGGTGGTGCAGGTGATCGACAACGGCCACGGCATCCCGCAGGAAGTGGCCGAGCGCCTGTTTTCGCCCTTCTTCTCGACCAAGGCGGAGGGCATGGGCATGGGCCTCAACATTTGCCGCACGGCGATCGAGTTCCATGGCGGCACATTGACGCACCGCGATAACCCGCAAGGCGGTACCATATTCACATTTACGCTGCCCGTGGCGGGCGGATCGCAACCAGATTCGGGAGACAGTTCAGATGCTACATATCGTTGACGATGAAGCCGTGGTGCGCGACGCCCTGTCCTGGCTGGCGTCCTCGCGCGGCATCGCCGCCACGGCGTATGACAGCGCGGCAGCCTTCCTGGCCTTCGCCCAGGGCGGCGCCTTCGACCCGGAAGGCGATTGCGTGCTGCTCGACGTGCGCATGCCCGAGACCAGCGGCATCGCCGTGTTCGACCAGCTGGCCGCGCGCGGCCTGACGGCACGCCTGCCCGTGATCTTCCTGACCGGCCACGGCGACGTGCCGATGGCGGTCGACACGCTCAAGCGCGGCGCCTTCGACTTCTTCGAAAAACCCTTCAACGACAACCAGCTGATGGACCGCGTGCAGGAAGGCCTGGCGGCGTCGCGCCTGGCCAGCGGCAGGGCGGCCGTACAGGCGCGCCTGGCCACCCTGTCCTCGCGCGAACGCGAAGTGCTGGACCTGATCCTGGCCGGCAAAATGAACAAGGTGGTGGCCGACGAGCTGGGCATATCGATGCGCACGGTGGAAGTGCACCGCGCCCATATCTTCGACAAGATGCAGGTCAAGACCGCCGTCGAACTGGCGGGGCTGCTGAAGTAAGGGCTGCCGCCGGCCTGGCGCCGCTCACACCGCCAGCACGGCCTGGTTGCGTCCCCCCTGCTTGGCGCGGTACAGCGCCTGGTCGGCGCGCCGCACCCAGTGTTCATAGCTGACCTCGTGCTCGTCGCTGACCGCGATGCCGATACTGATGCGACAGCGGAAGCTGTGCCCCTCGTGGCAGATATCGCAGGACGCGACCCGCTCGCGCAAGCGTTCGGCGAACACGAAGGCGCCTTCGCGCCCGGTTTCCGGCAGCACGATCAGGAATTCCTCGCCGCCATAGCGCGCCGCCGCATCCACTTCGCGCATGGCCGAGCGGATGCAGGCTGCGAGCATGCGCAAGGCGGCGTCGCCGCCGGGGTGGCCGTAGCTGTCGTTGACTTGCTTGAAGTGGTCGATGTCGAGCATCACCAGGGCCGCCGCGTGCCCGGTACGGCGGGCGCGGTGCCATTCCGCGTCGAGCTGGCGGTCGGCCGCGCGCCGGTTCAGCAGCCCGGTCAGGGCATCGGTGGTGGCCAGGCGTTCCAGGTCGGCATTCATGCGCTGCAGCTCGCCGAGCAGCCGGTCGGTGGAATCCTGCCAGTGCGAGAACAGCTGGTAGCCGAAAAAGGCGATAAACACCAGGATGGCGGAAAACACCCAGTAGAAAATCCACACGGTCTGGCGGAACACCTGCTGCACGCCGGCGCTCTCCGCCTCGGCCAGGCGGATGGTCAGGAAGCCGTAGATCATGACGCCGCCCGCCACCACGGCCAGCATGCGCAGCACGGAGCGGCGCGAACCGCCCCGGCGCTTGCGCATCAGCGCTGCGCGCCGCTCCTGCCAGCGCGCCACGCCGGGCCACACCAGGGCCATGCCGGCCCCGCCAAGCAGTACGCTCTGCAGGAATGCTCCCAGCCACCAGCCCTGCCAGATCGGCAAATGCGCTTCCGGCGCCAGGTGGTTCGTATACGTCCAGATCAGGGCCCCGGCGGAGCTGAAAATGCTGGCCACGAAACTGAGCTGGATGAAAAACAGCAGCGATGTCAGGCTGCGCAGGTCGCGCCGTATGGCCATCGCGCGGTAGCCGGTCACCATGACGCTGAAACCCAGCGGATTGGCAAAGGCAAACAGCCAGGCCCACGACAAGGGCATGCCCGCATACAGCGCCAGCACCAAGGTCGAGCAATACGCCGGAACCGCCCCCCACCACCAGCCAAGCGTCAGTGCCAGCATCAGGCAGATGGGCAGCGGCGGGTAAATGGTGACGTAGGCGGTGACGCCGCCCATGCCGACCGGCAGGCCGGACCAGCCGCATTTGACGGTGGCCACGCCCAGCGTCACGCAGAGCAGCAGCAACAGCAGCCAGCCGCCGAAAATGAGGCGCTTTTCCGCCGTGCTGCCATGGCGCCACAGGTGCAAGGGCGACAACTCGCGATAACTCTGTTCTGCTTCCGCAATCGGGGACAATTCTTCGCTCGGGACTTTGACCAGGACAACCCATTATGCCCTACTGCCGGGCGGCCGGGCCAGCGGGCCGGGCGGGCGCGCCGCTATTGGTGCTGGCGCAGCGCCCAGGCGACGTGTTCGCGCACCAGCGCGGACGGGTGCCCGCTGCGCGCCTGCAACGCGGCGACGATGGCGGGCTCGCCTTTGGCGCCCAGGCGCGCGGCATTGCCCAGGCCCACCGCGAGGTTGCGCAGCCAGCGTTCGTGGCCGATGCGGCGGATCGGGCTGCCTTCCAGGCGGCGGTTGAATTGCTCTTCCGTCCAGGCGAACAGCTCGATCATGCCCGCGCTGCCCAGGGCATGGCGCTCGTCGAAATCGGGCAGCGTGGCGCGCTGGGCGAACTTGTTCCAGGGGCAGACGGTCTGGCAGTCGTCGCAGCCGTAGACGCGGTTGCCCAGCAGGGGCCGCAAGTCTTCCGGGATAGCGCCCTTCAGCTCGATGGTCAGGTAGGAAATGCAGCGGCGCGCATCGAGCCGGCCCGGCCCCAGGATCGCCTGCGTCGGACAGACGTCGATGCAGGCCGTGCACTGGCCGCAATGCGCGCCGGTCGGCGCATCCACCGGCAGCGGCAAGTCGACCAGGATTTCGCCCATGAAGAACAGCGAGCCGGCACTGCGGTTGATCAGCAGGGTGTGTTTGCCGCGCCAGCCCAGGCCCGACTTCTCGGCCAGCGGCAATTCCATCACCGGCGCCGAATCGGTGAAGACGCGGTAGCCGAATTCGCCGACCGCGGCGCTGACCTTGTCGGCCAATTGCTGCAGCCGGGCGCGCAGCACCTTGTGGTAATCGCGTCCGCGCGCATAGACCGATATCACGGCCTGGGTCGGGTCGGACAGGCGCGCCGTTTCGCGCTCGCGCCAATGCTCGTCGGCCGCACCGGGCAGGTAATTCATGCGCGCCGTGATCACGCGCACCGTGCCGGGCACCAGTTCCGCCGGGCGCGCGCGTTTCATGCCATGGCTTGCCATATAGTCCATATCGCCGTGCATGCCCGCGTCCAGCCAGGCTTGCAGCCCCGCTTCGGCGGCCGACAGGTCGATATCGGCGATGCGCACTTCCGCAAAGCCAAGCTCCAGCCCCCACGCCTTGATGCGGCTGGCTAATTCGTCTAAATTGGCTTGGGACAGGGACACGGCCTTACAATGCGGGGAAATCCAAACCATCATTTTATTCGATGCAGCACTTTAAATCCCACCTCCACGACGAAGCCGGCACCGCGGCCCTGGGCGCGGCACTGTCGCGCGCCCTGCTGCCGGGCATGGCGATCTACCTGCACGGCGACCTTGGCGCCGGCAAGACCGCGCTGACGCGCGCGCTGCTGCATGCGGCGGGCCATGTGGGGCCGGTGAAGAGCCCGACCTATACCTTGTCGGAGCCGTACCGGGTACGGGTCGATGGCAAACCTGCCAACGTCGTGCATTTCGACCTGTACCGCATGGGCAGTCCGGAAGAATTCCTCGACGCCGGTTTCCGCGAAGACTTCAACGGCGACAACGTATGCATCGTCGAATGGCCGGAGAAGGCCGACGGCGTGTTGCCGCCGCCGGACCTGCATGTTTACCTCTCTGTGGCCGGGTCGGGACGTGATGTAGAATTGCAGCCGTCTTCCACGCTTGGTTCGTCATGCCTGCAACGCCTCCAATTCGCCCCAAACCTGTAAGCCGGCGCACGGTGCTCAAGGCCGGCGGCACGCTGCTGCTGTCCGTGCTGGCACCGGTGAGCGCGCAAGCGGCGCAGATCCTGGCGGTGCGCGTCTGGCCGGCGGAGGATTACACCCGCGTCACGCTGGAAAACGACAGCGACCTCAAGGTCAAGCACTTCCTGGTTCCCGATCCGGACCGGCTGGTGGTCGACATCGAAGGCCTGGTCCTGAACCCGACGCTGAAAAGCCTGGTCGCCAAGATCGAATCCAACGACCCGTACATCAAGGAAGTGCGCGTCGGCCAGAACCGCCCGAACGTGGTGCGGCTGGTGTTCGACCTGAAGGAAAAGATCACGCCGCAAGTGTTCACGCTGGAACCGGTGGGGACCTACAAGCATCGCCTGATCTTCGACCTCTATCCGGTCAAGCCGGTCGACCCGATCGCCGCCCTGATCGAAAAGGGCGAGTGGTCGCAGGACGACAAACCGTCCGGCGCCGCCGGCAGCGCGCCGCCGGCCACCGCCACGCCGCCCGCTTCGGCCGCCGCAGCCGCGCGCCAGCCCGCGCTGGCCGGTCCGGCGGCCCCGGCCGGCGACGGCGCGGCGCCGAGTCAAGCCGCCTCGCCGACCCTGCCGGGCCAGCCCGGCGCCGCCGGCGGCACCACCGCGCCGGCGCAAGCGCCCGCCATGGCCGGCCAGTCCGACAAGCCCGCCACTGCCGAGCCGGACCCCGCGCCTGCGCACCGCCGCCCCAAGCACGGGGCGGACAGGATGGTGCGCATGCTCACCATCGCCCTCGACCCGGGCCATGGCGGCGAAGACCCCGGCGCCCTGGGCGCGCGTGGCAGCCGCGAAAAAGACATCGTGCTGGCAATTGCCAAGCGCCTCAAGGACAAGATCGAAGACCACCCGAACATGCGCGTCATGCTCACGCGCGACGGCGACTACTTCGTCCCGCTCGGCAAGCGCGTGGAAAAGGCCCGCAAGGTCGACGCCGACCTGTTCGTTTCCATCCATGCCGATGCTTTCGTCAAGCCCAGCGCACGCGGCTCCTCGGTATTCGTGCTGTCGGAAAAAGGCGCGACCTCGTCCGCCGCGCGCTGGCTGGCCGATAAGGAAAACCAGGCCGACCTGATCGGCGGCGCCAACTCCAGGGGCCACGACCCGCAGCTGGCCAGCGTCCTGTTCGACCTGTCCACCACCGCGCAAATCAACGACAGCATGAAGGTCGGCAAAGCGGTGCTGGGCGAGATTGGCGGCATCAACAAGCTGCACAAAGGCTCGGTCGAGCAGGCCGGCTTCGCCGTGCTGAAGGCGCCCGACATCCCATCCATCCTGATCGAGACCGCCTTCATCTCCAACCCGGAAGAGGAAGCGCGCCTGCTCGATGACGCCTACCAGGACAAGATCGCCGATGCCATCGTCAAAGGCATCCGCCGCTACTTTGCCAAGAACCCGCCGCTCGCCAAGAACCGGCTGACATAAGGAACAAGGATCGCCCATGAACGAAGTCCGCATCTCGACCCCGGAAGGCGCCGCAGCCACCATTTCCCTGTTCGGTGCGCATTTGATGTCGTGGAAGACCGCGGACGGCAAGGAGCGCCTGTTCCTCAGCCGGCGTTCCGCGCTCGACGGCAGCGCGGCCATCCGTGGCGGCGTGCCGGTGATCTTCCCCCAGTTCGCCACGCGCGGCGACGGCTTGCGCCACGGCTTTGCCCGCACGTCGACCTGGCGCATCGCCGAACAAGCCAACGATTGGGCCGAGTTCGCGCTGGCGCAAACCGACCTGCCGCGCAACCACTTCCAATCCTGGCCGCGCGCCTTCGAACTGCGCCTGCGCTTCACCCTGCGCGGCGATGCGCTGGAGATGCGCTACACCGTGCGCAACACCGGCCAGCAGGACTTCAGCTGGGCCGGCGCCCTGCATACGTATTTCGCCCTGGCCCAATTCGAAGGGGCCACGCTGGATGGCATGCCCTTCACCGGCGCGCTGGACGACATCCGCCCGGCCACGCCGCAGCTGCAGCTGGACACCGGCAACGGCACGCTGCTGCTGGAGCAGCAAGGCTTCACGGAATGGGTGGTGTGGAATCCGGGCGCGGAAGGGGCCGCCGCCACCGCCGACATGGATGACGGCGATTACCGCCGTTTCGTCTGCGTGGAACCGGCCCGCGTGGACAAGCAGGTGCTGCAGGCCGGCGCCGAATGGAGCGGCCTGCACACCATCAGTTTGATTCCTTGATCATGCGGCCGGAGCTGGCCTGGACCGGACGTGCGTTGAACGGATACAGGCGGCTGAACAAGGCCATTTGCGCGGGCGACGCCTGCACCGGCTCCTTCATCACCAGCCACAGTACGCCCTCGGTGCAAGGCGGCGTGGTCAGGGAGCCCATGAAGGTGTAATAGTCGCGGCGCTGCGGCAGCAAGTCGTTCGGGTCCAGCACCACCGATGGCGTGGCCGTGTCGCCCTTTTCCAGCGGCAGGTTGTTCCATACGGTCTGGATGGTCGGCTGCGGCTTGCCGCGTTCCAGCAGCAGCGCCAGCACGGCCAGTCTGCCTTCCACGTCCTTGTGCACCAGGTGCACCACCATCTCGAAGCCCTTGCCGTTGACGCGCTCTTCCGCCGGACGGTGGAAATGGAATTGCTGCAGTTCGTAGGTGCGGCCGGCCACGCTCAGGTAATTGCCCGGGCCGACGGCCACTTGCACGGTGTGGCCGTTATCGGTCACGCTGAAGCCGGAAGGACGATAGTCGAACGCAATCTGTTCCAGGTCGACCTTCATGCCGTCGCGGATATCGATCGGCGACTGGCGGGTGCCGGTCGAGCATTTCGCCCAGTCGGAATTGATCTTGTGCCAATGGGCGGGGCCGGACTCGCCTTCATAGGACCAGTGCGTGCCGTAGACGCGCGGCGGCGGGGCCTTGGCCGCGGCCACCGCCGCGGCAGCCTTGGCGGCCTTCTGCTTGCGCGCCTTCTCTGCGGCGGCAATGCGCGCCGCCTGGTTGGCGCGCATCTCGGCCAGGCGCTGGGCGATCTTTTCCGACAGCTCGGCTTCCGCGCGCGCTTCTTCATCGCGCTGGGCAGCGGCGGACTTGCGCTGCGGCGGGACGTACTTGGGCTTGTCCGCCGGCTTGGCCGCCTGCCCCATGGCGGCTTTGTCCGCCGCGGCGGCAGCCGCCAGGTTGGGGCGGATATTCGGCACGCCTTGGGACGGGGCGGCGGCAGGATCGGCGGCGCCCGCTGTCCCGATGACAAGACAACAGGCAGACAAGGCGATCAGGTTACGCATGTTAAATCCGGAGGAAAGACAGTTTCTCCGGTTAACGGTTGCGCTGCGGGAAAACTTGAGTGCGCCCCGGCCCCTAGCGTTTGACCAGGCGGCGGCCCAGCTTCCAGGCCCCGCCCAGGGCCATCGGCACCAGGGCCGCGCTGATGCCCACCAGCACGATCGCGCTCAAATGGTCGCGCACGAACGGCGTATTGCCAAAGATATAGCCCGCTACGCACAGCGACACCACCCAGGCCAGGGCGCCGACGATGTTAAACAGCTGGAAGCGCGCATGGGTCATGTCCGACACGCCGGCCACGAAGGGCGCGAAAGTGCGCACCACCGGCACGAAGCGCGCCAGGATGATGGTCTTGCCGCCGTGTTTTTCGAAGAATTCGTGGGTGCGGTTCAGGGCATCCTGGTTGATCCAGCGGTAATTGTGGGTGTAGACCCGCTGGCCGATGGCTTCGCCAATCCAGTAATTGGTGGTATTGCCCAAAATTGCGGCAGTCGACAGCAGGAACATCAGCAGCGGCAAGTTCATTTCGCCGGTGGCGCAGAAGGCGCCGGCAATGAACAGCAGCGTGTCGCCGGGGAAGAAGAACAGCACCACCAGGCCGGTTTCGCAGAAGACGATGGCAAACAGCAGCGCGTAGACATACATGCCGTACTGGGCGATCAGGGTACCCATTGCACGATCGACGTGGACCAGCATGTCCAGCAATTGAACGAAATCCATTATTTATCCCAAAAGGTTGCGGCGGGAATCATACCAAACTGTCGATCTTACAGGCTAAAATTGCCCGGCAACTTAGAACCGGCTTAGAAAAAACCCACAAAGGAGACACGAGTGAAGCCCTGTTTGACCGCTGCATTGTCCATATCGGCCGCGCTGACCCTGCCGCTGGCCGCGTCGGCAGCCCCCATCAAGGAATTGCCACCCAAGCCCACCGTCAACGACATTGTCAAGGCATCCAATCCGGCCGAATGGCGCCAGCTGGATCCTGCCAATACCCTCTACATGGACCTGCCGTCGGGCCGCGTGATCATCGAGCTGGCGCCGGCCTTTGCGCCGAACCATGCCGCCAACATCCGCACCATGGCGCGCGAAGGCTATTGGGATGGGCTATGGATCTACCGCTCGCAGGACAACTGGGTGGTGCAGTGGGGCGACCCGCGCGAGGACAAGCCGAAGGCCCTGGGCACGGCCAAAGCCAAGCTGGAGCAGGAATTCACGGTACCGCTGAAGAACGATACCCAGTTCACGCGCTTGCCGGACAAGGATGGCTATGCACCGCAGGTGGGCCACTCCAACGGCTTCCCCGTCGCGCGCGACCCGAAAGCGGGCCAGACCTGGCTGGCGCACTGCTATGGCATGGTCGGCGTGGCGCGCGGCAATGAGTCCGACAGCGGCAATGGCGGCACCCTGTACGCGGTGATCGGCAACTCGCCGCGCCACCTGGACCGCAATATCACGGTGGTGGGGCGCGTGGTGAGCGGCATGCCGCTGCTGTCCGTGCTGCCGCGCGGCCCGGCGCCGATGGGCATGTTCGAGAAGGAAGAGAACTGGGTGCCGATCAAATCGGTCAAGCTGGCCGCCGACGTGCCGGAAGCGGAGCGCGCGAAATTCGAAGTCATGCGCACCGAATCGGCCAGCTTCAAAGCCGTGACCGAAGCCCAGCGCAACCGCGGCGGGCCGTGGACCAAACATGCGGCCGGCCATGTGGACGTGTGCAACGTCCCCATCCCCGTCCGCGAAGCGAAGTAGGGCATTTTTTGTCCCCCCCGGGGTCAGGAACCCAAGTGGACAAATTGTGCCAGTGCGCAAAAAATGTCCACCTTGGTTCCTGACCCCGGGGTGGACATTAATTATAATGCGGCAATGAACGCGCCAACCCCACCCCGCCCGATCCGGGCCCTCCCCGACCAATTGATTTCCCAGATCGCCGCCGGCGAGGTGGTGGAACGTCCATCGGCCGTGGTCAAGGAGTTGCTGGAAAACGCCCTGGATGCCGGCTCGACCCAGGTCACCGTGCGGCTGGAGGAGGGCGGCGTCAAACGCATTTGCATTACCGACAACGGCCGCGGCATCCCGCCCGACCAGATGCCGCTGGCCCTGGCGCGCCATGCCACGTCCAAGATCGCCTCGCTGGACGACCTGGAAAACGTCGGCACCTTGGGTTTCCGCGGCGAGGCGCTGGCTTCCATCGCTTCCGTGGCGGCCGTCACCCTGACCTCCCGCACCGCCGACGGCGCCCATGCCTGGGAGCTGGAAGGCTCGCACGAAGGCACGGTCGTGCCCTCTTCCGGCGCCCCCGGCACCACGGTCGACGTGCGCGACCTGTATTTCAACACCCCGGCGCGCCGCAAATTCCTGAAGTCCGAGCAGACCGAATTCGGCCACTGCGCCGAAGTGGTGCGGCGTATTGCGCTGGCGCGTCCCGATGTGGCCTTCACCCTCACGCACAATGGCAAGACCGTCGATCATTGGATGGTCAGCGACATGGCCAAGCGCAGCGCCCAGATCCTGGGCAGCAACTTCGAGGAAGCGCGCCTGGCGCTGGACGAAGGTTCCGGCGTGCTGCGCATCCACGGCTTTGCCGGCTTGCCGACCGCCTCCAAGGGCCGCGCCGACAGCCAGTATTTCTACGTCAATGGGCGCTTCGTGCGCGACAAGCTGCTGGTGCACGCCGTACGCGCCGCCTATGAGGACGTGCTGCACGGCGACCGCTATCCGTCTTACGTGCTGGCGCTTGACCTCGACCCGGCCCTGGTCGACGTGAACGTGCATCCGTCCAAGATCGAAGTGCGCTTCCGCGACAGCCGCGCGGTGCACCAGTTCGTGTTCCACGCCGTGCAGCGCGCCCTGGCCGCCACTTCCGCCACCGCGCATGGCAGCGTGCCGTCGCCGCTGCCGGCCGCCGAACAGCTGCAGGCCAGCGGGCCGGTCTGGCGCCCGCAACAGCAGGCCAGCTTCGGCTCCATCCTGAATCCGGAGTACCGCCCGGCATTTTCCCCATCGCCATTCGGCGGCGCGGGCCAGGGCGGCGTGGCGCAGAGCACGGAGCGCTACGGCGCGCTGTGGGCATCCGATGCGCGCGACCGTACCGATGGCGGTGCCAGCGCCGCCGATGGCGGCAACGGTTTCCGCGCCTCGGCCGACTACACCCTGCCGCAAGCCGCGCCGATCGCGGCCAGCGCCGCGCAGATGGCCGGCGAAGAATTCCCGCTCGGCTTCGCATTGGCGCAACTGCACGGCATCTACATCCTGGCCCAGAACAACAAGGGGCTGGTGCTGGTCGACATGCATGCCGCCCACGAGCGCATCCTGTACGAACAGCTGAAGAACGCACTCGACGCGCAAATCGATGGCACCGAGATGTCGGTGCAGAACCTGCTGATCCCCGTCACCTTCTATGCCGACGGCATTGAAGTGGGCACCGTGCAGGAACATGGCGATACCCTGAAAACCCTGGGCTTCGACATTGCCGTGATGTCGCCCACCACGCTGGCCGTGCGCGCCGTGCCAGCGTTGCTGAAGAACGCCGACGCGCAAACCCTGGCGCGCGACGTGATCCGCGACGTGCGCGAATATGGCGGTTCGCGCGTGCTGATCGAGCGCCGCAACGAATTGCTCGGCACCCTGGCCTGCCACACCGCGGTGCGCGCCAACCGCATCCTCGCGGTGCCGGAAATGAATGCCCTGTTGCGCCACATGGAAGCCACCGAGCGCGCCGACCAGTGCAACCATGGCCGCCCGACCTGGGTGCAGATCGACATCAACGCGCTCGACAAACTCTTCCTGCGCGGCCAGTAACAGATGAACCAGCAGCATTCCAGCCAGCGCCCGCTGGCGGTCGCCATCATGGGGCCGACCGCGTCGGGCAAGACCGCCGCCGCCCTCGCCATTGCGCAGCAAGTGCCATGCGAGATCATTTCCGTCGATTCCGCCCTGGTCTACCGCGGCATGGACATCGGCACCGCCAAGCCTTCGCGCGAAGAGCTGGCCGCCGTGCCGCACCACCTGATCGACATCATCGACCCGCTGGACTCCTATTCGGTTGCCCAGTTCCGCACCGACACCCTGCGCCTGGTGGGCGACATCAGCGCACGCGGCAAGGTCCCGCTGCTGGTGGGCGGCACCATGCTGTACTACAAGGGCCTGGCCGAAGGCCTGGACGACCTGCCCGGCGCCGATGCCGCCCTGCGCGCGCAACTCGACGAAGAGGCCGCCCGCATCGGCTGGCCGGCCATGCACGCGCGTCTGGCGCAAGTCGATCCCGACACCGCCGCCCGCCTGAAACCGAACGACGCCCAGCGCATCCAGCGCGCGCTGGAAATCCACGCCCTGTCCGGCAAGCCGATGTCCGAGCTGCTGGCCCAGCGCGAAGTGGAAGAATTGCCGTTCGAGCTGGCTTCGTTCGCGCTCGAACCGTCCGACCGCGCCTGGCTGCACGAGCGCATTGCGCGCCGCTTCGACATCATGCTCGCTGCCGGTTTCCTGGACGAAGTGAAAGCCTTGCGTGCGCGCGGCGACCTGCACCTCGGCCTGCCATCGATCCGCTGCGTCGGCTACCGCCAAGCCTGGGAATACCTCGATGGCAGCATCGATTACGCCGCCATGCGCGACACCGGCATCATCGCCACCCGCCAGCTGTGCAAGCGCCAGCTCACCTGGCTGCGCGCCATGCCGCAGCGGACCGTGGTCGATTGCTGCGCACCCGACGCGGCGCAGCAACTGCAGCAGCAGGTGCTTGCCAAAATAGCCACTGGCGCAATCAATCCTTGACAGACGGCCGGGCAGCGACGATAATGCTGGCCTTGCGGTGATATAGCTCAGTTGGTTAGAGCATAGCATTCATAATGCTAGGGTCGGTGGTTCAAGTCCACCTATCACCACCAAATTAAGCTACAATGTACGACCGCGGTGATATAGCTCAGTTGGTTAGAGCATAGCATTCATAATGCTAGGGTCGGTGGTTCAAGTCCACCTATCACCACCAGGATTCGACAGAAAAGCCCGGCCGGCAACGGTGCGGGCTTTTTTGTATTGGCGTTGAGCGACATCAGCACGGTGGACCGACGGTGGCGAAGCCGCGCTGACGGCGGCGCCGGCCAACGAACGGACGATCGAGACCGTGTCCGGGCTGCGTTATGCCCTGCTGCCGGGCGTGGTGAGGCAGGCGGTGAACGAACCGCAATTCCGCGCCTTCATGCTGGCGAACCGCGGCCATGTGGTGGCCCTGCTGCTGCCCGCTTAGCTGCCGGCGATCAGGGCAAAGCCTTCGCGCAATTCGTCGGCGTCTTCGGGACGGACGACGCGCGCGACTTCCTTGCCATCTTTCAGGAAGATCACGGTCGGCCACAGTTTGACGCGGAAGGCCCGGCCCAGCACGCGGCCGGGGCCGTCCTCCACCTTGAAGTGCGGGATGTTGTCGTACTCGCGGTAGGCCGCGCCGATCACCGCCTGGGCGCCGCGGCAATAGCCGCACCAGTTGGTGCCGAACTCCAGCACCGCCGGCCCGGTGAGCGCATCGATGTCAGCCCGGCTGGGCTGCGCTTCCTTGTAGACAGTTTCCATCATGCGGACCACCTTAACACGATCGATGGGACTTATGCGCCCGGCTGGATCTTGCCATCCACCACGCGCGGCACATTGTGCGGATTGCCGTTGGCCAGCACCGACGGCAGCGCCCACTCGGGCGCGTCCTGGTAACTCACCGGACGCAGGAAGCGGTCGATGGCCGTGGCCCCGACCGAGGTGCTGCGCGGGTCGGAGGTGGCAGGGAACGGGCCGCCGTGCACCATGGCATGCGCCACTTCGACGCCGGTCGGGAAGCCGTTGAACAGGATACGGCCCGCCTTGCGCTCCAGGGTCGGCAGCAGGCCGGCAGCGATCTCGCGGTCGTCGGCGGTGGCGTGCACGGTGGAGGTCAACTGGCCTTCCAGGTGTTCGGCGACGCGGCGCAAGTCGGCCGCGTCGCGGCAGCGCACCAGTACCGAGCTGGGGCCAAAGTTCTCCTCTTCCAGCGCCGGGGTGGAAAGGAAGGTGTCGACGTCGGTGCTGTACAGGTGTGGCTGCGCCGCGCAGGCCGCGCTGCCCGCCCCACCTTGCGCCAGCAATGCCACGTTGTCCAGGGCCGACAGCTTGCCGACGCCTGCTTGATAGGATTGGTGGATGCCCGGCGTCAGCATGGTGGTCGACGGCTTCGCCTGCACCGCGGCGGCCGCGGCGGCGGCGAATTCGTCCAGCTCCGGCCCTTCAAGGCCGATCAGCAAGCCCGGGTTGGTGCAGAACTGGCCGGAACCCATGGTGAGCGAATCGGCGAAACCTTGCGCGATGCGGGCGGCGCCCGCCTTCAGCGCGCCTGGCAATAGGAACACCGGGTTGATCGAGGCCATTTCCGCGTACACCGGGATCGGCTCCTTGCGCGCCTGGGCGATACGCACCAGGGCCAGGCCGCCGCCGCGCGAGCCGGTAAAGCCGACCGCCTTGATGGCCGGATGCGCCACCAGGTCGGCACCGGTCTGCACGCCGCCGATCAGCATCGAGAACACGCCTTCATGCAGGCCGCATGCGGCGACCGCTTGCTGCACCGCCTTGCCCACCAGTTCCGAGGTACCGAGATGGGCCGGATGGGCCTTGACCACCACCGGGCAGCCGGCAGCCAGGGCGGAGACGGTATCGCCGCCGGCCACGGAAAAGGCCAGCGGGAAGTTGGATGCGCCGAACACGGCGACCGGACCGACGCCGATCTTGCGCATGCGCAGGTCGGAGCGCGGCGGCACGCGTTCCGGCAGCGCGGAGTCGAGCGTGGCGCCCAGGAACAAGCCGTCGCGCACCACCTTGGCGAACAGGCGCAGCTGGTTGACGGTGCGGCCGCGCTCACCTTCCAGGCGCGCTTGCGGCAGGCCGGATTCCAGCATGGCGCGCTCGATCAGCTGCGGACCCAGGTCGAGGATGTTTTGCGCGATGCGTTCCAGGAACTGGGCGCGTTGCTCCAGCGTCGTTTCGCGGTAAGCGTCGAACGCTTGCGCGGCCAGTTCGCAAGCGCGCTGCAGATCGGCCGGCGTGGCCAAGCCAAACGGCGGTTCGATCTCGATATTGCGGGCCGGATCGGTGGCCTTCATCTGTCCTGCGCTGCCTTTGATGGCGGATTGGCCGATCAGCATTTCACCTGCGATGTGCATTCTTGCTTCCTTATTTAAATTTGGCGCAAGGGTCGGCGCGCTTTGGCGCGGGAACCTTGCGGATTTCGTCATAACTGCCCTGCACCCCGTCAGGCTCGACAAAGCCTATGGTGCGGACATTCAAGCGGGGTTCAATGGCGTTCAGCCAACGCGGCACGCCGATATCCTTGCGCACGTGGCCATTGCCGGCGATGAGGACCACGTCGCGCGGCTGCTGTTCGCGGATCAGCTTGGCCATCCAGACGTCGCGCGCGACCTGGGCATTGACCATGCCGGGCAACAGGATGTCGGACACCATATTGCAATGGCCTTCCTGGATGGCTTTCTCCTGGCCGCGCCGCAGGTCGGACGGCAGCGGCTCCTTCAGCTTGTAGGCGGCGACAGTGGCCGGGTCGAAGCTGGAGGCGACGCCATCGCGCACCACTTTCGACGCATCGGCGCGCGACAGGTTGACCGCGATCAGCGGCAACTGGTGGCTCAGCGCCAGCTGGATGATGGGGTGGTACAGCTGCCAGTCCCAGCGCTTGCTGTTGATGACCTTGATCACGCAGGAGGCGTCGAGGCAGCCCTTTTGCGCATCGTTCAGCAAATCCTGGCTGTCGCGGTCGAACTGTTCCATCGCGATGGCGGGACGCCAGCCCGCTTCCACGCGCTGGCGCAAGTCCTCGAACCGCAGCTTGTGGCCATCCTTGTTGTCATGCACCTCGCCCAGCAGCAGCACTTGCGGATTGGACGCGGTGGCGGGGGCGGTATAGGTGACGGTTTGTTTGCTGCTGCAGCCGGCCAGCGCCAGGCCGGCCAGCAGCAGTGCGACGGTGTAAGACTTCATCGATGCTCGGTCGGGCTATCCTCGAAAGCATCTAGTCTAACAGGGCATGGATGGCTTTGCTGATCTCCTCCACGTGGGTCTCGAGCGCGAAGTGGCCAGTGTCGAGCAACTGCACGATAGCGTTCGGGTTGTCGCGGCGGTACGCTTCGGCCCCGGGCGGAATGAAGAAGGGATCGTGCTTGCCCCAGATCGCCAGCGTCGGCACCTGGGCCGCGCGGAAGAATTGCTGGAACACCGGGTACAGCTCAAGGTTGTGCCGGTAATCATGGAACAGGGCGAGCTGGATCTCGGCATTGCCCGGCCGCGCCATCAGTGCGGCATCGACGGTATACGATTCGGGCGCCACTTGGGCCGGGTCCCGCACACCGTGCACATACTGCCATTTCGTCGCTTCCGGCGTCAGGAAAGCGCGCATGGCCGTCGTGTTCTCCTCGTTCGGGTCAGCCCAGTGCTTGCGCATGGGCGTCCAGGCGTCGCTCAAGCCCTCCAGGTAAGCATTGCCGTTTTGCGAGATCAGCGCGGTGATGCGTTCGGGCCGGGCGGCGGCCAGGCGCAAGCCGACCGGCGCACCATAGTCGAACACGTACAAAGCGAACCGCTCCAGCTTGATGGCCTGCAGGAAGGCTTCCATGGTGCGCGCCAGGTTGTCGAACGTGTACGTATAGTTGCGCTCCGCCGGCACTTCCGTGAAGCCGAACCCTGGCAGGTCCGGCGCGATCACGCGGTATTTGGTGGCCAGCAACGGGATCAGCGCGCGGAACATGTGGGAGCTGGTGGGAAAACCGTGCATCAGCAGGATGGCCGGCGCTTGCGGCGCACCGGCTTCGCGGTAAAAGATGTTGACGCCGTCGGCGTTGATGGTGCGGAACATGAATAACCTCTTAAAATTAGTTTTGACGGTTACAAGATCGCACGCGCAACGTAACTTGTCAAGATGTTTTTTGATGGTTACAATGAGCAGCAGGAGGAAACAATGATCGAATTTCTTGGCGACCAGCCGGCGCTGGACATGATGAATACCGTGGTCCAGGGCGAGGAAACCTGGCAGAGCGACGCCGATGTGATGGCATGGCTGGCGGCAGCAGGACAGTTGCCCTGCGCCGGCGCGCCAACGCCGGCAGCGCCGGGCCAGCCGGGTGCCTTGCTAGCGGCGGCGCGCGCGCTGCGCGAAACGATCCGCGCCGCCGTGGTGGCGCGCAAGGCCGGTGCGCCGCTGCAGCTGGGCCCCCTGAACGCTGCGCTGGCCCACGCGCAGCGGCACCTCGTGCTGGTGGCGGAAAGTGGGGGCGGACTGGCGCTGCAGTCCCGTTATGCGGCCGGCACGCCGCAGCAGCTACTGGCACCGCTGGCCGAGGCGGCCGCGCGCTTGTTGGCGACGGCCGATTTCAAGCTGGTGCGCAAATGTGAAGACCATGCCTGCACGCTATGGTTCCTGGACCGCACCAAATCGCACCGCCGGCGCTGGTGCAGCATGGCGCTGTGCGGCAACCGCAATAAGGTGGCCGCCTTCCGCCAGCGCCGGCAGGAAGGCGCGCCGACGCCAGCCGGGCATTAGGTCATAAGCCGCACACGCTGTGGATATTGGTGAATGCCACGCCGCCGACGATGGCGCGGCCGATGCAGCTGACTTTCTGCCAGCCATTGTCGGCCACGGCAAAGCCGCCAATCACCAAGGCCAGTACGACGGCGCCCAGGATCAGGGCGCCACGTAGCGTATCATTCATTTTCATTGCTGCTCTGACAAAATTGTGGACACCCGATTCTAGACGCTGGCAGCGGGCGCGCCAAGGCAGGCAGCAAAATAGTAGTGGAATTACAACTCTGTACTAATGATTGGCCATCGCATGCAGCTTGCTGATGGTGCTCCAGTTGCGCGAGGTGACCGCATCGCCCAGCGCCTTGCCCATCGCGGCGGCGGCGCGGCTGCCCAGCACCCCATCCGGGCACCAGATATAGGCGGCATAGCGGCCCAGGGCAAAAGCCTCCGGCTGCCAGCTCTGGTGCACCAGCGGTTCCAGCTTGCCCAGGTCGACCTCGGGCTTGTTGAGGACTGCCACCAGCAGGCGCGAATGGTCGTCGGCCACCCCGGCCAGGCTGTTTTCATGGACGATTTCCGCCAGCTGCGTCGCCTCCAGTACCGTGACCTTGGCCGGCACCCCTAGCTTCAAGACCAGCGCTTCCTCGATGCGTGCCGCGCTATGGGCGGCCTCGACGGCATTACAGTCGAACACGACGTTGCCGCTGTTGAGCAGCGTGCGCACGTCGTCGTATCCCATATCGCTCAGCACCTTGCGCAGGTCGGCCATCGCGACGCGTTTCGCGCGTCCCACGTTAATGCCTCGCAGCAAAGCAATCAGGCGTCGTTTTCCCATGACATCCCCCCTGATGGCTGCAGTATGCGGCAGATGCCACCTCGGTGGCGCTCAGCTCGCCGCAGCGGCCGCTAGCGCTCAACCACGGACGGGCCATGCAGCGGCGCATCGGGATGCTCATCGTCGCCGCCCGGCGTGACGCGCGGGATGCGCAGCACGAAGCTGGCGCCCTGGCCCAGGGTACTGGTGACGGAAATCGAGCCGCCGAACTGCTTGACCACCAGGTTGAACACGATGTTCAGCCCGAGGCCGGTGCCGCCCTGGCCGCGGCGCGTGGTGACGAAGGGATCGAATACCTTGTCCAGCAGTTCAGGCGGGATGCCCTTGCCATTGTCGACCACCTGCATCTCGATCATCTCGCCCTCCGGGATGACGTTGATGTCGATATTGCCGGCGCCATCGGGCTCGAAGGCATGCTCGACGCAATTCAGGGTCAGGTTGGTGATGACCTGGGCCAGGGCGCCCGGGTAGCTGTCGAGGACGATGTCGTCCGGACAGTTGATCTGCACCACGATATGGGTCTTCTTCAGCTTGGGCTGCAGGCTGGACACCACTTCGCCGATGTATTCCTTGAGCTCGAAGCGCCGGCGCGCTTCGCTGACCTGGTCCACCGCGATTTGCTTGAAGCTGTGGATCAGGTGCGCGGCACGATAGGCATTGTTCATGATCAGGCGCGCGCTTTCGCCGGCGGTGTCGATGTATTTCTGGATTTCCGACTTCTTCACCTGCCCCGACTTCATCGATTCATTCACCGAAGTGGTGGCATCCATCAGCACCGAGGCGCTGGTCAGGGCGATGCCCACCGGCGTATTGATTTCATGCGCCACCCCCGCCACCAGCGAGCCGAGTGAAGCGAGGCGTTCGGCCTGCAGCAGCGATTCCTGGGTGCGCTGCAAGTCGTCCAGGGCTTGCGCGGTTTCCTGTGCCGAGCGGCGCGCCAGGTCTTCCGCCTCGCGCGTGCGCTTGATGATCGACTTCACTTTGCGCTGGATGGCGTTGAAGCCGCGGATCACGTCGCCCAGCTCGTCGCTGCGCTTTTCCGGCAACTCTTCCACTTCGTCGCTGCCGCGCGTGGCCAGCTCGAACAAGCCGTCGCGCAATTTTTTCAGGGGGTCGAAGACGATGCGCAGGGACAGCGCCAGCGCCACCACCAGGATCAAGTCCAGCGTCAGCACTTCCACCACTTTGCGCCGCACTTCCGCCGCCAGCGTGGCATCGATCTGGGCGCGGCTGAAGTTGACCACCACGCGCCCGACGATCACCGGTTTCAGCGCGCTGCCGGCGGCGCCGGCGTCGCGGTAAGCCAGGTCGGCCACCACCGGCGCGCCCAGCACGGTGGTTTCGGATTCGATCGGGACGATGCTGCCATCATCCTTGCGGCGCTTGCCGGAAAACAGGCCGACGGAAGTGTCGTACACGCGGATGGCGACCAGCTCGGGCGGCAGCATTTCCGCCGCCACGATATTGTCGACCTTGGCCTTGTCGAGATCCCACAGGGCCGATGGGAGGCTGGTTTGCAGGCGGGTCAGCACCCCTTCACGCAGGCGCTGGTTGGCCACTTCCAGTTCATGTCCGAGGCTGTATTGTGCATAGGTGCCGGAAATGCCCAGCACGACAGTCACGATCACGACGAACAGTGCAGTCAGCCGGCCTTGAATACCAAACATTAACGCCCTCCCGAATTCCCACCAATGTACGGGATGCAGTGTCACTTGGCAAGATTTTAAGAGGTGATGCCCACGCTGCACTTTGGTAAGATTGACCTGCTGACCTGGGGGAAATCAACATGACGGGTACTTACCGCCACCTGCCGCTGGCTGACGTCCGGCCCGGCATGGTGCTATCCGATGAATTGCTGGACAAGCAGGGCCAGGTCCTGCTGCCGGCGGGCGCCGTGCTGACGGAAGCCATGCTGGCGCGCATGCCTGGCCACGGCATCGAATCGCTGGCCGTGGTCGACGATACGCCGCCCGATCCGGCGCAGGCCGCCGCCCAACGGGCAGCGCAGCTGGCGCGCATCGCGGTGCTGTTCCGGCGCCATGATCCGGACGATGGCGAAGATTGGGCCGCCAATGCCTTGCGCGCCCTGGTCACCGCTTTCCGCACCGGCAAGGAGGGCGTATGAGCACCGCGCTCACGTATGACGATGTGGTGGACAACCTGGACGACTTGCCCTCGCTGCCGGCCGTGGTGATGGAACTGCTCGACAGCATCGCGCAGGACGACGTCGATATCGCGGTGCTGGCCAAGAAGGTGTCGCACGACCAGGCATTGACCGCCAAGACGCTGCGCCTGGCCAACTCATCGCTGTTCGGACTGCAGGTGAAAGTGACCACCATCCAGCAGGCGATCACCTTTCTCGGTTTCCAGAGCACGCGCAACCTGATCACTGCCGCCGCGGTCACCGGCTGCTTCGCCGACCAGTTGTGTCCGGGCTTCGACCATCGGCTGTTCTGGCGCCACTCGATTGCCACCGCGGCCTGCGCCAGGGTGCTGGCGCGCCATGTGCGCTTCAACCAGGACTATGCGTTTACGGCCGGCCTGCTGCACGATATCGGCCGCCTGGTGCTGGTGACGAGCTTCCCGGACCGGTATGCCGCCGTGATCGCTTACCGCCAGGAGCACGATTGCCACACGCTCGAGGCGGAGCGCGCCGTGCTCGGTATCGACCATGTCGAAGCGGGCCTGGCGCTGGCGGAACACTGGAATTTTTCAGACACGATGCGGCTGGCGATCGCCGGCCACCACGACCCCGGTAAACCGGGCGCCGGCTTCCTCGCCACCATCATCCACGTGGCCGACGCGATGGTGCACGCACTGGACCTGGTGCGGCAGCCGGACGGAATGGTGCCGTCCGTTTCCACCGTGGCCTGGCAAGCGCTCAACCTGAGCGAAGATTCTTGCATGCACCTGTTCCGCGAAACGGAACTGCAATACGAAGAAATCGCGCTGGTGCTGCTGGCTCAGTGAGCGGTCGCCTGCGGCATGCCGTTCTGCGCCCCGGCGCCGGCGGGCTTGTCTTCTGGCTTCGGGCGGCCCTGGGCATCGGATAGACGGTATTTGGTGCGGCGGTCGCCCATCAAATCGCGCAATTCGCGGATGCTCATGCCGGTCACCTCATGCATGCGGATCAGCAGTGAAGCGCCGACCGGCAAGCGGTGGTGGCGGATCTTGCTGATGACGGGCGGCGCCACTTCCAGCATGCGCGACAGCGCGGCATCGTTCTTCAACTGCATTTTTCCCAACAGGATATCCAGCAAGTGGTTGGGGTTGTAGCTTTCCTGGGAAGCGAGAGCGTGGTGTGCCATGATGATCCTCTCTTGACAGTGGGGTGTTGAGGAAGGGCTTGGGGTATTGACAAATTTTCATGCTGCAACGCCAAGCGAACCTTGTTCAACATCAAGATCCGGCGATGATTTGCCGAAAATCTTGACAACAATGCCATTTCAACACAGGGATTATTCCCGTGTCGCACGAAAGAACCATAGGGAAATTGTGTTACGCGGATACTTCACGCTGTAACGGAAATGATGCTGCCCGGCGCAGGGGTGCCGGGGCCGCCGCGCGTGGCTTGGGCGTTTTGCGCCAGCAATTGCTGGCGCGTCAGGAAGTCTTGCTGTTCGGCGGCCTGGGCTTGTTCGAGGGCGCGGGTTGCTTCCCGGCGGGTATTGAGCTGCTCGGTGCGCGCCGCCTGCTGCTGGCGGATGCGCTGCTCTTCCTGCGCCAGCTGGCGTTGCTCAGCCAGGCGCCGTTCGGCGGCGGCGCGATCGGTTTGCTGAGCCAGCTGGACATTCGGGGCGCTCGGCCCAATACCGTTGACTGCCATGGCATCTCTCCGGCGGAAATTGCTGTTTTAACTCTAGAGTGCGGCGGGCCCGATTTCAAGGACGGATGGCGATTTACGGTAAACTTGCGGGTATGCAGAAAAAAGTATTCATCAAAACCTTCGGCTGCCAGATGAACGAGTACGACTCGGACAAGATGGCAGACTTGCTCGGCGCCGCCGAGGGACTGGTACGCACCGAATCGCCGGAAGACGCCGACGTCATCCTCCTGAACACTTGCTCGGTGCGCGAAAAGGCGCAGGAAAAAGTGTTCTCCGACCTGGGCACCTTCAAGAAACTCAAGCAAGCCAAGCCCGAACTGGTGATTGGCGTGGGCGGCTGCGTCGCTTCGCAGGAGGGCGAAGCCATCGTCAAGCGCGCGCCGCTGGTGGACGTGGTGTTCGGCCCGCAAACCCTGCACCGCCTGCCAAAGATGATCGAACTGCGCCGCCACACCGGCAAGCCGCAGATCGACATCAGCTTCCCCGAGATCGAAAAGTTCGACCATTTGCCGCCGGCACGTGTGGAAGGCGCATTTGCCTATGTCTCGATCATGGAAGGCTGCTCCAAGTATTGCTCCTACTGCGTGGTGCCCTACACCCGCGGCGAGGAAGTGTCGCGCCGCTTCGAGGATGTGCTGACCGAAGTCGCCGGCCTGGCGGCCCAGGGCGTGAAGGAAGTCATGCTGCTGGGGCAGAACGTCAATGCCTTCCGCGGCGAAACGGCCGACGGCAGCATCGCCGATTTCGCCATGCTGATCGAGTACGTGGCCGAGATCCCGGGCATCGAGCGCATCCGCTTCGTCACCAGCCACCCGAAGGAATTCACGCAGCGCCTGATCGACTGCTACGCAAAAATCCCCAAGCTGGCCGACCAGCTCTACCTGCCGGCCCAGCATGGATCGGACAAGATCCTGGGCGCCATGAAACGCGGCTATACCGCCCTCGAATACAAGTCCATCATCCGCAAGGTGCGCGCGGTGCGTCCGGATGTGGTGATTTCCTCCGATTTCATCGTCGGCTTCCCCGGCGAGACGGACGAGGATTTCGAAGCAATGTATAAGCTGGTGCAGGACGTCGATTTCGACAACAGCTTCAGCTTCATCTTCAGCAAGCGCCCCGGCACGCCGGCGGCCAACCTGGCCGACGACACGCCGCCCGAAGTCAAGTCGGCACGCCTGCAGCGCCTGCAAGCCCTGTTCGACGAGAACACCAAACGCCACAGCGCGGCCATGGTCGGCATGACCATGCAGGTGCTGGTGGAAGGCCCCTCCAAGCGCGGCGGCAACGTATTGCAGGGCCGCGCCAGCAATACCCGCACCGTCCATTTCGACGGCGGCACCAATGCGCAGGCTCTGATCGGCCAGATGGTCGGCGTGCGCATCACCGAAAGCCTGGATTACTCCCTGCGCGGAGAAGCGATACTTTGAAAACAAAAACCCCGGTGCAGCCGCACTACTTCATTCCAGAACCACTGGACAACACGCGCCTGGCCCATTTGTGCGGGCCGCTCGACGAAAACCTGCGCCAGATTTCGGCGGCGCTGGACGTGACCATTTTCCGCCGCGGCGAGAAGTTCATCGTCAGCGGCACCAATGCCGAACGCGCCGTCGCCATGCTGGAGCGTTTCTACGAGGTGGCCGACAAGGTGGTGCCGGTGGAGGAAGTGCAGTTGGCCCTGGTCGAGCAGCGCGCCAGCGAAGCGCCGGACGATTTCGGTACGGAGGAGGAACCGCCCTTCCACGAGCCGGACATCACCAGCCCGGTGCTCAAGACGCGCCGCTCGGACCTGCGCGGCCGCACGCCGCACCAGATCCGCTACATGCGCAATATCCTCGACCACGACATCAGCTTCGGCATCGGCCCGGCCGGCACCGGCAAGACTTACCTGGCCGTCGCCTGCGCGGTCGATGCGCTGGAGCGCGACGCGGTCAAGCGCATCATCCTGACCCGTCCCGCCGTGGAAGCGGGCGAGCGGCTGGGCTTCCTGCCGGGCGACCTGGCGCAAAAGGTCGATCCATATTTGCGCCCGCTGTACGACGCCCTGTACGACCTGCTCGGTTTCGACCGCACGCAAAAGATGTTCGAGAAGCAGGTGATCGAAATCGCACCGCTGGCCTATATGCGCGGCCGCACGCTGAACCATGCCTTCGTGATCCTGGACGAAGCGCAGAACACCACGGTCGAACAGATGAAGATGTTCCTGACCCGTATCGGCTTCGGCAGCAAGGCGGTGGTGACCGGCGACGTGACCCAGATCGACTTGCAGAAGCACCAGAAGTCCGGCCTGGTCGATGCCATGCATGTGCTGCGCAATGTGCGCGGCATCGCCTTCAGCCAGTTCTCCAGCGCCGACGTGGTGCGCCATCCGCTGGTGGCGCGCATTGTCGACGCCTATGAAAAATCGCAGGAAGCCGCCGCCGAAGTGGCGCCCCTGCTGCAACCCGTTAAACCTGCCGCCGTCAAGGCCGTTCGCAATGTCCGAAAAAAATAAGCTGACCCTGTCCGTCCAGTATGCCGACCCGCGCCTGCAGGAAGAGATTACCCGCCCGATGCTACGCAAGTGGGTCAAGGCGGCGCTGTTCGCGCCGGCCGAACTGACCATCCGCTTCGTCGACGCGGCCGAAGGGCAGGAATTGAACCGCGCATACCGCGGCAAGGATTACGCCACCAATGTGCTGACCTTCGCCTACAACGAAGGCGAGGACATCGCCGAAGACGAGCCGACGCGCGCCGACATCATCCTGTGCACCGACGTGCTGCAGCGCGAAGCGGCCGAGCAGAAGAAGAGCGTGGAAGAGCACACCGCCCACCTGGTGGTGCACGGCGTGCTGCACGCCCAGGGCTACGATCACGAGGACGACGAGGAAGCAGCCGAAATGGAAGGCATCGAGACCGACATCGTGACAGGCCTCGGTTACGCCGATCCATACTAAAGTTCGCGCGCCAGCAGCGTGATGCCGAAGGCGCAAAACACCAGTGCGCTCGTGCGCGAGAGGGCCCGCGCGGCGCGCGGTTGGCAGAGCCAGTTACTGGCCCGCGACGCCAGCGCCGCATAGGCAGCATGGATCAGCAGCAGCACCACGCAGTAGGTGGAGATGGCCAAGGCCGGAGACAGCTGCGCTTGCACGCTGCCCAGCACCGACAGGAAGAACAGCAGCG
This sequence comes from uncultured Oxalobacteraceae bacterium, assembly GCA_965650885.1. GTDB lineage: Bacteria > Pseudomonadota > Gammaproteobacteria > Burkholderiales > Burkholderiaceae_D > Rugamonas. Next base: position 32,172 of record CBFGQI010000016.1, read on the forward strand.
ATTTCGGATTGCTCGTCTGAAGCAGTGCGCCGTCCAGCAGGAGCTTGCGGTGGCCTTCGGCCAGGCGCGCCTGGCGCGACGCCGCGGCGGCGATGGCCCCTGGCGCCCGGCGCCAAGCTTTGGCGGCCAGGTAAAAGAGGTAAGCGGCGCCGCAAAATTTCAGCAGCAGGAACAGCTGGGGCGAAGAGCGGATCAGCAGTCCGATGCCGGCCGAGGATAATGCCGCCATCAGCGCTGCCCCGATCGCCAGGCCCAGCACCCCATGCATGGCGGCGCGCCAGCCCTTGGCGATCGCATTGTCCAAGGTCATCAGCACGCCGGGGCCGGGACTGGACACGGTGGCGACCGCCATTGCGAGAAAGATCCAGTAAGTAGGGTTCATGCCCGCAGTGTGCGCGATCGCGCAGCTGGCAAGCAAACGAGTTCTTGGTATGATGTGTTGAGTATTATTCAACACTACCAACGCCGAGTTATCGATGACCGTCCGCCCGCCGCTGCACGCGCTTCATGTCTTCTGCGCCGTCGTCCGCGAAGGCGGATTCCGCCAGGCGGCGCAAGCGCTGCACCTGACCCCAGGTGCCGTCAGCCGCCAGGTCCAGGCGCTGGAGGACCATCTCAAGCAAGTCTTGTTCGACAGGGCGGCCGGCAATGCGGCAGCCTTGACCGCCGCCGGCCGGCAATTGCACGAACAGGCCGCAGGCAAGCTGGCTGCCATCGTCGACCTGCTGGAGCCTGCCGGCGGTGCGGGTGGCCGATTGACGATCCTGGTCGATACCAGCGTGACGCTGGCCATGCATTGGCTGATCCCGCAATTGCCGGACTTCCGCCGGCGCTATCCGCAGCTCCACGTGGATGTGCGGACGGGCGATGGCGAGATCAATCCTTGCGCGCCGGTCGATGTCTTCCTGCGGCGCGACCCGGCGGAATTTCGCGGGCTCGCGTCGCAGCCATTCATGCCTGAGCGCTGCGTGCTGGTTGCAAGTCCCGCCGTCGCAGCCACATTGCCCGCGGCCCCCGCCGGCGGGCCCGGCCTGGCCGCCGCGCCACGCATCGGCATGCGCTCCAGGCCCGACCTGTGGCCAGGCTGGGGCCGGGCATTCGGCCTGCCCGCCAGGGCGCTGGCGCCAACCCTGGAGCTGGACAATACCGTCCTGGCGATCCAGGCGGCGCTTCAGGGCTTGGGCGTGCTGGTGGTGCCGCAGCCCTTTGTGGCGCCGATGATCGATAGCGGCGCACTGCGGCGCATCGTGCCGGCCAGTATCGAGACCGGATCGTATTCCTTTGCCGTGGGACGCCAGCGCGCCTCCGCACGCGCCGGCCTCTTCACGCAATGGCTCATTGAACGCGGCATGACCCGTCCGGACGGCTAGTCCCGCCGTTGGCGGAACAGCCAGGCGCCGGCGACGATCGTGAACAGCGCCACAATGCCGGCGATCACCCAGAATCCAGCCCGGTCGTCGGCCAGCGGGATGCCGCCCACATTCATGCCCAGCAAGCCGGCAATGATATTGATCGGCAGCGCCAGCACGGTCACGATGGTCAGCACATACAGGCTGCGGTTATTGGCTTCGTTGACCAGGGCCGCAATCTCTTCCTGCAGCAATTTGATGCGCTCCTGCAGCGCCGCCATATCGTTCAGCACGACGGCAAACTCCTCGGTCGACTCGCGCAACTCCTGGCGGTCAGCTTCGCTGGCCCAGGATGGCGGCCGCTGCAGCAGGCGGAACAGCGCTGCCGGCTCCGGCGCCAGCAGCCGTTGCAGGCGCACCAGCACCCGGCGCAGCGCGCCCAGGTCGGCGCGCTTGAATTTCAGCTTGCCCGACAGGAGGTTGTCCTCGATGCGGTCCACCTTGGCGGTGGCATCGCGCACGATACGGGTCAGCACGTCGGCCTGGTCGCGCAGCAGGTGCGTCAGCAGCACCACGCTGGACGCCAGGTTTTCGCCGCCGCGCACCGCCTGGCGCAGCCGCTCCACCGCCTGCAAAGGCTTGCGGCGCGCACTGACCACCAGGCGCCGCTCGACGCTCAAACAAACGCTGGAAATATCCGAGGGCTCGAAGCTGAAGTCGCGCAGCACATCGTTGACCACTGCGACCAGGGTGTCGTCCGCCTGTTCGATGCGGGTCGAGCGCGCGCCTTCTTCATGCAGGCTGTCGTAATATTCATTGGCCAGCGTGGCATGTTCGCGCATCCATTTTTCGCTGGCGGTGTTGGCAAGGTTGAAATGCAGCCAGAGGAATTCGCCGGCAGGGCTATCGGATTCACGCAGCCATTGTTCGGCCTCGGAGGCTTCGATCGGTACCGGCTGCGGGCCGCGTCCAAACAAATAACCGCACACGAGGCCGCATTGGTCGGATCCATAGGTGACTGCACTGATCTGCATGAGGTTTCCAATTTGATAATTTCGGCCGGGACTGGGCGGTTTAGTGTATGCTATAGCACTTCGGAACAACGGCTTTAATGCCAATTATGCAAGAGCACTCTAGTAGCGTCAGGAATGACGCTAAACCACACCGGTCGCTGTTCGAGCGACTCACCGCCCTGATTTCCCCTGAGCCCGAGAGCCGCTCCGAGCTGCTTGAAGTCCTGCACGACGCCCATGAACGCAACCTGATCGACGCCGATGCGCTGTCGATGATCGAAGGCGTGTTCCAGGTGTCGGACCTGTCGGCGCGCGACATCATGGTGCCGCGCTCGCAGATGGATGTCATCGACATTACCAAACCGATCGAGGAATGGATCCCGCTGGTGCTGGAAACGGCCCACTCGCGTTTCCCGGCCATCGACGGTGAGCGCGACAAGGTGGTCGGCATCCTGCTGGCCAAGGACTTGCTGCGTTACTACGCGGAAGAATCGTTCGACGTGCGCGACATGCTGCGCCCGGCAATCTTCATCCCGGAATCGAAACGGCTGAACGTCCTGCTGCGCGACTTCCGCGCCAACCATAACCACATGGCGATCGTGGTCGACGAATACTCCGGCGTGGCCGGCCTGATCACCATCGAGGACGTGCTGGAACAGATCGTCGGCGACATCGAGGATGAATACGACTTCGACGAAGAAGAGGACAACATCCTGTCGATCAAGGAAGGCAAGTTGGGCCCGCGCTGGCGCATCAAGGCGCTAACCGAGCTCGAACAGTTCAACGAAGAGCTGGACGCCGATCTGGTCGACGAGGATGTCGACACCATCGGCGGCTTGGTGGCCAAGCATCTGGGCCGCATGCCGCATAAGGGCGACACCTTCGACATCGAAAACCTGCGCTTTGAAGTCCTGCGCGCCGATGCGCGCCAGGTCCATGTGCTGACGGTGGAAAAACTGCCGGCTTCCGTGGACGAGCAGGACTGATGCGCTGGCGCAAAGCCCAGCCAGGCGAGCCGGCGGCTGCGCCGCGTTCCACCCGTAGCCGCATGCTGATTGCGGCCGTCGCCGGCGCGGCAGGCGTGTTCGCTTTCGCCCCGTTCGGCTGGTGGCCCTTGCAGATCCTGGCGCTGGCCCTGCTGGCCTACCAGGCCTTGCGCGCCGATGGCGTGCGCGCCGCGGCGCTGGTGGGGTGGGCCTTCGGCTTCGGCTGGTGCCTGGCCGGCTTCCACTGGCTGTACATTGCGATCCACCGCTTCGGCGGCATGCCCGCGCCTCTTGCCGCCATCTCGATCGCCCTGCTGGCGGCGGCCATGGCCTTGTACGCGGCCGGCGCCACCGCCGCCACGGCCTGGCTGCGCAAGCGCTGGCCGCTACCGCTGCCGGCCGCCACCTTGCTGGTCTTGCCGGCTTGCTGGGCGTTGTTCGAATTGCTGCGCGGCTGGCTGTTCACCGGTTTCCCCTGGGTCACGGCGGGCTATGCGCACAATACTTCGCCGCTGGCAGGCTATGCGCCGCTGCTGGGCGTGTACGGCATCAGCTGGCTGGCGGCGGTCACGGCAGGCGCGCTGCCGCTGCTGATGCACCCCTTCCGCTACAAGGCGATCGCCATCGTCGCCGCCATCTGGGCCGGCGGCTTTGCGCTGGGCCGCGTCGAGTGGACCGCGCCGGCTGGCCAACCATTGTCGGTGCGCCTGGTGCAGGGCAATGTCGCGTTGGAGAACAAGTTCGATATCCAGCATATCGGCGATACCCTGCGCATGTACCAGCAAGTGGTGACAGCCGCCCCGGCCGACCTGATCGCCATTCCCGAAACGGGCGTGCCGCTGTTCCCGTCGCAGCTGCCGACCGGCTACCTGGATGCCTACGGCCAGTTCGCACGGCGCAGCGGCAGCCATGTGGTGCTGGGCATCCCGCTGACCAACGGCACGGAATATTCGAACAGCGTGATGGGCTTGCCGCCCTCGCGGGCGGCCAGCACTTACCGCTACGACAAGCACCATCTGGTGCCGTTCGGCGAATTCATCCCGACCGGCTTCCGCTGGTTCACCAACCTGATGCAAATCCCCCTGGGCGACCAGACCCGCGGCGCCGCCGTCCAGGCACCGTTCCCGGTGAAGGACCAGAAGGTGCTGCCGAACATCTGCTATGAGAATGTGTTCGGCGAAGAGATTGCCGAACAGATTGCGCTGACCGGCGCCACGATGATGCTGAACGTGTCCGAACTGGCGTGGTATGGGGAATCGATCGCCATCCCGCAGCATTTGCAGATGTCGCAGATGCGCGCGCTGGAAACGGGCCGCCCGATGCTGAGCGCCACCAATACCGGGGCCACCGTCGTGATCTCGCCGCGCGGCGAAGTGGTGCATGCCCTGCCCTACCGCCAAGCCGGCGTGCTGAGCGCGACGGTGCAAGGCATGTCGGGTGACACGCCCTACATCAAGCTGCAGAACAAGCTGTTCCTGGCCCTTGCTGCGCTGTCAATCGCCGCCGCCTGGCTGTGGTCGCGTACGCGCCGCAACTAAGAATACGTCTCCAATGGTGGTGGCGGTGGCAGCTAGCAGAATCCAGTGATCCAACTGCTTGAGTGTTGCCATCTCGATCTTTTCCTTGATCTTTTCCTTGATCCTTTCATCGGGCGCTTCAAAGCGTGCAGCAAGGATGCACTCCAGTGCCGAACGTTTGCCAATGAAGAGCCCCTCGAGCCGCCCGATTTCGCTCCCAAGCTTGAGCCATACTTTTCGGCCCTCATCGGGTCCCGGTTGCATACCGGGTACCAGGCCAATACTTTCCGCCAGTTCGCCCACTCTGCCCTTAGTGAACTCCGTATCGTTTGTCATTTGGTACTCCCGAATATTTCGTTGACTTTCTTCGCCCTCAGCACGGCCAGCGCCCATTGCTCCAGGTCGTCTGGCGTTCCTTTGGCAATCCGCTGCTTGATGCTCTCATCCAGATCGCCAAATCGCATCGTCATTTGTGATGTAAGCATTTGCCGCAGGGCTTCCAGGCGCCCCTCTAGACGTCCTTCCAGACGTCCTTCTTGACGTCCTTCTTGACGTCCTTCTTGACACCCCTTTTGCCAACCTTTTTGCAGGCCTTCTTGCAATCCTTCTTGCAATCCTTCTTGCAATCCTTCTCGCAGCCCTTCTTGCAATCCCTCTTGCAATCCTTTTTGGAGCCCCGCCTCATGCCCTCTCGCGAGTCCGCGTTTTTCCGCGCGTTGTTCAATTAACATTACCCAAGCCATGGAACACCTCCCTGCCAAAAGTGCTTGTTGTTCATCCAGTGCAAGCTGTAACGGCTCTGGCAAGCTCATCATCCGATCGATCAAGTCGTACATATCGAGAAACTTCTGTTTATCCCATCCACAGGAATAGAGCCCCCTGAGCAAACTGTCTTTGACAATCATTCTGTTCACAAGTTCCCGGCGAGTGCACAAGGTGAGCAAGTGCGCCGCCACCAGCCAAGCGAACACGTTGTCGCTGAGCAGTAGTTCGGCGAGACGGTCGTCGAAATCGCGCAGCTTGATGGTTTCGAATTCGAAACAGACACGCGTGCCGCCTGCGGCTAGGCCATATCGACGGGGACGCCAGGTTGGGCCGGGATCGCCAAGGATGGCGATGCTGCGGATCGGTAACCGGGCATGGTCGAACAAACGGCTCTGACAAATGTACATGCGCTCGGCAAAGCTGGCTTGGCGGGCGACCTGGACTTCGATATGCCAAAGACATGGCCGGCCGTCCGCATCGGGTGCGCGCAGCAACTTGTCGAGCCGCACTGAGCCATGGCGCCCGTCGCGTGTGCACTTGGCGAGCTCCTGGTCGAGGTTTTCGGGCGCCGGCCGGTTTTCCCAGGCTTCATTCAGGAAAAAGCCAGTGAAATCAGACCAATAGCGCTCGATCGCCTGCTTCCAGACGGAATCGTAGTCAGCGTTTGGGGAGTTCATGCGGCTTTGACGCGCTGCCGGGTTGGCAGTTCGGCCAGGGCACAAGGGCTTTGATCTGGATCAAACCGCCGGCGGGGCGGGCAAAACTCTACAGGTTCGCGGCAAAACCCGCTAAAATGAGCCGTTTTAGCGAACCGATAACGCTCGCGCCCAGGGCGCCACCAAACGACCACGATGCTGACATTTCAACAAATTATCCTGACCCTGCAATCCTACTGGGACAAGCAGGGCTGCGCATTGCTCCAGCCGTACGACATGGAAGTCGGCGCGGGCACCTTCCATACCGGCACCTTCCTGCGCGCCATCGGGCCCGAGCCATGGCGTGCCGCTTACGTCCAGCCCTCGCGTCGCCCGAAAGATGGCCGCTATGGCGAAAACCCGAACCGCCTCCAGCATTACTACCAGTACCAGGTGGTGCTGAAGCCGGCACCCGAAAACATCCTGGACCTGTACCTCGGTTCCCTGGCAGCGCTGGGCCTGGACTTGAAGCAGAACGACGTGCGTTTCGTGGAAGACGACTGGGAAAGCCCGACCCTGGGCGCCTGGGGCCTGGGCTGGGAAGTCTGGCTGAACGGCATGGAAGTGACCCAGTTCACCTACTTCCAGCAAGTGGGCGGCCTCGATTGCAAACCGGTGCTGGGCGAGATCACCTACGGCGTCGAGCGCCTGGCCATGTACCTGCAGGGCGTGGAAAACGTCTACGACCTGGTGTGGACCGAATGGGAAGAAGGTGGCGTCAAGAAGCAGCTGAAGTACGGCGACGTGTTCCACCAGAACGAAGTGGAACAGTCGACCTACAACTTCGAGCACGCCAACACCGAACTGCTGTTCGCGCAATTCGCCAACCACGAGTCGGAAGCCAAGCGCCTGATCGAACTGCAACTGACCCTGCCGGCCTACGAGCAGATCATGAAAGCTTCGCACAGCTTCAATATGCTGGACGCCCGCGGCGCCATTTCCGTGACCGAGCGCGCCGCCTATATCGGCCGCGTGCGCAACCTGTCGCGCATGGTCGCCCAGGCCTATTACGAGTCCCGCGAACGCCTCGGCTTCCCGATGGTCGCCAAATAAAAGAATACCGAACATGAATCAGACCCTGCTCATCGAACTGCTGACCGAAGAACTGCCGCCGAAAGCCCTGTCCAAGCTGGGCGCCGCTTTCGCCGCCGGCATCGTCAATGGCCTGAAATCGCGCGACTTCCTGGAAGAGGACAGCGTCGCCACCACCTACGCCACCCCGCGCCGCCTGGCCGTGTCGATCACCAAGGTGCGCGCCACCTCGCCCGACAAGCAAGTGCGCGAAAAGATCCTGCCGGTTGCCATCGCACTGGACGCCGACGGCAACGCCACCGCACCGCTGACCAAGAAGCTGGCCGCCATGGGCCTGGCCCACATCGCTGTGGCCGACATGGAACGCGCCCAGGACGGCAAGGCTGAAAGCTTCTTCTACACCAAGCTGGCTGCCGGCTCCGCCCTGCAGGCGGGCGCCCAGGCCGCGCTGGAGGAAACCATCGCCAAGCTGCCTATCCCCAAGGTGATGAGCTACCAGCGCCCGGACGGCGAGACCGTGCAGTTCGTGCGCCCGGCCCACGCGCTGATCGCCCTGCATGGCGCCGATGTGCTGCCACTGACCCTGCTGGGATTGACCGCATCGAACAAGACCGAAGGCCACCGCTTCCTGACCGCTCCAGGCCAGCGCGCAGTGACCATCGCAAACGCAGCGTCCTACGCCGCCACCCTGGCTGATGCAGGCAAGGTCGTGGCCGGCTTCGACGCGCGTAAAGACGCGATCCGCGCTGCCCTTCTGCAGAAAGCCGGCGCCGACCAGGTGCTGATGCCCGAAGCGCTGCTGGAAGAAGTCGCCTCCCTGGTCGAATGGCCGGTGGTGTACGAGTGCCATTTCGAGGAGGAATTCCTGGCCGTGCCGCAGGAATGCCTGATCCTCACCATGCAGACCAACCAGAAATATTTCGCCCTGACCGACGCCAACGGCAAGCTGCGTTCGCGCTTCCTGATCGTGTCGAACATCGCGACCGACACCCCGGCCGCCATCATCGGCGGCAATGAGCGCGTGGTGCGTCCGCGCCTGTCCGACGCCAAGTTCTTCTTCGAGCAGGACAAGAAGAAGTCGCTGGAATCGCGCCTGCCGCTGCTGAAGAACGTGGTCTACCACAACAAGCTGGGCACCCAGGCCGAGCGCTCCGAGCGCGTCACCTCGCTGGCGGCCGCGATCGCCGGCCGCCTGGGCGGCGACAAGGCGCTGGCCGAACGCGCCGCGCGCCTGTCCAAGGCTGACCTGCTGACCGACATGGTGGGTGAATTCCCCGAGCTGCAAGGCATCATGGGCACTTACTACGCCCGCCACGATGGCGAGCACGAGGAAGTCGCACTGGCCGCCTCCGAACACTACCAGCCGCGCTTCGCCGGCGACAACCTGCCTTCCACCGCCACCGGCACTGCCGTGGCGCTGGCAGACAAAGTGGAAACCCTGGTCGGCATCTGGGCCATCGGCCTGCAGCCGACCGGCGACAAGGACCCGTTCGCGCTGCGCCGCCACGCCCTGGGCGTGCTGCGCATGCTGGTGGAAAAACGCCTGCCGCTGCCAATCTCCGCGCTGCTGGGCGACGCGGTCGCGCAATTCGTGGCTGTGCCGAACTTCAAGGATCCGACTGCCGAAGTCACCGCCTTCATGATGGACCGCCTGCGCGGCATGCTGCGCGAACGCGGCTTCAGCGTGAACGAAATCGAAGCCGTGGTGGCGCAGAATCCCGACCGCCTGGACGACATCGTGCAGCGCCTGGAAGCCGTGCAAGCCTTCGCCGCCCTGCCGGAATCGGTATCGCTGGCCGGCGCCAACAAGCGCATCACCAACATCCTGAAGAAAAACGAGGAAGCGCTGGCGCAAGCCGGCACGGTGCGCGCCGAACTGCTGCAGGACGCCGCGGAAAAGGCCCTGCACGCCGCCATGGGCCGCGTGGCGCCGGAAGTCGAAGCCGCATGGGCCAAGGGCGACTTCACCGCCACGCTGAAAACCCTGGCGCAGCTGAAAGAGGAAGTCGACGCCTTCTTCAACGACGTGATGGTGATGGCGGAAGACCTGGCCCTGCGCAACAACCGGCTGGCATTGCTGTCCTCCTTGCACGGCATGATGAACCGCGTGGCGGACATCTCCAAGCTGGCCGCCTGACATGCCACAGTTCCAGCCGACCAAGCTGATCATCCTCGACCGCGATGGGGTCATCAACCACGACTCGCCGGACTTCATCAAGTCCCCCGACGAATGGATCCCCATCCCCGGTTCGCTGGAGGCGATCGCCCGCCTGAACCAGGCCGGCTACCGCGTGGTGATCGCATCGAACCAGTCGGGCATCGCCCGCCAGTACTTCGACATCAACACCCTGAACGCGATCCACCAGAAAATGCACCGCCTGGCGCAGCAGGTGGGCGCCGATATCGACGCCATTTTCTTCTGCCCGCATGCGGCGGCCGACAACTGCGACTGCCGCAAACCAAAACCTGGCATGTTCTCGGAAATTTCGAAGCGCTTCGAAGTCAGCCTGAAAGGCGTGCCTACCGTGGGCGATTCGCTGCGCGACCTGCAGGCAGGCTTCATCAGCGGCTGCGTGCCCTACCTGGTGTTGACCGGCAAAGGCGAGAAGACCAATGCCACCGGCGGCCTGCCGCCCGGCACGCAAGTGTTCCCCGACCTGGCAGCCACCGTGGACCATATCCTCAAGACCGAAAACTGATACCGCAAATTAAATGGAGACTGTCGTTGCGTAAAATCGTTCTGTTCCTGCGTTCCGCCCTGTTCATGTTGCTGATGGTGCTTGCCACCGTCGTCTGGTCTGGGGTCTGCATGCTGGCGGCGCCGCTGCCATACAACAAACGGTATTATGTGACGTCGCGCTGGAACGTCTTCGTCATCTGGTGCGCCAAATGGATTTGCGGCATCCACTACCAGTTCAAAGGCTACGAAAACTTCCCGGACAGCCCGGCGATCATCCTGTCCAAGCACCAGTCGGCATGGGAAACCATCTTCCTGCTGGCGAACCTGCCGCGCCCGCTGGTGTTTGTATTTAAAAAAGAAATCTTGTACATCCCTTTCTTCGGCTGGGGCATCGCGCTGCTGCGCATGATCCCGATCGACCGCAAACAGGGCAAGAATGCATTCAAATCCGTCGTGGCGCACGGCAGGCGTCGACTCAATGACGGCCAATGGATTATCATGTTCCCGGAAGGGACGCGCACGCGCGTCGGTTCGCAGGGCAAGTACAAGAGCGGCGGCACGCGCCTGGCGGTGGAAACCAATACCCCCGTGGTGCCGATCGCACTGAATTCCGGCGAATGCTGGCCGAAGAATTCGTTTATCAAGAAGCCGGGCACCGTCACGGTGTCGGTGGGCAAACCGATTTCGCCGGATGGTAAGACGCCGGACGAATTGATGGAGCAGGTGGAACAGTGGATCGAATCAGAAATGCGCGTCATTTCGCCCCACGCCTACAGCGCTGGCTAGCCGAAAAGGCTGAAGCGCAGCAGGAGGCGCCGCCGCCCGCGGCCGCGCCCTCCTCCCCATTTCCCGTTCCCGCCCCCGCGGCAGTGAACCTGCTGCGCCCCCCGGTGCAATTGCGCCGCCCCGAACCGACCGCCCCGCCGCTGACCGGCGACCAGGACAAGCGCCAGCTGCTGGTCGGCGAATACATCCTCGAATACGTGCTGAAACGTTCCACGCGCCACTCGATCGGCTTTACCGTGGACGATACCGGCCTGTACGTAACCGCGCCCAAGCGCTGCTCGCTGGCCGACATCGACAACGCCATCCGCGCCAAGCAGCACTGGATCCTGACCAAGCTGGACGAACGGCGCCAACGGCGCGCCGCCCGGCTGGAAAAACCGCCCATCGTGTGGGACGACGGCGCCCGGCTGCCTTATCTTGGCGGGGAAATCACGCTGCGCCTGTACCAGGCGCCGCGCAACCGCACCGAATTCGACCCGTTGGCGATGGAATTGTCGATGGGGCTGGTGCAAGGCGCCACCGAGCAACTGCTCAAGGAACGCGTCAAGAACTGGTACAAGGCGCAAGCGGAGGGCCTGTTCCAGCAGCGCCTGGACCTGTACGCCGCGCGCCTGGGCGTGCAGTACGCCGGCTTCTCGCTATCCTCGGCCGACACGCGCTGGGGCTCCTGCACCGTGCAGCGCACCATCCGCCTGAACTGGAAGCTGATGCACTTCTCGCTGCCGCTGGTCGATTATGTGGTGGCGCATGAACTGGCGCACATCCTGGAGATGAACCACAGTCCCCGCTTCTGGGCGCACGTGGGGCGCATCTATCCGCAATACGAGGAAGCCAAACAGCTGCTGCGCAAGCGCGCCGCCGAATTGCAGCCGTTGTTCGCTTAAGACCGCCCCGGCTCGCGCGCCAGCGCCAGTTCCATTTCACGCACCTTGGCGCGCAGCGCCGGCAGGAAACGCGCGGCGACACCATCGTCACACTCGTTGCGGTCATGGCCGCTGAACCAGTGGTCGGGGCGCACCACGCCCGGCCCGCGGTCGGCCGCCCCCATGCCCTGCTTGCTGCGGCGGAAGTAGTCGAGGCTTTGCGTGACGTAGTGGTTGATGCGGAAGTGCCGGTAAGAAGGCTGCTGCGCCGGGTCTTCCAGCATCGGCCCCGGGATGGGGCGCAACAGTTCGTCGAGCGTACCGCCGCCGGTCTGGAAGAAATGCGAGCACCACCCTGGCGCCACATCATGAGCAGCCTGGCCGCCGCGCAGGATGCTCTTGATGTGGCGGTTCGGGCCGAACTCCGCTGCGCTGTGGCGCGGATAATTTTCCAGCATTAAGCCTTGCGGCTCCTGTATGTGGCCGTTGCTGCCGTAGCACAGCCAATACACGCCCAGCGCCGACAGCGGCTGGCCGGCAAATGCGGCCAGCGCCGAGCGCATGGTCGGCTGCGCCGTCGGGAACAGGAATTCGTCGCCATCGATAAAGGCCATCCATTCCACGCCTGCCAGGTGCTGGCCGATGGCATGGCGGTACGCCGCCAGCTGCGGGCGGTCGTCGCCATCGATCGCGTACACGGTGATGGGGTAATGCCGCGCCAGCCGCTGCAGGGTTTGCGTCATGCCGTCGCCGGTCTTGTGGCAATACAGGTAGAAATGCTCGAAGCCGGCCAGCAGGTGGAAGGCCAGCCATTCGACGATCCAGGGATTGCGGTCGCGCTGGATCGACGTAATGGCAATCGTCACAGCCGGCCCGGCGCCGGCAGCAGCGCAATGGTGCGCGCGGTGGCGCCGCGGTGGGTATTGGCGAAGGTCAGCGCATGGGCGCCCATGGCGGCACGCGCCCGCTCATCGGCCAGCAGGCGCGCCGCCTGGTGCATCAGGCCATCGCTGCTGTGCACGCGCACCGCGCCGCCCTGCTGCAGGCAATCTTCCGTGGCTTGCGCGAAATTGAAGGTGTGCTCGCCGACGATCACCGGCTTGCCCAGGGCCGCCGGCTCGATCAGGTTCTGCCCGCCCAGCGGCTGCAGGCTGCCGCCGATGAATGCCACATCGCAGGCCGCATAGTAGGCGAACATTTCGCCCATCGAATCGCCCAGCACCACCTCGGTCGACGGCGCGACGCTGGCGCCGGGCGCCGCCAGCGCCGAGCGGCGCTGCAGCGACAAGCCATGTTCGGCCACCATAGCCGCCACTTCGTCGAAGCGCTGCGGATGGCGCGGTACCAGCAGCAGCAGGACGTCGGCCGGCATCGCCGCGCGCGCGGCGCGGAACGCTTCCAGGATCATGCCTTCTTCCCCTTCGCGCGTGCTGGCGCACAGGAAGACCGGGCGCGGGCCGAATTGCCGGCGCAGATGCGCGCCGGAAGCCAGCGCTGCCTGCGGCACCGTCACATCGAATTTGATGCTGCCGGTTACGCTGACATTGGCCGCGCCCAGCTCACGGATGCGCAGTGCGTCAGCTTCCGTCTGCGCCGCCACCAGGGTAATGCCGCGCGCCGCGTCGCGTATCATCTTGCCAAGGCGCAGTGCCTTGCCCAGCGAGCGTTCGCTCAGGCGCGCATTGGCCAATACCACCGGCACCTCGTCGCGCTGGCATTGCAGGATCAGGTTCGGCCACACTTCCGTCTCCATCAGGATGCAGGTGCGCGGCTCGAAGTGGCGGATGAAGCGCGCCACCAGCAGTGGGATGTCGTAAGGCAGGTAGGATTGCACCACGCGAGCGCCGTGCTTGCTGAACAGGCTCTTGCCGGTGGCGCGGCCGGTCGGCGTCATGCAGGTCAGCACGATGCGCGACTGCGGGCATTGCTTCAGCAAGGCGTCGACCAGCGGCTCGGCGGCGCGCGTCTCGCCCACCGAGACCGCATGCACCCAGATGGTGGATGGTTCGTCGTTGGCGGCGCGCCTGCCGTAAAAGCCCAGCCGTTCGCCCCAGTGCTGGCGGTAGCCCGGCTCCTTGCGGCCACGCCACCACAGGCGGCACAGCACCAGCGGCAAGGCCAGCCACCATGCGAATGTGTAGACGATACGCATGCTCAGAGCAGGCTCCGGGCCGCGGCCAGCACTTCGGGCACGCCGGGCGGCGCACCGCGGTCGCCCAGGTTGATGATGCGCGGCGACCAGTTGCCTTCGGTCTTCCAGCGCGGCGAATCGGCATAGATTTCCACCACCGGGCGCGAAAAGGCTGCCGCGATATGGGTCAGGCCGGTGTCCACGCCCACCGCCAGGTCGGCGCGGCGCGCCAGCATGACGGCGTCGGCCATCGACAGTTTCGGCAGCACCCGCCCATGCGGGATGGCGGCGGCCAGCGCTTCGGCTTCCGCCTTTTCCTTGTCCGAACCCCAGGGCAGCAGTACCGGCATCGGCGCCAGTGCCTTGCCCAGCTCGATCCAGTTGGCCGGCGCCCATTTCTTGGCATCGCGCGCCGTGCCGTGGAAGAACACGGCATACGGCGCTTCGCCCATCCAGTCCGGGCGCGGTTCGCCGGCCGGCACTTCCGGCAGCCCGAAGTCGGCCGGCACATCGACGCTGAAACCCAGCGCCGCGCCCACCACCATGCGGCCGCGCGCCACCGCATGGGTGCGCGGGTCGAGCGCAATGCTCCTGGTGTGGAAGATGCGGGAAATGCCTTCGTAACCGGAACCTTCGCTGCCGTTGGCCAGGCCGACCTTGTGCTTGCCGCGCGCGGCGCCCATGATGATGCCGGTCTTCAGCAAGCCCTGGGTGTCGAACACATAGTCGTACTGCACTTCGCGCAGCTTGCGGAAGAAGGCGCCGATCTCGGCCCGCGTTTCCTTCCTGCCCAGGCTCTTGCGCCAGCGGCGCAAGCCCCAGGGCAGGATATTGCGCACCATCGGGTTCAAGCGCACCAGGCTGACGTAGCCCTCTTCCACCACCCAGTCGATATTCGCGTCGGGGAAATGGCGCTTGATATCGGCCACGATGGGCATATTGTGCAGCACGTCTCCCAGCGAGGAGACGCGCACCAGAAGGATATTCATTCAGAACGGCAGGTGTGCGTCAGGCTTGGCCGCCAGGATCACGTCGCGGAACTGGCCCTGGATGCGCGCCAGCGCGGCCGGGGTCTCCGCCTCGAAACGCATCACGATCACCGGCGTGGTGTTGGAGGAACGCGCCAGGCCGAAGCCGTCGGCGTATTCCACGCGCAAGCCGTCGATGTCGATGATGCGCTCATTGCCCGGGAAGCGGGCCTCTGCCACCAGCTTGGCCATCAGCGAGAAGTTCTCGCCTTCGTTCAGGTGCAGGTGCAGTTCGGGCGTGCTGTCCGATTTCGGCAGCGCGTTGAGCAAGGCCGAAGGATCGGCATGCCTGGTCAGGATTTCCAGCATGCGCGCGCCGGCGTACAGGCCATCGTCGAAACCGTACCAGCGGTCCTTGAAGAAGATGTGGCCGCTCATTTCGCCGCCCAGCGGGGCGCCGGTTTCCTTCAGCTTGGCCTTCACCAGCGAGTGGCCGGTCTTGTACATCAGTGGCCTGCCGCCGGCCTGTTCGATGTAAGGCGCCAGGTGGCGCGTGCACTTCACGTCGTACAGGATTTCCGCGCCCGGATTACGCGACAGCACGTCTTCCGCGAACAGCATCATCTGGCGGTCGGGGAAGATGATCTGGCCATCCTTGGTGACGATGCCCAGGCGGTCGCCGTCGCCGTCGAAGGCCAGGCCGATTTCGGCATCGGTCTGCTGCAGGCAGCGGATCAGGTCTTGCAGGTTTTCAGGATGGGCCGGGTCCGGATGGTGGTTGGGGAAGGTGCCATCCACTTCGCAGAACAGTTCGATCACTTCGCAGCCCATGCCGCGATACAGCTCGCCGGCGAAGGCGCCGGCAACGCCGTTGCCGCAATCGACCGCAATCTTGATCGGGCGCGCGATCTTCACGTCGCCGACGATGCGCTGCAGGTATTGCGCGCGGATATCGTGCGTGCCGTATTTGCCGGGCGTGGCGGCGGGCTGCAGGCCGGCGGCGATGGCGTCGTACAGGCCGGTGATGGCCGCGCCGTGGATCGCTTCCCCTTTCAGCACCATCTTGAAGCCGTTGTAGTCCGGCGGGTTATGGCTGCCGGTGACCATGATGCCGGAGCGGGAATCCAGCACCTGGGTGCCGAAATACACCATCGGTGTGGCCACCACGCCCAGGTCGATCACGTCCACGCCGGCAGCCTGCAAGCCCTGCGCCAGGGCGGCAATCAATTCCGGGCCGGACAGGCGGCCATCGCGGCCGATCACGACGCTGCGCTCTCCCTTGGCGGCAGCGGCCAGGCCAAACGCATGGCCGATCGAGCGCGCCACGCCGGCATCCAGCGTTTTGCCGATGATGCCGCGGATATCGTAAGCTTTGAAAATGGATTTGGAGAGGGCAACCATAAAAGACTGATTCGTAAGTTAAAAATAAGACAGGTCAGATGCGCAGCTCATCCATGGAGTTGCCGGCGTCGACCCAATCCTTGACCCATTTCGGCTGGCGGCCGCGGCCGGTCCACTGTTCGGCGGGATTGGCCGGATTGCGGTAGCGGGCCTCGACCTTGCCGCCCTTGTTGCGGGTACCGGGGAAACCGATCAGCAACTCCTTCAGTGGCACACCGACTTGCTGGGCAATGGTGAAAATCTGCTCGCGCGCCTTTTGCTTATCCCGGCCTTCGCGCTGCTTTAATTCGCGCTTGATCTGCTCCTGCAGGCCGCGCAATTCAGGGGACGACAAATTCGACAAATCCATATTCCTGTCCTTTATAGGGTTCGCTGCATGGGAATATACACGAAAATGTGTCAACGGATTTTCTTGTGTCGAATCATCCAGCGCGGCGCTTTAAATCGGACAATACGCACATAAAGCCAGACATAACTTGCAATAAATAACAGGCAGAACAGCATCAATACCCAGGTATAACGCCAGAACACCGTGGCGGGAATTACCGCCATCAGCGAAAACATCCACAGGTAAGGCGAAGTCAGGGAATTGCGCCGCACCAGGGCCCGCGCATCCTTGCGGCCCACCGCCCATTGCACCACGCGGCGGAAAATCAGGCTGTGCAAATGGATGCCATCCGGCATGGCCGGCGATTTCCCGCGGATAAACAGGCGCCGATAAACGCTGAACAGGGTTTCAAATGCGGGATATATTAAAAGCAATACCGCATACCAGGTAGAAACTTGCGGATTGCGCATCACCAGCAGCAGCGCCAATTCGCCCAGCATAAAGCCGATAAAGTAGGCCCCGCCATCGCCCAGGAAAATCAGGCCGACCGGATAATTCCAGATCAGGAAACCGGCCGTGGCGCCGGCCACCATCAAGGCTGCCACCAGCACGAACATGTCGTTCACTTGCAGCGCGACATAACCGAGCGACAGCAGCATGCAAATCGTGACCACACTGGCCAGGCCGTTGAAGCCGTCGATAATATTGATGGCATTGGCAATACCGGCCACCGCCAGCACGGTCAGCGGCAGTGTCAGCCAGAGATAAGGCAGCGGCAAAGCCGACACCACCCAATCGATGCGGTCGATGCGGGCATCGAGCAGGAAATAGCCGAGCAAGGCGGCAAACATGGTCAGCAGCAGGCGCCGCAGCGCGCTGACCTTGCCGGTATAGTCTTCCACGATGCCGCCAATGAAGGCGAACATGGCGCACACCATCAGCGACAGCATCCAGCTGGTCATGGCCGGCACGCGCCACACTGAAATACAGGCGCTCAGCGCCACCGCCAGGAAAATCGACAGGCCGCCGATGCGGGCCACGTCATGGACGTGCACTTTCTGCACGCCGTTGAAATCGGTGTCCAGCGCCGGGCCATGCAGCCGCACTTCCTTGATGACCCACAGGGTCAACAGTGCAGACGCGACAAAGCTCACGAGGAAGGAAAACATTAGTTCTTATCAATAATGGGGAGCCAGCCGCCCGATCTTCGCGGCACAGCAAGAAAGATTGCCAGCACGCTAACCGGCGATTGTACCGGATTCATGCAGGCCGACGGGAAATTCTAGCCGAGGGCGTTGCGCCCCCGGCAATTACTTACCAATTGATACCTTTAAGATGCCAGGCACAGCCGAAGGGCATCCTGCCAGGACGGCAAGTTGCAGAAGCGCGCCATCAACTTACCCGAGTCAAGCACCGAGAATGGCGGCCGTTTGGCCGGCAGCGGGTAGTCGGCCGTGGTGATCGGCACCAGGCGGCACGCGATGCCCGCCTGCTCCAGGATGGCCTGGGTGAAACCATACCAGGTGGTTTCGCCTTGGCTGCCCAGGTGGTAAATGCCGCCATGGTCCTGCCACCAGCCGTCGCCCCGGCCGCGCGACTGGGCCAGCACCAGGGCCGTGGTGTCGGCGATGGTGCGGCTCCAGGTGGGCGCGCCATGCTGGTCGTCGACGATGCGCAATTCCTCGCGCTCGCGCGCCAGGCGCAGCATGGTCAGCAGGAAGTTCTTGCCGCGCATGCCATACACCCAGCTGGTGCGGAAAATCAGGTGCGGCACGCCGGCCGCCGCGATGGCTTGTTCGCCGGCCAGCTTGCTGGCGCCGTAGACGTTGGCCGGCCCGGTGGCATCGCCTTCGCGGCGGGCGCCGGGCTGGTCGCCCGGGAACACATAGTCGGTCGAATAATGCACCAGCGCAGCGCCCAGGCGTTTCGCCTCCTCCGCCATCACGCCCGGCGCTTCGGCATTGATGCGGTAAGCCAGTTCCGGCTCGCTTTCCGCCTTGTCCACCGCGGTATAGGCGGCCGGGTTGACGATCAGCTGCGGCTTCACTTCGCGGATCACGCTGCGCACCTGGTCGAGGTTGTCCAGCGCCATGCGGCTGCGGTCCAGCGCCACCACCTGGCCCAGCCCCTGCAGGCTGCGTTCCAGCTCGTAGCCGACCTGGCCGTTGGTTCCCGTCAGCAGGATCTTCATGGGAACACTTCCGCCCCGGACAGCGGCAAGCCGGCCCTGTCCTTGGCCGACAACAGCGGCTCGCCTTCCAGCGGCCAGTCGATGCCGATCGCCGGGTCGTTCCAGATCACGCAGCGCTCATGGGCCGGGGCATAATAATCGGTGGTCTTGTACAGGAATTCGGCCACCTCGCTGGTGACCACGAAGCCGTGGCCGAAGCCGGCCGGGATCCACAACTGCCGCTTGTTCTCGGCCGACAGTTCCAGGCCATACCATTGGCCGAAGGTGGGCGAGGACTTGCGCAAGTCCACCGCCACGTCGAACACGGCGCCGGTGGTGACGCGCACCAGCTTGCCCTGCGCCTGCTCGACCTGGTAATGCAGGCCGCGCAGCACGCCCTTCGACGAGCGCGAATGGTTGTCCTGCACGAAATCGGTGCGCACACCGGTCAAGTCTTCGAAACGGCGGGCATTGAAACTCTCGTAGAAAAAGCCGCGGTCGTCGCCGAACACGTTCGGTTCGATCACCAGCAAGCCTTCGATGGGTGTTGGGATGACTTTCATCGGTTGATGACCTTATCTTCAAGGATGCGCAGCAGGTATTGGCCGTAGCCGTTCTTTTTCAGCGGGTCGGCCAGCTGGCGCAGCTGGGCGGCATCGATATAGCCTTTGCGGTAAGCGATTTCTTCCGGGCAGGCCACCTTCAAGCCTTGCCGGCGTTCGATGGTGGCAATGAACTGCGAGGCGTCGAGCAGGGATTCGTGGGTGCCGGTATCGAGCCAGGCCATGCCGCGCCCCATCAGCTCGACCTTCAGCGAGCCCGCTTCCAGGTAGGCGCGGTTGACGTCGGTGATCTCCAGCTCGCCGCGCGCGGATGGCTTGATGCCGGCAGCGATTTCGCACACGCCTTTGTCGTAGAAGTACAGGCCGGTCACGGCATAGTTCGATTTGGGCTGGGCCGGCTTTTCCTCGATGGTGATGGCGCGGCGCTCCTCATCGAATTCCACCACGCCATAACGTTCGGGATCGGTCACGTGGTAAGCGAACACGGTGGCCCCTTCGGTGCGCGAAGCGGCGCTGCGCAACATCGCATCGAGGTCGTTGCCGTAAAAGATGTTGTCGCCCAAGATCAGCGCGGACGGGTTGTCGCCGACGAATTCCTTGCCGATGATGAACGCTTGCGCCAGGCCGTCCGGCGAAGGCTGCACGGCGTAACTGAGCTTGATGCCCCACTGGCTGCCGTCGCCCAGCAACTCCTGGAAGCGCGGGGTGTCTTGCGGGGTCGAGATGATCAGGATGTCGCGCATGCCGGCCAGCATCAGCACCGTCAGCGGATGGTAGATCATCGGCTTGTCGTGGATCGGCAGCAATTGCTTCGATACCGCCTTGGTGATCGGGTACAGGCGCGTGCCGGAGCCGCCGGCCAGGATGATGCCTTTGCGGTCGCTGATTGGATCCATCATTATCCCCTGTCGTTGTAGTTGGTCTCGACCCATTTGGCGTAGGCGCCCGACTGCACGTCGGCCACCCATTGCGGGTGATCCAGGTACCACTGCACCGTCTTGCGGATGCCGGTCTCGAAGGTTTCCGCCGGCTTCCATCCCAGCTCGCGTTCCAGCTTGCGCGCGTCGATGGCGTAGCGCCGGTCGTGGCCCGGGCGGTCCTTCACATAGGTGATCTGGCTGCGGTAACTGCCGCCGTCGGCCTTGGGCTTGAGCGCGTCGAGCATGTCGCACAGCGTGTGTACCACCTCCAGGTTGGCCTTTTCGTTCCAGCCACCCACATTGTAGGTTTCGCCCAGGCGGCCATCGGCCAGCACGCGACGGATGGCCGCGCAATGGTCGCTGACGTACAGCCAGTCGCGGATCTGCTGGCCGTCGCCATAGATCGGCAGCGCCTTGCCGGCCTGCGCGTTGGCGATCATCAGCGGGATCAGTTTTTCCGGGAAATGGTAAGGCCCGTAATTGTTCGAGCAATTGGTGGTCAGGGTCGGCAATCCGTAAGTGTGGTGGTAGGAACGCACCAGGTGGTCGGAAGCGGCTTTCGACGCGCTGTAGGGGCTGTTCGGCGCATAAGGCGTGGTCTCGCTGAACGGCGCATCGTCCGGGCCGAGCGTGCCATACACTTCATCGGTCGACACGTGCAGGAAGCGGAAGGCGGCCTGTTCGCCTTCCGGCAAATCGCTCCAATACGCGCGCGCCGCTTCCAGCAGGCTGAACGTACCATTGATATTGGTCTGGATGAATTCTGCCGGGCCGTGGATCGAACGGTCCACATGCGATTCGGCCGCGAAGTGCAATACGGCACGCGGCTTGTGCTGCCGGAACAGGGACAGCACCAGCTCCTTGTCGCAGATATCGCCGCGCACAAAGGTATGGCGCGCATCGCCTTGCAGCGAGGCCAGGTTCTGCAGGTTGCCGGCGTAAGTCAGCTTGTCGAAGTTCAGGACCGGCTCGTCCGATTGCGCCAGCCAGTCCAGCACGAAATTGGAGCCGATGAAACCAGCGCCGCCAGTGACGAAGATCATGCGTTATCCTAGTGTATAAATGACATGTGATTGTATTAGAAATTTACAAATGAAGACATACGTAGTGGGCGACCTGCAGGGCTGCCATGGCGAAACGGTGGCCCTGGTCGAAAAAATCCTTGAAACAGAACATGCTGCCGGGAACCAGCCGCCCGCCATCCTGTTTTGCGGCGACTTGATCAACCGCGGCCCCGACTCCCTCTCCACCCTGCGCTATGTGCAGGCATTGAGCCAGGGCAGCGACGGCCGCATCGACGCCGTGCTGGGCAACCATGATCTGCATCTGCTGGCGGTCGCCAACGGCATCCGCCCCGAATCGAGTTCCGACACCATCGAGCATATCCTGGCGGCGGCTGACCGTGACGCACTGCTGCACTGGCTGCGCCTGCGCCCGATGGCGATCCTGCGCCACGACCACTTGCTGGTGCATGGCGGCGTGCTGCCGCAATGGACTGCGCAGCAAACCATGGCGCTGGCCGGCGAAGTGGAGGCGGCGCTGCGCGGCGAACACTGGATCGATTTCCTGCGCGATATGTACGGCAACCAGCCGGACCGCTGGGACGATGCGCTCACCGGCACGGCGCGCCTGCGCTGCATCGTCAATGCACTGACGCGCATGCGCTTCTGCAGCACCGAAGGCGTGATGGATTTCAAGATGAAGGAATCGGCGCAAGCCGACCCCGCCACCGGGCTGATGCCCTGGTTCGAGGTGCCGGGCCGCCGCACCAGCGATACCACCGTGGTGTTCGGGCACTGGTCGGCCCTGGGCTTGAAGATCATGCCGCGCCTGATCGCGCTCGACAGCGGCTGCGTGTGGGGCGGCAAGCTGTCGGCCGTCTGCCTCGATGACCGCAGCCTGCTGCAGGTGGATTGCCCGGAATACCGGACGGTTTAGCGCTTGGGCGCGGCCTCGGGCACGCCGCCGGCCGGGCCTTGCGCCTGCCCTTCCGGCCTGGCCTGCGCGGCGCCGGCTTCGGCCGCGGCGGCGTCGGTGGCGGCTGGCGTGCCGTCCGTCGCGGCGGCCGGGAAGGTGGCCGCCATCAATTCACGGTAAGCCTCAGCCTTGCGCAGCGGTTCCAGGTTGACGCTGCCCTTGATGGCTTCCTCGTCCGTGAAGCCGTTGACGATCGCCGTCTCCAGCGACGCCATGGCAGCGTTCTTGCGTCCCAGCTGCGCCTGGGCCTGGGCCAGCAGGAAATACGATTCCGCATCTTTCGGCGACTTCAGCGTGGCGGCGTGTGCTTTCTCGGCCGCGATGCCATAGTTCTTCTGCGCCAGGCTGTCCGTCGCCTGCGTGCGCAGCGTCTTGGCGCTGGTGAAGGTATCGCCGCCGCAAGCCGCCAACAGCAGGCAGGCCGCCAGCACACAACTCCTGGTCATGCTGAATGCTCCTGTAAAGTTTCCGTCTCCGGGACAATGCCCAGCGCCTGGCCGATGGCATGGTGCGCCGCTTCGGCCAGTTCGCGGCGATGCGCCCCTTCGCCCGGCATCGCTTCCAGCACGTGCAAGCGCGCGCGTACCGGTTTGCCGTCAAGGATATTAACAACGCTCTGCACGAAAGTCATGTCGCCGATGAAGTCGACGGACGGATGCGGCTGGCCGGCCCCGTCCACGTAGGACAGCGCGAACGGCTGCACCAGCACCTTGCCGTCCACCGCCGCCTCGAACAGGTTGGCGTGGAACGGCAGCAGCGTGCCTTGCGGCGCCGTGGTGCCTTCCGGGAAGAAGGCCACGCGCTGGCCGTCCTGCAGGGCATGCACCAGGCCCTTGAAGATATTGCGCAATTCGCGCTTGTTGCCGCGCGCAATGAACACCGTGCCGGCCTGCGCCACCAGCCAGCCGGCCAGCGGCCAATCGCGGATCTCGGCCTTGGCCACGAAACGGCACGGGTACTGGGCATTGATGACGAAGATGTCCAGCCACGAAATGTGGTTGCACACGATCATGCCCTGCCCCAGCGGCACTGCGCTGCCCGGTACCATCTGCACGCTGACGTTGCAGATCGCCAGCAGCTTGCGCGACCAGTTGCGGATATGCCTGTTGCGCTTTTCCGTCCCGATGAAAGGAAACACGAAGGCGCATGTGGTAATGCCGTCCATCAGGTGCAGCGCCATGCGGCCGATGCGCAGCACCAGGCGCCAATCGAGGTTGCGCCTTGCCGGCGGACTAGCTGGCGTTGCGCTCATACGCCACATGTCCTGCCACGACGGTGGCTTCAACCTGCCCTGCCAGCTCGTAACCGAGGAATGGCGTGTGCTTGCCCTGGCTGGCCAGTGCCGCGCCGGTCACGGTCCAGCGCGCGGCCGGGTCGAACACCACCACGTCGGCCACGCTGCCCACGCCCAGCTGGCCAGCTTGCGCCAGGCCTGCCACGCGCGCGGCATCGCAGGTCACCCGGGCCACGGCACGCGCCAGCGCATCGTCCTTCACCTGCGGCGTCGCGTAATCGTCAGCCCATTTCAGCGCCAGCGACAGCAGCAGTTCCAGGCCGGTGGCGCCGGGCGACGCTTCGCCGAACGGCAGCAGCTTTTCATCGTCGTCGCAAGGCGTGTGGTCGGAACACATGGCGTCGATGGTCCCGTCCAGCAGGCCGGCGCGGATCGCCTCGCGGTCGCGCTGGCTGCGGAATGGCGGGTCGAGGCGCGCATTGGAATCGAAGAAATTGATGTCGGCGTCGGTCAGGTGCACATGGTGCACGCCCACGTCGCAAGTGATCGGCAAGCCTTCGGCCTTGGCGGCGCGCACCAGCTCCAGGCCGGCGGCGGACGACATGCGGCACAGGTGGACCTTGGCGCCGGTCGAGCGCATCAGCTCGAAGATCGTATGCAGGGCGATGGTTTCGGCCATCACCGGCACGCCGGACAAGCCCAGGCGTGAAGCCAGCGGGCCGCTGTGGGCCACGCCGCCGCGGCCGATATAGGCGTCCTGCGGGCGCAGCCAGATGGTGTAGCCGAAGGTGGCGGCGTACTGCATGGCACGCTGCAGCACGGTGGTGTCCCTGATCGGCGTCTCGGCCTGCGAAAAACCGATGCAGCCGGCGCCGGTCAGTTCGGCCATTTCGGTCAGCGCCTCGCCTT
Source organism: uncultured Oxalobacteraceae bacterium (assembly GCA_965650885.1). GTDB lineage: Bacteria > Pseudomonadota > Gammaproteobacteria > Burkholderiales > Burkholderiaceae_D > Rugamonas. The sequence goes on from CBFGQI010000016.1 coordinate 56,459, forward strand.
TCAGGCCGTGGGTCAATGCGCCGAGCGGGTGCACGTGGGCCTGGTTCAGGCCGCGCGCGCGGTGCTTCAGCATTTCCACCAGGCCCGGCTCGTCGAGCACCGGATCGGTATCGGGCGGGCAGACCAGGGAAGTCACGCCGCCCTGCACCGCCGCCTGCATTTCCGATTTCAGCGTGGCCTTGTATTCGAAGCCCGGCTCGCGCAGGCGCGCCGACAGGTCGACCAGGCCCGGCGCCACCACCTTGCCGGAAGCATCGATGGTGCGCCCGGCCACGAAGCCGGCCGGCGCGCTGCCGATGGCGGCAACCTTGCCGTCCACGATGTAGAGGTCTTGCTTGGAATCGATCTTGTTGGCCGGATCGATCAGTCGGCCGTTCTTGATGTGTACGTTCATGTTTATGCTTGCGTGCCTGCCAGGATGCTCATAACCGCCATGCGGACTGCGATGCCGAAAGTGACCTGGGACAGGATCACCGCCTGCGGGCCGTCGGCCACGGCCGAATCGATCTCCACGCCACGGTTCATCGGGCCCGGGTGCATCACGATGGCGTCCGGTTTGGCCAGCGCCAGACGCTCGGGCGTCAGGCCGTAGGCGCGGAAGTATTCGCCGGCGGACGGCAGCAGCGCCCCGCTCATGCGCTCGTTCTGCAGGCGCAGCATGATGATCACGTCCACATCCTTGAGCCCTTCATCCATATTGGTGAAGGTGCGCACGCCCATCTGTTCCAGTCCGCCCGGCAGCAGGGTGTGCGGGCCGATGGCGCGGATCTCGGGCACGCCCAGGGTGGTCAGCGCATGGATGTCGGAACGGGCCACGCGGCTGTGCAGGATGTCGCCCACGATCGCCACGCGCAGGTTGGTGAAGTCCTTCTTGTAGTGGCGGATGGTGTACATGTCCAGCAAGCCCTGCGTCGGGTGCGCATGGCGGCCGTCGCCGGCGTTGACCACGTGCACGTGGTTCTGCTTGGTGTCGTGCAGGTGCTTGGCGATCAGGTAGGGGGCGCCGGACTGCGAGTGGCGCACCACGAACATGTCGGCATGCATGGCCGACAGGTTGTCGATGGTGTCCAGCAGCGACTCGCCCTTGCTGGCGGAGGAGGCGGCGATATTGAGGTTGATCACGTCCGCCGACAGGCGCTTGGCCGCGATCTCGAAGGTGGTACGGGTGCGGGTGGAATTCTCGAAGAACAGGTTGAACACGCTTTTGCCGCGCATCAGCGGGA
>CBFGQI010000017.1:0-57544 GCA_965650885.1 uncultured Oxalobacteraceae bacterium
ATTCGCGCGCAGCGCGAATGTCCGGTTGCCAGAGCTGACCCCGACTTTCATCGCGCTTGACAGGGGGGCGCTGAACTGTAACCATTGCGGGATGAAATTTATCCAGACACATCTGTTTTCCCGCTCCTGGTGGCGCCGCTGAACTCGCGCGGCCACTGAAAAGTGATGTGATTTTTATATCAACGCCGCCTCGATCAGGTGGCGTTTTTCTTGGCGCGATCGATAGGGGCAAGCAGAAGGAACCCTATGAGCCAGCCAGCATCCCCTGCCAAACCGATTATCCTGACCGGCGACCGCCCGACCGGCCCGCTGCACCTGGGCCACTTCGTCGGCAGCCTGCGTAACCGCGTCTCCTACCAGGACGACTACAACCAGTTCATCATGCTGGCCGATTCGCAGGCGCTGACCGACAATATGGAAGACACCAACAAGGTGCACCGTAACGTGGTGGAAGTGGCGCTGGACTATATGGCTTGCGGCATCGACCCGGCCAAATCGACCATCCTGATCCAGTCGCAAATCCCGGAACTGGCCGAGCTGACCTTCTATTACCTGAACATGGTGACCGTGGCCCGCCTGGAGCGCAACCCGACCGTCAAGCAGGAAATCGTGCTGCGCGGCTTCGAGCGCGACATCCCGGCCGGCTTCCTGACCTATCCTGCCTCGCAGGCGGCCGATATCTCGGCCTTCAAGGCCACCATCGTGCCGGTCGGCGAAGACCAGATCCCGATGATCGAGCAGACCAATGAGATCGTGCGCAAGTTCAACCGCCTGGCCAACAAGGACATCCTGGTCGAGTGCAAGGCTGTGGTGCCGGAAGTGGGCCGCCTGCCGGGCATCGACGGCAAGGCGAAAATGTCCAAGTCGCTGGGCAACGTGATCAACCTGGGCGCCAGCGCCGACGAGATCAAGGCAGCCGTGAAAATGGTGTACACCGACCCGCTGCACCTGAAAGTGTCCGATCCCGGCCACCTGGAAGGCAACGTGGCCTTCATCTACCTGGACGCCTTCGACACCGACAAGGCCAGCCTGCAAGAGATGAAGGACCACTACGTGCGCGGCGGCCTGGGCGACTCCGTCGTCAAGAAGCGCCTGGAAGCGGTGCTGCAGGATTTGCTGGCCCCGATCCGCGCGCGCCGCGAAGAACTGGCCAAGGACAAGGGTTACATCATGCAGGTGCTGAAGGAAGGCACGCTGCGCGCGCGCGAAGTGGCGGCGCGCACCACCGATGAAGTGAAGGCCGCCCTCGGCCTGAACTACTTCTGATGCCCGCGGCCTGGCTGGCGGCGTGGTATGCGCTTGCCAGCGTGGCCACCTTTGCCGTCTACGCGCAGGACAAGTCGGCGGCGCGCGCCGGGCGCCGCCGCACACCCGAGCGCACCCTGCTCCTGCTCGGCCTGGCCGGCGGCTGGCCCGGCGCCCTGGCGGCGCAGCGGCTGCTGCGCCACAAATCCGCCAAGCAGTCCTTCCTCGCCAGATTCTGGCTGACGGTTTTCCTCAACCTGGCTGCCCTGGCCGCGCTACAGGCCGGAGGGATAGGTTTCGGCGGGCTCCTCGAGCTGCCACAGGGCTGAACGCTCGAGCGGCGTCAGCGCCGTGGTACGGTCCACGTGCACGATGGCGTCGAATTGGCGTTCCGCGTCGGCATAAAAATAGTGGCTCATGCGTTCGGTATCGGGCCGGTAGATCACGCCGATCGCCCGCTCCAGCAAGCGTCCGTCGGCCCGCGCCAGTGCGCTGTCGTGGCCACGCAGCGGCAGCAGGAATGCCGGCATGCCCACGCCATGCAGCACGTGCTCCACGCTATCGGGCCGCGACGGCACGATGGGCTTCAGTTCCGCCGGCCCATCCCAGTCGCTGGCCGCCGTCACGCTGCCGGCATGCGTGGTGAAGCCCAGCAGGAAGCTGTCTTCCGGGCGGTAGCGTTCGCGCACCAGCTGGCCCAGGTTCAATTGGCCATGCGCGCCCATTTCGGTGGCGCGCGCATCGCCCAGGTGCGAATTGTGCGCCCACACCACGATGCGCGCCGGTCGCCCGATGCCCTGGCCGATATGCTCGCGCAAGGCTTGCAGCGTCTCGGCCATATGCGAGTCGCGCACGTTCCATGATTCGTCGCGGCCCTTGAACATGGAGCGGTAATACACTTCGGCGTTGCGCGTGACGCGCGCGTTCTGCTGCGCATAGAAGAATTCGTCCGGCACCATGCCGGTCCGCAGGTGCTCGTTGGCCTTGCGGTTCATTTCCACCAGCTGGCGCAGCACTTCGGCCTCGCAATCGGGCTTCATGCCGAAACTGGTGGCATAGCCGTAGCGCTGCGGGTCTTCCGCAAAATGGTCGATGCAGCCGTAGCGCTCGCGCGCCCGCGCTGCCGCGGCCGGATCGGCCTGGTCCAGGTAGTCGATCACGGCATGCATCGATTGCTGCAGGCTGTACAGGTCCAGGCCATAAAAGCCGCAACGCCGCGCCGGGCTGGCCACATGGTGGTTGTGCAGCCGCAGCCAGTTCACCAGTTCCACGATTTCGTGGTTGCGCCACATCCATTGCGGGAAGCGCTTGAACCCGGCCAGCGCCTGGTCGGCGCTCATGTCGTCGCCACCGTGCTGCACATAGCGGCTGACGCGCAAGGCGTCCGGCCAGTCGGCTTCGACCGCGATGGCGTCGAAGCCCTTGTCGACGATCAGCCGTTTGCTGATCTCGGCGCGCAAGCGGTAGAACTCGCGGGTACCATGCGTGGCTTCACCGAGCAGCACCAGTGTAGCGTTGCCGATGCAGTCCAGCAGATAATCGAAATCCTCCGCCGTTTCCAGTGGCCGCGCTTCGCGCTGCAGCGCGGCGATCAAGCTCTTGTCCATGATTCAGCACGATATCGCAAGCTGTGCGACACTGTCGCAGGTTTAATCGAGGAAATATTGCATGTGGACTGGGGTTGGGTGCGGCCTGCTGGCAGGCGCGATGTGGGGCATGGTATTCATCGTGCCGGAATTGCTGGCGGCGTTTTCACCGCTGGAAATGGCGGTCGGGCGCTACGTCGCTTACGGCGCGATCGCCCTGCTGCTGATGTTGCCGCGCTTGCGCAACCTGGTCGGCCGCCTGGACCGCAGCGACTATTTCGCCCTGCTGCGCCATGCACTGGCGGGCAATATCGTGTATTACATGTTGCTGGCCCTGGGCGTGAAGCTGGCCGGGGTGGCGCCGACTTCCCTGATCATCGGGGTACTGCCGATTGCCGTCACCCTGATGGGCCGCCATGACCATGGCGCGGTGCCACTGCGCCAATTGGCCATGCCCTTGCTGGTCACGGGGGCCGGCATCGCCTGCATCAATATCGACGTGTTCCAGCATGCCGCCGCGGCCGGCACGTCGCTGTCCAATACCGTGCTGGGCGTGGTGTGCGCCACGGGCGCCCTGCTGTGCTGGAGCTGGTATACGCTGGACAATGCGCGCTACCTCAAGCGCAATCCGCATTACAGCAGCGCCGAATGGTCGGCGCTGTACGGCCTGTCGACCGGCCTGATCGCGCTGGTGCTGGGCGCCATGGCGCTGGCCATCTTCCATGGCGATGTGACCGGCGCTGGCGGCGCCGCCTCCGGGCGCGACTGGACGCTGTTCTGGACTTGCAACAGCTTGCTGGCCCTGGGCGCTTCGGTGATCGGCAACCACCTGTGGAACGTGGCCAGCCGGCGCGTGCCGGTGACCTTGTCCGGCCAACTGATCCTGTTCGAGACCCTGTTTGCCCTGCTGTATGGCTTCATCTACAAGCAGCAATTCCCGCGTCCGCTCGAAATCGCCGCCATCGTGCTGCTGATCGCGGGCGTCACCTGGTCGATGCACGTCCACGCACAGGAAGAGGAACTCAGTCCGGCATAATGCGCTGCGCGACCAGGGCCGCCATCGCTGACTGGCCGTCCACCGCCGCGCGCGCGGCGGCGGCACGCAGGCCGGCGGCCACGCCTTGCGCATCGGCCGTGCTGCGGTTCTGGCTGACCTTCCACTTGCCGCTGATCGAGGCGATCGGAAGCTCGATGCCGATGATCGCCTTCAGCAGCCCATCGACGAAATCGGCCGGCGCATCGCTCACCGCCCATGGTTCGGGCAAGCCGTTTTCCTGCATGGCCGTCAGGTCGCCCAGCAGGCGGCGCAGCCAGGCCGCGTCTTCCACCACCCGCGCCCTGCCGCGCACCTGCACCATGGCGTAATTCCAGGTCGGCACGACCTTGTGCGAAACGGCTTTGGAGGCATACCAGGAAGGGCTGACATACGCTTCCGGCCCCTGGAACACGACCAGGCATTCGCCGCCGGCGGCCAAGGCCTGCCAGGCCGGATTGGCGCGCGCCAGGTGGGCGCGCAGCACGCCCAGTCCGCCCTCCCCTTCATCCGGGTATAGCGCGAACGGCACCAGGTCCGCGGTAGGCGCGGCGCCCGGCAGGACGAGCATCCCCAGCGGGTAAGCGCGGATCAGCCCATGTTTGACCTCGAGTCGGTCTTCAGCGAAAGCGGTAGGAAGGTACATGCGCCCAGTGTAGCGCGCGCGGTGCGGACGCGCATAGGGCCAGCGATGCCCTAATTCAGCAGGCCATGTTCCACCATGACGTCCTGTACCAGCTCCAGGCGCAACACGGGATTTTCCTGGGCCAGCAGCAGCTGTTTCTGCGCCAGCGACAGCCGCAGCAGTTCGCACCAGCGGTTGGCCACCCAGCCCGCCTCCTGCAGGCGGTAAGGTGCCTGCATCGGCATCTGGCCGGGCGGGACGCCGCGCTCCTGCAAGGTCTGGATCAGCACACCCAGGCTGTCGGCCACGTCCTGCTGGTCGGTTGGGATAGGGACATGCAGGTCATCGTCGATCAGGGCCACCTCGGCCATCCATAAGCCATGCTTGAGCTGTTCGGCGGCAGCGATGCGGAAGCGCTGGCGCCCCGAACAGCTGACGTGCATCAAGCCCGGCATCAAGGCTTTCCAATCGCCGATATGGGCCATGGTGCCGACCGCGCACAGGGTTTCGTGCTGGTCCGGCTTGCGCACTTCATCCCCCTGCACCAGGGCGACGACGCCGAAATCCTCGCCGTGCTCGATGCAGCGCTTCACCATGTCGAGGTAGCGCACCTCGAAGATTTGCAGCGGCAGGTACCCGTCCGGATACAGCACTGTATGCAAGGGGAATAAGGGAATCGCGGACATACTTCATCATCGCACGTTTCGATGGATAATGCCGCCTTTCCTACCTGGGGCGCGGCAAACCCCGGACTGCCGGCCGGCAGCAGCGTCGTGCCGGGCCAGGCGATGCGTTCGGCATCCGGCGGCCGCCAGCAGCGGCCGCAAAGCGAGGCTCAACATATTCTTACGCTCCAAAAGAAAAAGGGCGGATATTTAATCCGCCCCTTGGCCCGGCACAGCTTATTTAATCAGGAAATCTTCCTTGTTCTTGCCTTCCAGCCATTTCGGTGCGCGGCCGCGGCCCGTCCATTGCGAACCCGATACCGGGTCCTGGTATTTCATCGGCACGCGCGCACGCGGCTTGACCGGCTTATTGCTCTTGGCGGCCGGACCGAGATCAGCCGGCGACAAGTCATATTCGCGCATGATGGACCAGATCTGCTCTTTTGCCTTTTGCACTTCGGCCTTGCGCGCATCGGCTGCCAGATTTTGCAGCTCGGCAATTTTTGCCTGGTATTCCTGGTAAGTAGTCATCGTTCTTTGTCCTAAGTGTATGAAAAATCAAAGTGTGACAATGTGTGAGATTTCCGCCCCGCAATGTACCATAGTTGCACCGATTTTATCTAACAATTTAACCAGAATAATTAAAAAGCGCCACACATTTGATGTGCAGCGCTTTATATTTCACTTCTCATTAAAAGCATGGGCCCCGCGCCGCCAATATGCCGGGCTTGCCAGCCTATTATCCCTGCGTCTTATCTCAGAAGCGCATCTCCAGTTGCAAACGGATATTACGCACGCCGTAGTTGACCGATTCGGAAGACAGCGTTCCCTTATCAGTATGGTAGATTGAACGCGAGCGCGAATCCTGCTTCAGCAAATTCCAGCCGGACAGGCGCAATTGGGTCTTGCTGTCGACTTTCCACGCCAGATAAGCGTCCAATTGGCGCGATACGTTCGCCCAGCTGTAGCGCTCGACATCCATGCGCACCAGGCCATTGGTGCGCAGGTTGAAACTGCCTCCCATGCTCCAGTCACCGCCGGGCGTCTTATAGTCCAAGCCGACAATGGCCGTCAGCGGCACTTGCTGGTCCAGCCTGTTGTGCGGCCCGGGCACGGCATCCACCTGCGACCAATTGCGGCTGACGCTGGCGCGCACATCGAGTGCCGGCGCATTGTCCATCACCGCCTTCATCGGGAACTTCAATTCCACGTCCAGGCTGCGCACGTCGGCGCGGCCATTATTCATCATCGTGGTGACCCAGCGCCCCGTCTCGTCCAGCAACACGTTGCGGCGGGTGAAGTTATTGATGCGGCGCGCGGCGGCCGCGACGCTGAACAGCGCGCCCTCGGCCCAGTAATGTTCGTACGAGGCGTCGAGGCCGGTCGCCAGTTCCGGCTTCAGGTTCGGGTTGCCGATCCAGTCGGTGTCGATCTGGCTGTTGTTGGTGCTGGTGAAGCGGCGCCCCGACAGGTTGCCGGCCTGCGGCGCCTTGTACGTGCGGGTCAGGGCCGCGCGCAGCTGGTCCTTGCCGTTCGGCAGTTTATACAGCGTTTGCGCCAGCGGGCTCCACACGCTGCTGCGGTTGCTGACCGGGTCAAAGCCGGCGCCCGTGCTGCGCGTATGCATGCCTTCCCAGCGCAGGCCCATATACAGCGACCAGGCCTTGCTGATATTCCATTCATCCTGGGCGTAAGCCGCCGCGCGCCGCACGGAGGCCTGGTAACCTTCATCCTTGTCGTCGCGCACACCGCTGGCGTGGAACAGGTCGCGCTGGCTGCGCCAATCGTCACGCTCGGTCAGGCCGGCTTCCCAGCCCATGGCCAGCGCATGGTCGGCGCCGATCGGGGCGGAATACTTGCCGGTGCTGCTGACGCCCCACTCGCGCACGCCACTGAAGACATCGTGCTGCAATGCGGCCTCGCCGCCATGGGCATCGGCTTCAAACCACTTGCCGCTGTTGCGCAGCCGGTGGCCGCCGATCTTCGCATCCAGCTTGGCCCCTTCGCCGAACTTGTGCACCCAATTCAGGTCGCTGCGCGCGAACAGGCTCTTGTTCCGGTTGACCACGTGCACCCCGTCGTACAAGGGCGCGGCCCCCACGTCGACCGCGAAACCACGGTCGATCATGCTCTTGAACACGTTGCGGTTGATGAAGGATTGCGATGTCAGCGTATCGCCGTTGGCCAGGTTCCAGTTCAGGCGCGGCGCCAGTTCGATGCCGCGCGCGTGCCCTCGGTCATATACCGTCATGCGGCGGTCCATCAGCGGGCGCCCGGTCAGGTCGATCAATTCCTCGTCGGTAAAGCTGCTGCGGTCGAATTCGTAGCGGCCGCCACCCAGGTTGACCGAGTAAGAGAAGTTGCCATCCTTGTCCGACAGGATCAGGTTGCCGTTCGGGTTGGTCACTTCCCTGCTGCGGCTGACGCCGAATTTCAGCTCGCGATGCGCCGTCTTGACCGCCTTCTTCAACACGATATTGATGGTGCCGGCGATGGATTGCGTGCTGAATTCGGCGCTGGCGGCGCGGATCACTTCGATGCGCTCGATGCTGTCGGGCGCCAGCGTTTCGATATTGAAGCCCGGCGGCACACGCTCGCCGTTCAGCAGGATCTGGGTGTAGCCACTGCCCAGGCCGCGCATGCGGATATCGCGGCCACCGGCCCCCACCGACACCCCGGGTACCCGCTTCAGCGCATCGCCGATCGAAGTGTCGCCGTAGCGCTTGAGTTCGTCGCTGCTGACGATGATCTTGCTGGCGGTATCGTCCTTGCGCGGATTATAGGCATCCGCCCCACCCTTGATTTCCACTTTCTGGAGAACTTCCTGCTTCTTTTCCTCGGCCATGGCGTGGCTGGCGGCGAGGATGGCGGCGGCGGCGAGTGTCAGGCGAATCATTATTGCAAAAAATGTAAATAATTCTTGGCCGCAACTCTACCCTATGGTGCGGGCAGTAGCAAGGATATAATTCGGCATCTCAGATGATTTGGAATGCCAACCGTGTCCCGACTTGCCGTTTTGCCGCAATACCTGCTTCCCAAGGGAGCGCTGACCAACTTCGCCGGCCGTGCCGCGAGCGCCAAGCTGGGCCGCACGACCACACGTTTCATCCGCTGGTTCGTGGCCAAATACGACGTCAACATGGATGAAGCGGCCAATCCGGACATCGCCAGCTACCACAGCTTCAACGAATTCTTCACCCGTGCCCTGAAGCCGGGCGTCCGCCCGCTGGCCGGGGCCGATTTCGTGTGCCCGGTCGATGGCCGCATTTCCCAGTTCGGCGCGATTGAAGGCGACCAGATTTTCCAGGCCAAGGGCCACAAGTTTTCCACCACCGCGCTGGTCGGCGGCGATGCCGCGCTGGCCGCGCATTTCGAGCACGGCAGTTTCGCCAATCTCTACCTGAGCCCGCGCGACTACCACCGCATCCACATGCCGTGCGACGGCAAGCTGAAGCGCATGATCTATGTGCCGGGCGAACTGTTCTCCGTCAACCCGACCACCGCGCGCGGCGTGCCGGGCCTGTTCGCGCGTAACGAGCGCGTAGTGTGCGAGTTCGAGACGGCCTTCGGCCCCTTCGTGCTGGTGCTGGTGGGCGCCACCATCGTCGGCAGCATGGCCACCGTGTGGCATGGCGTGATCAACCCGCCGCGCCTGCCCGACGTCACGGCGTGGACTTATGCCGGCCAGGACATCGTGCTGAAGAAGGGCGAAGAAATGGGCCGCTTCCTGCTTGGCTCCACCGTCGTCATGCTGTTCCCGAAGGACACCCTGCACTTCAACCCGCACTGGCAGCCGGCCGCCCCGGTCCGCCTGGGCGAACTGATGGCCAACCTCAAGTAATCGTCCGGCGCTTGAGGCGTCGCAAACGCACGCCCCCACCCGATGGTCTAAACTGGCTGGAAGGAGGCGCCATGACAACTAGCGACCGCGAGTATTTCGATGCACGCTTTGCCCAGCTGGAAACGCTGATCCAAAAGTCCGTCGCCGACGTCAAGGCCGAGGTCCGGTCGGAACTTCATACGATCATCGTCAGCACAGTCAAATGGTGCGCAAGCATCGCCGCGACCACCGTTCTGGTCTTTACGACAGTGGTCGCCTTCCTGATGAATAATGCGGTGCCGCGGGTCCCGCAGGCGCCAGCGGCTCCGGCACCGACCGTCATTGTCGTCCCCCCTATCCCGGCCGGGCTGCCGCCATCGAGCGGCCCACAACCGGGCACCCTGCCGCGCGGCTGAACGCGCGTTTCAGGCCATCGCGGGCGGCTGCTGCGCTACGAGCACGGCGGCGGCCAGCATGGCACCCGCCAGCACGAACGATTCCGCCTGCAGCACCAGCCGTGCGCGCGCCAGGGCCGCCACATTGCCTTCCTGTGCCTGCGGGAAGGCAGCGAGCTTGTTGTAGCCCCCCATGGCCGCCGCCAGCAGCACCAGCACCACTTTGACGATCAGCGCCGTGCCATAAGGATTGCCCAGGGCTTGCGCCGGCGTGCCGAGCCCGTGCCAGGAATTGTAGATGCCGGTTGCCACGATCGCGGCAATCGCCAGCGATGCGGCAAACGAGAGCCGTTCCATGTACCGCACTGGCGCGTAGCGCTCGTCGCGCATCACCAGCCAGGCGCCGACGCAGACTGCGCCCAGCCACAATGCCACACAGACCAGGTGCAGCCACTCCACCGCCATGCCGAAGGTCAGCAAGCCTTCTTCCGCAGCGTGGCTGTTGGCCGCCCGCGCCGCGGCGAACAGGGCCAGCATGGCGAGCCCCACCGCGCGTGCCCTGGCACTGCGCAGCAATGCCGCACCGCCCGCCGCCAGCGCGGCGGCACAGCCCAGGCCCAGCAGCCCGGCCTTGCCGAAGGCGGTGGCACTCAGCATGGTCCACAGGGCCGGACCGGCATCGGCAGGGCCTACGCCGGCCATCGCCGCGGCGGCCGACCACAGCGCCGCGAATTCACCGGCCAGGCAAGCCAGCGCCGCCGGGCGCCACAGGCGGTCCAGCCGCTGCTTGACGGGGCCCACCCATGCCGCCTCGGCGTCGGCCAGCCAATGGCGGGCCGACAGTAAGCCCAACAGCAGCGCGAACGCCAGGTTCAGCAACCAGGTGCTGCCGTACTGCAGTGCTTGCCCGGCGTCCAAATCATTTCACCGTGAACGAGAAGCTGCCCTTGCGGCGGTGGCCGTCCGGACCCACGGCCACCCAGCTCACCTGATAGGCGCCGGAAGCCAGCGCCGGCAAGTCACGCTTCAGCACCACCGGATCGGCAGCGTCGACTTGCGCAGTCCCCGGCACCACCTTGCCCGAAAACTCCTTCACCTCGATCGAGCTGAATGCCGGCTCCACCTTCTCGTTGAAGGTCAGCACAATCTGCGGTGGCGCCTTGTCCAGCACCGCGCCGCTGGCGGGAATGGACTGTTTCACCGTTGCGTGGGCAAACACCAGCGGCGCCGCCACGCACATGCCAAGGCCAATCAAAAATCGTTTCATGGGAACTCCGGGAAATGGATGAACATAGCGATATCTAACCCGCTCGCGCCTGTCGCGGTCAAGTGCTTTTCAGCCCGCGCCGCATACTTGATAGATGCCCCGAAATGAGGCCGTCTTTTCAGCACTTTCTGCCGAATTGGCAGGCCCCGCCGGGACGTCATTGCGTTCTTCAAAACAGGCTGGCGCGGCAGGCGGCGCGTAGGTTAGCATGAAGCTCACCGCCGTTCCAAACGGCGCAGAAAACGGAGGAATCGTGACACAGCAAATCAGACGTATCGTCGTGTGCTACCGGCGCATGACGGAGGCCGACATACCGGCCGCACACCAGCTTTCGCTCGCGGTGCGCTGGCCGCACCGGATCGAGGACTGGCAATTCGTGCAAGCTTTGGGCGCCGGCTATGTTGCCGAAGTTGAAGGCACGGACGGACCGCAGATTGTCGGCACCGCGCTGTGCTGGAGCCACGGCGCCACCTTCGCCTCCGTCGGCATGGTCATCGTGTCGCCGGATTACCAGGGACAGGGCATGGGCAAGAAGCTGATGTCGCTGGCGCTGGGCGAGCTTGGCGACCAGCGTACCGTGCTGCTGCACGCCACCGAGGCGGGCAAGGCGCTGTACGAGTCGTTCGGCTTCTCGGCATTCGGCACCGTGCACCAGCACCAGGGCACGGTGTTCAAGACGCCATTGATGCAGTTGCCGGTCGGCGAGCGCATCCGCCCGCTCGGCACGCGCGACACGGCCAAGATCGCGGCCCTCGCCGGACGCGCCGCCGGCATGCCGCGTGCCGCCGTGCTGACGGCCCTGCTGAACGTGGCCGAAGGCGTGGTCATCGACCGCTACGACGAAGTGATCGGTTTTGCATTATTGCGCCGTTTCGGCCACGGCTACGCCATCGGCCCCGTCGTCGCGCCCGACGCCGAACGCGCCAAGGCCCTGATCGCGCACTGGACCGGCACCTACGGCGGCGCCTTCCTGCGCATCGACGTCAACGAAAAGTGCGGCCTGAGCCCATGGCTGACCGAGCTTGGCCTGGTGCAGGTGGAAAGCGTGCTGACCATGGCGCGCGGAGAGCCGCCGCTGTGCGATCCGGGCATGAAAGTATTCGGCTTGATCAACCAGGCACTGGGCTGAAGACGGTGCAGCACAAAATGCCGGGGCGGAAGGAAATATGCAATTTCCGCCCGGTGCGGGGGACGCCATCGCAAGCTTCCACTGGCGTTCCGACCCTAAGATGGTGCCAGGCTCACACCACGGAAACCATCATGCAAAACAACTCCCTGATTGACCTTGATCGTCAGCACCTGATCCACCCTGTCACCAATTTCCGCGCGCACGAAAAACGCGGGCCCACCATCCTGCAATCGGGCCACGGCGCCTGGCTGCGCGATGCCGATGGCCGCGACTTGCTCGATGCCTTCGCCGGCCTGTGGTGCGTCAACACCGGCTACGGCCAGCAGAGCATCGTCGAGGTGGCGATGGAACAGATGCGGCGCCTGCCCTACGCCACCGGCTACTTCAGCTTCGGCTCCGAACCGGCGATCCGCCTGGCGGCGCGCCTGGTGGAACTGGCGCCGGCATCGCTCAAGCACGTCTACTTCACGCTCGGCGGCTCGGACGCGGTCGATGCGGCGATCCGCTACATCAGCTACTACTACCGCGCGCAGGGCAAGCCGGAACGCAACCAGTTCATCTCGCTGCAGCGCGGCTACCATGGCTCGTCGTCGGTGGGCGCGGGCTTGACCGCCCTGCCCGTGTTCCACCGCAACTTCGGCCTGCCGCTGCCCAGCCAGCATTACATCTCGTCGCCCTATCCTTACCGCCACCCGCAAGGCAGCGACCCGCAAGCGCTGATCGCCGCCTCCGTGGCCGAGCTGCGCGCCAAGGTGGCCGAGCTGGGTGCCGACCGCGTGGCCGCCTTCTTCTGCGAACCGGTGCAAGGCTCGGGCGGCGTGATCGTGCCGCCAGCAGGCTGGCTGAAAGCCATGGCCGACACCTGCCGCGAATTGGGCATCCTGTTCGTGGTGGATGAAGTGATCACCGGTTTTGGCCGTACCGGGCCGCTGTTCGCCTGCGAGGCCGAAGGCGTGCAACCGGACATGATGACCGTGGCGAAGGGCTTGACGGCCGGTTATGCGCCGATGGGCGCCTTGCTGATGTCGGATGCCATCTACCAGTCCATCGCCGAGCATGCCGGCCCGGACATCCCGGTGGGCCACGGCCAGACCTACTCCGCCCACCCGGTCAGTGCCGCCATCGGCCTGGAAGTGCTGCGCCTGTACCTGGACGGCGGCCTGCTGGCCAACGCACAGGCGCAGGCGCCGCGCTTCGCCCAAGGCTTGCAGGACTTGCTGGGCCATCCGCTGGTGGGCGACGCGCGCAGCCGCGGCCTGCTCGGCGCGCTGGAACTGGTGAGCGACAAGGCGGCGCGCACGCCGTTCGATCCGGCCCTGCGCATTTACGACCGGATCGCCCAGGCGGCCGGCGAACAGGGGGTGATCTTCCGCGCCTTCACCGACGGCAACCTGGGCTTCGCCCCGGCCCTGTGCTACACGGAGCAGGAATTCGACCTGCTGTTCCAACGCTTGCGTGCCACGCTGGACCAGGTGCTGGAACAGAAAGAAGTGCGCAGCGCGCTGGCCTGAACAAGGCTTCCGATTCGTATTTCCTGCGTGCTACAATCAATTCGGAGCGCTCCCCCGCGCTCCAATTGCCGAGGGATTCTATGCTTGAAGGTGCATTCAAACTGGACAGGATCGACATCCGCATCCTGTCCCATCTGCAGCAAAGCGGGCGGATTGCCAACGTGGACCTGGCCGATGCGGTCGGCCTGTCGCCCAGCCCCTGCCTGATCCGCGTCAAGCGGCTGGAAAAAGCGGGCTACGTGACCGGCTATGGCGCCCACATCGAACTGGAAAAGATCGGCAACGTGCAACTGGTGTTCACCCAGGTAACGCTGACCGACCACCGCCGCGAAGACTTTGCCAAGTTCGAGGCGGCCATCCGCAAGATCGACGAGATCGTGGAGTGTCACCTGGTCAGCGGCGGTTTCGATTATCTGCTCAAGTTCGTGACCACCGGCGTGGTGCATTACCAGACCATCATCGAAGGCTTGCTGGACCAGCACATCGGCATCGAAAAGTATTTCAGCTATATCGTGATCAAATCGCCTTTCACCAAAGGCTACTATCCGGTCGAAAAGCTGTTCACCCAGTCGGCCTGACCGTCCCTTCCCGAGTGGCGGCGCAGAATATGCCGCCGCCGCCCCAAATTCGCAATTTCCGCCGCTCTGCAGCAAGCAGAACGGCCTCCTCCCCTCCCGCTTCCGGCCTACCATGGTCATGACTTTCACCCAAAGGGAAACTCATGACCACGTCCAACTACATCTACGGTTGCTGGCAGCACGCGCAGGACAACGCCAGCTACCAAGTCACCAATCCCGCCGACGGCAGCCTGATCGCCTCGGTACCCGATAGTTCCACCGAGGATGCGCGCGCCGCCGTCGACGCCGCGGCGGCGGCCCTGCCGGCCTGGAAGGCGCGCAGCGCCCGCGAACGCGCCCAGCTGATCAAGCGCTGGCACGCCCTGATCGTCGCCAACGCGGACGACCTGGCGCAAACCATCTCCAGCGAACAGGGCAAGCCCCTGGCCGAAGCGCGCGGCGAGGTGGCCTATGGCGCCTCGTATGTCGAATGGTTCGCCGAAGAAGCGGTGCGCGCCTACGGAGACATCATTCCGGAGCCGATGCGCGGCAAGAAAATGCTGGTGCTGAAGGAACCGGTCGGCGTGGTGGCCGCCATCACGCCATGGAACTTCCCGCTGGCCATGATCGCCCGCAAGATCGCGCCGGCACTGGCTGCCGGCTGCACCGTGGTGGCCAAGCCGGCGGAGGATACGCCGCTTACCGCGCTGGCATTGGCCGCGCTGGCCGGCGAAGCGGGCATTCCGCCCGGCGTGCTGAATATCGTGACGGCTTCGCGCGAACGCACGCCGTCCGTCGCTAACGCCTGGCAGCAGGATGGCCGCGTGCGCAAGATCACCTTCACCGGTTCCACCGCCGTCGGCAAGCTGCTGGCGCGCGGCGGCGCCGACACCCTGAAGAAGCTGTCGCTGGAACTGGGCGGCAATGCCCCATTCCTGGTGTTCGAGGACGCCGACCTGGAGGTGGCCGTCAACGGCCTGATGGCGGCCAAGTTCCGCAACGGCGGCCAGACATGCGTGTCGCCCAACCGCATCTATGTGCATGCCAGCGTCTACGACCGGTTCGCGGAAAAACTGGCGGCCCGCGTCAGCGCCCTGGCAGTCGGTCCGGCCACCGACCCGGCATCGCAGATCGGCCCCATGATCAACCAGCGCGCCGTCGACAAGATCGCCGCCCATGTGGCCGACGCGCGCTCGAAAGGCGCCGTCGTGCTGTGCGGCGGCGAGCGCCTGGCCGGCTTGGGCCCGAACTACTTCGCCCCCACGGTGCTGGGCAACGCCAGCCACGACATGCTATTGGCGCATGAGGAAACCTTCGGCCCGGTCGTGCCGCTGTTCCGCTTCGAGAACGAAGATGAGGTGGCAGGCTACGCCAATGACACCCCGTTCGGCCTGGCCGCCTATTTCTTCACCCAGGATATTGCCCGCCTGTGGCGCATGGCCGAACGCCTGGAAACCGGCATCGTCGGCATCAACGAAGGCGCACTGGCGGCGGAAGCCGCGCCATTCGGCGGCATCAAGGAATCGGGCTATGGCCGCGAAGGCTCGCGCTACGGCCTGGAGGACTATATGCACACCAAGTACCTGTGCATCGGAGGGTTGAACAAATGAGCTTTGAACGCTACCCGATCGAAGTCGCTTTCCCCAACCTGGACGACTACGCCGAAGGCAATACCGGCGTGCCCTATGTGTACAGCTTCGACAGCGGCGTGCCTGGCAGCCACACCATGATCAACGCGCTCACCCATGGCAACGAGGTATGCGGCGCCATCGCGGTGAAGGCGATGCTGGACGGGAAGTGGCGTCCGCGCCGCGGCCGCGTCACCTTCTCGTTCGCCAACGTCGACGCCTACCGCCGCTGGGATCCCGAACGGCCCGACGCGTCGCGCTTCGTCGACCAGGACTTCAACCGGGTCTGGCAGCCGGAAGTGCTGGACGACCTGTCGCGCGACTCGGCCGAGTTGCGCCGCGCGCGCGCCATGCGCCCCATCGTCGACACGGTGGACTTCCTGCTCGACCTGCACTCCATGCACGAGCGCAGCGCGCCGCTGAATGTGTGCGGCCCCCTGCAGAAAGGCATCGAGCTGGCGCGGCGCCTGGGCGTGCCGGAGCACATCGTCAGCGATGAAGGCCACGCCGAAGGCCGCCGCCTGCGCGACTACGGCGATTTCGGCCGCGCCGATGCCCCGCGCAACGCCCTGCTGATCGAATGCGGCCAGCACTGGGAGGCCGGCGCCGTCGACGTGGCGCGCAACTGCTGCGCGCGTTTCCTGCTGTTGTGCGGGAACATGGACTTCAGCGATATCCCGGCCGGCTGGCTGAAACCCCAGGCCGCGCAGACCCATGTCGTGCGCGTCACCGATGCCGTGGTCGCCGAAAGCATGGATTTCCGTTTTGCCGACACCTACACCGGGCTCGAAACCTTCCCCGATACCGGCACCCTGATCGGCTGGAATGGCGGGCGCGAAGTGCGCACCCCTTACCCCAATTGCGTGCTGGTGATGCCATCGCTGCGCCAGTTGCGGCCCGGCGTGACCGTGGTTCGCCTCGGCCAGCTCCAGGGGCAGTAACAAAAAATGGCGGCCCACAGGCCGCCATTTTTTATCGGATCCTTCCTGCTCAGCGCAGGAACTGCAGGCCGATGTACAGCACCCGGTCGCGGCGGCCTTCCTTGGGCCGGCCGAGATCCTTGCCGGCACTCACATTCAGGATCAGCCCCTCGTCGAGCTTCCATTTGCCGCCGACGCTTGCGGTCGTCTGCCCGCCGTCGCGCGGCACGCGGCTGTGTTCCAGCTCGAGGCGGCATTCCAGGCGCGGCAGGCACAGGTGCAGCACCTTCACGCCCGCCTGCCATTCGTGCGGCCCGTCCTGCACCAGATTGCGGCCCACCTCCGCATACCAGCCGGTGTCGCCGCGGCGGTAGCCCATCACCAGCGGCAACAGGACCGAGTAGCCGCGCGATTCGAGCCCGCGCGAGGCGGTGCTCGATTTCGCATTCCAGGAAACCTGGGGGAACACCGCCAGCGCCGTTCCGCGCTCGGCGTTCTCGTAAAAGCGCCATTTGGCGCCGGTCGTGAAATTGCCGGCACCGCCGGTCCAGGCACCGGCCTGGTCCCGCACGCGCACATAGGGCAATCCCAGCAGCAGCTGCACCGTATCGCCGTAGCCGTAATTGATCTCGGCTTCCGGCAAGGCCAGCCGCCAGCTGCCGACGGAGCGCTCGGCGCTGATGCCAAGATTGTTTTCCCAGCGGCCGGCACCTGGCGTATCGGTGTCCTCGGTGGCGGCGGCCGGCGCGGCCAGTGCCGCCAGCAGCACGCAGCCGGCGCAATGTTTCAGAAGTAGCGTACCCATTTCTGTTTCGAAGTTCGTTTGAAGTTGGCAAAAGCCCGGCAAGGCACGTACAGGATCGGCATCAGCAACGGCGTGACCACCCACACCGGCCAGACCGCATCCACACCCCAGCGCTCGCCATGGTTGGCCCCGAACAGCGCCACCAGGACGTGCTGCATCGCCAGCAGGAAGTACAGGTGCAGCAGGTAATAGAACATTGGCGCACCGCCGAAGGTGGCGCAGGCACGGGTGAACCAGTTCTCAATCGGTTCCAGCCAGGCCGCCACCAGCGCCCCCACACCCAGTGTCATCAGCAGGAAGTCCAGCGATGGCGGGTATTTGGTGAAGTTGAAGAAGGACATCACCGTCTGCACCGTGGTTTCGCCATGCACCCACGGCAGTTCTTCGCCATAGATATTGAAGCCGCGCAGCACCGCCAGCAGCAGCAAGGCGCCGGAACCGAACAGGCGCAGCAGCGCGCGGCGCCGTTCCGGCGCGATGCCGCGTGCATACAGCGGGCCCGCCGCATAGCCGACCAGGATCACGCCGATCCAGGGCAGCAGCGGATACGTCACCTTCAGCTTGACGGCACCGTCGGCGATCAGGTAGCCGCGGTGCAGCAGGACGGTCCACACGTAATAGGCGAAAGTGCCGGGTTCGAAACTCATCCAGGTGAGCGCGTTGTGGCCGAACACGATCAGCAGTCCCGTCGCACCGATCAGCTTGAGCGGCAGCTTATGCACCAGGCCGAGGAAAATCATGGCCAGGCCGATCACCCAGATCACTTGCAGGTACAGGGTGGCAGGCGGGAATTTGCCGGCCCAGGCGAAATTGACGGCGAAGATCTCCAGCACGACCAGCAGCAAGCCGCGCTTGACCAGGAAGCCGGTTGCGTCACGCGGCCCCGCCGCGGGATGCGCATACAGCCAGGCCGACAGGCCGGTCAGGAACACGAACATCGGCGCGCAGAAGTGCGCGGCCATGCGTGTAAAGAACAGCGCGGGCTCGGTCTGCGACACCGTCATCGGGTCGGTCACCTGCATGTGCAGGTAGATCGTTTCGCGCACGTGGTCGAACAGCATGATCAGCATCACCAGTCCGCGCAGGACATCGATGATGGCGATCCGGTTGCGGATCGCCTGTTCGGTGGGATTGACGATGGCGGTCGGCCCCGCCGGCGGTTGGGCCCAGACGGCCGTATTATGGATGCTGGTTCGGTCCATTGTGCACTTTCTCTGATAGCTGCGGGGTTTATATGGATATACGCGCAAATCCATTGTATGGATGCATAATATTTTTTTCTGCTTTGTTGACCCTTCCGCGCAACGCCGCGCGCCCAAAAATCGGCGCTGCTCAGCATATTCTTCGGCGGCGCAAACTATGCTGGCCGGCCGCCCGAAAACCGCCATTTCTGCGCCGCGAGCCCGTGCAAACGCTACAAAGCCTGCGTCAAGCTGTGATGTAATGGGCTTGTATCAACAACATGCATAAGGGGAAGCGATGAAAGATGCGGGTCAGGTTACGCGGCGCGATGTGCTGCGCAGGATTGGCGCGGGCGGCTTGCTGCTGTCGGCCGGCGGTTTGCTGCATGCGCAGGAGCCACGCCGCGGCGGCACATTCACCATCGCGACCCACTCCAGCTCCACTGCCGATACGCTGGACCCAGCCAAAGGCGCACTGTCGACAGACTACGTGCGCACCTTTATGTTCTACAACTGCCTGACGGCGCTGGACGCGCAGTTGGCGCCGAAAATGATGCTGGCGGAAGACATCGCGACCGACGACGCCATCACCTGGACGGTGCGGCTGCGTTCGGGCGTGCATTTCCATAACGGGAAACCGCTGAGCGCCGCCGACGTGGTGTTTTCCCTGACCCGCCACAACGATCCCGCGCTCGCCTCGAAAGCCCGCTCGGTTGCCCAGCAGTTCGAATCGGTGCGCGCGACCGGGCCATTGACGGTGGAAATCGTACTCAAGGGCGCCAACGCCGACTTGCCGGTGATGCTGGGCACCTCGCATTTCGCGATCCTGGCCGAAGGCACCACCAATTTCACCACTGCCAACGGCACCGGTGCCTTCCGCTGCAAGGAATTCAGCCCAGGCGTGCGGACGGTTGGCGTACGCAACACGAATTACTGGCGCCCCAACCTGCCCTATCTCGACGAGATCAAGCTGATCGGCATTCCGGACGAGTCGGCGCGCATCAATGCCCTGCTGTCGGGCGACGTGCATTGGGTGAATGAAGTGAACTCCCGGTCCGTCCGCCGCGTCCGCAGCGAACCAGGCTTTACCGTGCTGGAAAGCCAGTCCGGCCTCTACACCGACCTGGTCATTCGCCAGGACATGGGACTGGGCCGCAATCCCGACTTCACGCTGGGCATGAAATACCTGATCGACCGCGAGCAGATGAAGCGCGCTGCCTTCCGCGGTTATGCCCTGGTGGCCAATGACCAGCCGATTGCACCAAACAACCGCTACCACTTCGCGGGCTTGCCGCAACGGCCCTACGACCCGGAACGCGCCCGCTACCACCTGCGCCGCGCCGGCGCGCTGGGCATGACGCTGCCGCTGGTGGCGTCGGTCGCCGCCACCGGCTCGGTCGACATGGCGATGTTGCTGCAGCAATCGGCGCAAAAGGCTGGCCTGAACCTGGCCTTGAAACGCGTTTCGGCCGACGGCTACTGGTCCAACCACTGGATGAAATCGCCGATGGGTTTCGGCAACATCAATGCCCGGCCCACCGCCGACATGTTGTTCACCCAGTTCTTCAAGTCCGACTCGCAGTGGAACGAGTCCGGCTGGAAGAACGAACGGTTCGACCAGCTGCTGCTGCTGGCGCGCGGCGAGAAGGATGAGGCCAAGCGCAAGCAGTACTACGCGGATATGCAGGTGCTGGTGCATGAAAAGTGCGGGATCGGCATCCCGCTGTTCATCACCAATATCGAGGCGCTCAGCAGCAGGATCAAGGGCGCCAGCCCGCATCCGCTGGGGGCATTCATGGGTTACAGCTGCGCCGAGCAAGTCTGGCTGGAAAGTTGAGGTCCATCATGCGTTTGCTGCGCATCCTTTTCCCGGCCCTGCTGGTGCTGGCCAGCGGCGCCTGCCTGGCCCATGGTGTTGCCGATGACGACAAGGCCTATTTTGAACAGGCCAGCGGCGTCAACCTGCTGCCCTTTATCTACCTGGGCGCCAAGCACATGGTCACCGGATACGACCACTTGCTGTTCCTGGTCGGCGTCATCTTCTTCCTGTACCGCCTGAAGGATGTCGGCGCCTATGTGACGCTGTTCGCCGTCGGCCACAGCATCACCCTGCTGGCGGGCGTGCTGACGGAAACCCGGGTCAATCCGTACATCGTGGATGCGATCATCGGCTTCTCGGTGGTGTACAAGGCGCTCGACAATCTTGGCGCGCTGCAGAAGCTGCTGGGGTTCCAGCCCAATACGCGCGCCGCCGTGCTGGTTTTCGGCCTGTTCCACGGTTTCGGGCTGGCGGCCAAGCTGCAGGAATTGTCGCTCTCACGCGACGGGCTGGTGCCGAACATTATTTCCTTCAACGTCGGCGTGGAGATCGGCCAGTTGCTCGCCTTGAGCAGCATCCTGATCGCGATGGGCTTCTGGCGCCGCAGTGCCCTCTTTGCACGGCAAGCCTTTGGCGCCAACGTGGCCTTGATGGCCGCCGGCTTCGTGCTGATGGGCTACCAGATCACCGGCTACATTACTCAACAGGGAATCTGACATGGCAAGCTCTCTCGACAATCAAGCGCAACCTTCGCTGGCGCAACTGGCCAAAGCCACCGCCACCGCACTGGCCGTGGCCGGCCTGGTGCTGACGACCACCGTGCTGCCGGCGGAATACGGCATTGATCCTTTCGGTGCCGGCAGCGCCCTCGGGCTGCTGAAGATGAACGATGGCGCCAAGCCCGCGCCCGAGGTGGCGCCCGCCGCGCCCGGCACCGCCGCAGCAGGCGCGCCGGTGGCGCGCACCGATGCGGCATTGCGCTCCGACGAAATCACGCTCACCCTGGCGCCGGGCGAAGGGGCGGAGGTCAAGGCGCTGGTGCGCAAAGGCGAGCGCTTCGTCTTCAACTGGTCCACCGACGGCGCCCCGGTCAAGGCGGATATGCATGGCGAACCCGAAAACGCCAAGCCCAATGAATTCACCACCTACTGGAAGGAAGCGCAGCAGACGGCCGGCCGCGGCAACTTCACCGCGGGTTTTGACGGCAGCCACGGCTGGTTCTGGCGCAACAAGGGCACGCAGCCTGTGACCATCAAAGTGCAGGTCAGCGGCTTCCACGAAAAACTGTACCGGCCTTCCTGATGGCAGCGACGAACGGCACGGCCCGGCAATTGCATCGCTGGCTAGGCTTATCCGCAGGCCTGCTGTTCGTTCTCATGGCGCTGACCGGCGCCGGCCTGGTGTTCCGCAGCCAGCTCGAGCCGGTCACGCACCCGCATCTGTTGCGGGTGCCGCCCTGCGCCGCGCCGTTGGCGCCATCGCGCCTGGTCGCCGCCGCACGCAGCGCCGCCACGCCGGCCGCCGGAGCCTTGACCGCCATCCGCGTCTATGCCGATCCCGCCGCCAGCGCCAGGGTGCGCTTCAGCGACGGGCGCTGGATGTATGTCGACCCATGTTCGGGCCGCGTGCTCGGCGCCCAGGATATTTACGGCGGCCCGTTCGGCCTGCTGGCCTGGCTGCATACCGCCGGCTACGCGTCCTTCGGCAATATCATTGCCGGCGCCACGGCACTGGCCGTCATTGGCCTTGCCATTGCAGGGCTGGTGCAATGGTGGCCGCGCCGGCGCACCACCGGGCTGCCAGGCCCCGGCCGCAGGCCGCGGGCCGCCCTGGCACCGGCAGCGCGCCGCCTCAGGCGCCACCAGCGCCTCGCGCCTTGGGCGGCGCCGGTCCTGCTGCTGCTTGCGCTGACCGGCCTGCCGCAAGCATTCCCTTCGATCGCCTCGGCCCTCGATCCCGCGCTCGCGAGGATCGCCGCCTCACTTGCGCCATCCCCACCGCCAGCGCCGTCCTCCGCAGCGGCGGCGACGCCCGTGCAGCTGCTTGCCGCGCTCGATACCGCCTGGCGCCAGGCCGGCTCCGCGCCCTGGCGGCAGATGCAGTGGCGCGTGCCGCGTGCGCCCGGCGGCGCCATCGTGCTGGAACTGGCGGCCGCCGACGCGCCGCACGCCTATGCCGCCGGCATCGTCCATTACGACGCAGTCAGCGGCGCCCCGCTTCGGCGCGAGGATTACGCGCAGAGCGGCGCCGGCCGCAAAGCCTACCTCTGGGGCCTGGCCCTGCACTACGGCGCCGCAGGCGGCACGGGCTGGCAGCTGGCGCAATTGCTGGCGGCCCTTTCAGTGCCCATACTGGCCTGGACCGGGATCGGGGCCTGGCTCGCGCGGCGGCGCAGTGCACGCCCGCCGCCCCTGCTGGAGCTCAAGCTGCTGGGCAAGGCCATGGTTGCTGAAGATATCTGCACCTTTGTATTCGCCGCCCCGCGCGGACGCAAGCTGCCGCCCTGGGCGGCCGGCGCGCACGTGGACGTGCACATGGCCGCAGGCCTGGTCCGGCAATACTCCCTGTGCGGCGATCCGCACGACCGCTACCACTACCGCATCGCCGTACTGCACTGCAAGCCCTCGCGCGGCGGCTCGCGCACCATGCATGAAGTGTTGCAGCCCGGCGACCGTGTGCGGCTCAGCCTTCCGCGCAATCACTTCCCGCTGGCGGCGGACGCCAGTCCCAGCGTCCTTCTGGCCGGGGGCATCGGCATCACGCCCATCCTGGCAATGGCCGAAACGCTGGCGGCCAACGGCGCTGCATTCACCCTGCATTATTGCGTGCGTACGCGCGGCCACGTGGCCTTTCCAGAGCGGATCGCCGCGCTGCAGGCAAGCGGCCAGGTCCACCTGCACATCGAGGCCGAAAGCGGCCGGGCCAACCTTGACCGGTTGCTGGCCGCAGCGCCCAGGGACGCCCACCTATACATCTGCGGGCCTGCGGCATTCAACGACGCGGCCGTCGCAGCGGCGCTGCGGCTCGATTGGCCGGCCGCCGCCGTGCATACCGAGCGCTTCGCGGCGGACTTCACGCCCCAGGCGGGCGACACTGCGTTCGACCTGGTGCTGGCCAGCTCCGGCCAGGTGATCCGGGTGGAGGCCGGCCAGACCGCGCTGGAAGCGCTCGAGGCGGCGAAGCTGGCCATCCCTTCCTCGTGCCGTCGCGGCGTCTGCGGCAGTTGCATCACCGGCGTGCTGGAAGGCGAGCCGGAACACCGCGACCAGTGCCTGGCACCGGCATCGCATGCGGCGAACGACTGCTTCACGCCGTGCTGCTCCCGCGCCCGCGGCAAGCAACTGGTGCTGGACCTTTAAAAGAAGACGGCGGCGCAGGCCTGCAGGCCTGGCGCCGCCGTCGGGATATGGACTTGCTTACAGGCCGACCAGCGCCGCCAGTCCACCGATATCCTTGATCTCAGCATAGCCGTAGAACGGCGTGCCCGGTTCATGTCCGCGGTTGACGAAAGCCTTGTTCTTGATGCCCATGTCGTGCGCCGTCATCAGGTCGTAGCGCATGCTCGACGACACGTGCAGGAAATCTTCCGGCTTGGCGTCCAACTGGTCGATCATGTATTCGAAAGCGCGCATTTGCGGCTTGTAGCATTTGGCCTGCTGGGCCGTATAGACGCGGTGGAACGGCACTTCCAGCTTCTCCACGTTGTGCACCAGCTGGTGGTCCATGGCGTTCGACAGGATGACCAGCGGGATCTTGTCGGCGATCTTGGCCAGGCCGGCCACGGTGTCAGGATGTGGGCCCCAGGTCGGCACCGCATTGTAGATCGTGCTGACGTCCGATTCGCGGAAGGGCACCTTCCATTTGTTCGCCAGGCGCAGCACGGAGTTGTAGACCACGTCGTAGTACGGCTGCCAATCGCCCAGCACTTCGTCGAAACGGAAGGCCGAGAAATCCTTGCAGAACTGGTCCATATCCTCGGCGCGAATGCGGTCGGCGAACAGTTGGCGCGCCACTGGCGCCATCTGGAAGTAGATCAGGGTGCCGTAACAATCAAAGCTGATGTATTTCGGCCGGAAGACGATGCTCATGGTAGCCCTTTCGTAGGTTAATCAGGTGATCATCATCATACCCAGCACCGGCCAGCCAATGGTGCCGGAGATGGCCCGCGCAACGCGTGCTTTGCGGCGTTTGCACACTCCCTGTCAGCATAATTTGCTGCACCTGCGGACCTATACTGTCAGTACCCATTCTACTGCCGGAGAGCCCGCCAATGACCGTCCTTCTGAAAACCGATCCCGGCCGCGCCGCGCGCTGGGCGGCATATTTTGCCGCGCATGCGCCGGATATCGAATTCCGCACCTGGCCGGAGGCCGGCAACCTGGCCGACATCCGCTATTTCATTGGCTGGCAGGCCGAGCGCGAGTTGCTGGCGGCGATGCCGAAGCTGGAGGTGTTTTTCGCCTCCGGCGCCGGCGTCGACCACCTCGATCTCGGCGCCCTGCCCGCGCATGTGCCGCTGGTGCGCATGGTGGAGCCGGGAATCGTCGAATCGATGGTGGAATATGCCTGCATGAGCGTGTTGGCCCTGCACCGCGACTTGCTGCAGTATGCGCGCGCCGAGGCGGGCGCCTGGCAGCCGCTTCCCGTCATGCCCGCCACGCTGCGCACCGTGGGCGTGATGGGGCTCGGGGTACTCGGCCAGGCGCTGCTGCAGCGCCTTGGCCATTTCGGCTTCCAGCGCATGGGCTGGAACCGGTCGCCGCGCGAGCTGGCGGGCGTCGAATGTTTTTCCGGGGAGGCCGCACGGGCGGCATTCCTGGCGCGCTGCGACATCCTGGTGTGCCTGCTGCCACTTACCGATGAGACGCGCGGGGTGCTGAACCGGCAACTGTTCGACGCCTTGCCGCGCGGCGCAGCCCTGCTGAATGCCGGCCGCGGGGGCCACCTTGACCAGGACGCCTTGCTGGCGGCACTGGAAAGCGGCCAGCTGCGCGCCGCCATCCTCGACGTGACCGATCCCGAACCGCTGCCGGCCAACCATCCCCTGTGGCGCGACCCGCGCGTGCTGGTCACGCCGCACATCGCCGCCATGACCCAGCCGGAGACCGCGGCGCCCGTCCTGCTGGCCAACCTGCGGCGCCACCTGGCCGGCCAGCCGCTGCAGGACGTGGTACCGCGCCAGCGTGGCTACTGACGGTGCGCCACGGCATACATTGCTGTCGCCGGGAGGGAAAACCGCGCATTCTGTTTCCCAGTTCTGGCAATATGAAATCACGCGCCCAGGTGGACATGGTGTAATTGCTATGCACTCAAACTACACTCAAAAAGGCATGAAGCTTGAATCATCCCCCCAATGGTCCGCGATACGGAGGCAACATGGCTGAACCAGGCGTAATCATCATCGGCGCCGGCCCGGCCGGCGTGCGCGCCGCCGAAGAACTGGTGGCGGCGGGCCTGCGCCCGACCCTGGTCGAGGAAGGGCGCCGCGACGGCGGCCAGATCTACCGCCGCCAGCCGGCCCACTTCAAACGCGACTACGCCACGCTGTACGGCAGCGAGGCGGCGCGCGCCGCCGACTTGCACCGTAGCTTCGAGGCGCTGCGCGACCAGATCGACTACCGCCCCGAAACACTGGCCTGGAATATCGCGCAAGGCCGCGTCCATCTGGTCAGCGGCCAGCGCAGCAGCGAGCTGCCTTACAGCGCGCTGATCGTCTGCTCGGGGGCCACCGACCGCCTGATGCCGGTGCCGGGATGGGAACTGTCCGGCACCTACAGCCTGGGCGCCGCCCAGATCGCCCTCAAGTCGCAGGCGTGCGCCATCGGCTCGCGCGTGGTCTTCATGGGCAGCGGCCCGCTGCTCTACCTGGTCGCCTACCAATACATGAAGGCCGGCGCCGGCGTGGCGGCGGTGCTCGATACTTCGCGCTTCTGGAACCGCGTCACCGCCCTGCCCAAGCTGCTGGCCCGGCCCGCACTGCTGAAATTGGGGATGGGCTACGTGTCAGCGCTGAAGAAGGCCGGCGTGGCCGTCATCAACGCCGTGGAACCGGTCGAAATCACCGGCGAGCGCGAGGATGGCGTGCGGTCGGTCCGCTTCCGCGCCGGCGGCGAAGTGCAGGAAATCGCATGCGACGCCGTTGCCATGGGCTATCACCTGCGGCCGGAAACCCAGCTGGCGGACCTGGCGCGCTGCGCCTTCCGCTTCGATCCGGCCACGCGCCAGTGGTTCCCGGAAGTATCGATGGAGGGGCGCAGCTCGGTGCCCGGCGTCTATCTGGCCGGCGACGGCGCCCGCATCCTGGGCGCCGAGGGCGCGGAAAACGCGGGCCGGCTGGCCGCGCTCGCGCTGCTGAAAGACATGGGCCGCAGCGTGGACGGGAGCCGTGTGCAAGCGCTGCTGGCCGCCCAGGACAAGATGGAGCGCTTCCGCCAGGGCCTGGCCGAGGCCTTCCCCTGGCCGGCTGGCCAGGCCGGCAAATTGAGCGACGAAACCATCGTCTGCCGCTGCGAATGCATCACGGCCGGTGAACTGCGCCGCGTCGTCAACGAGATGGGCGCACAGGAAGCCAACCGCGCCAAAGCCTTCAGCCGCGTCGGCATGGGGCGCTGCCAGGGACGCTATTGCGGCCAGGCTGGCGCTGAAATCATCGCCCATGCCTGCGGCGTGCCGCTGGAACAGGTCGGCCGCCTGCGCGGCCAGGCGCCAGTCAAGCCTCTCTCCATTGCAGTGCGCGAGGAATCGGAATGAACGAAAATAAAGCAGATGTCATCATCGTCGGCGGCGGCTTCATGGGCGCCGCCACCGCCTTCTTCCTGCGCAAGCGCGGCGTGTCGGTCATCCTGATCGAGCGTGGCCTGATCGGCCAGCAAGCCAGCGGCGTCAACTTCGGCAACGTGCGCCGGCAAGGGCGCCATTTCGAACAATTGCCATTGGCGCAGCGTTCGCACGCCATCTGGGGCAAGCTGAAGGAGCTGATCGGCGAAGATGTCGAGTTCCTGGTCAGCGGCAATATGCGGGCCGGCTACCGCCAGGAGCACGTCGAGCGCATGGAGAATTACGCGCGCGACGTCAAAGCCCACGGCATCGACCTGGAACTGATCAGCGGTGCCAAACTGCGCCAGCGCTTTCCCTATCTCGGCCCCGACATCCTGCTGGCGTCCTACCTGCCGGGCGATGGCCACGCCAATCCGCGCCTGGCCGCTCCCGCCTTCGGCCGCGCCGCCGTGCGGGCAGGCGCGCAAGTGTTTGAAAACACCGAGATCGTCGACATCGAAAAGGATGGCGTGGACTTCCGCGTCACTGCCGCCGACGGCAGGATCTTCCGGGCGCCGGCCGTCCAGATCAGCGCCGGCGCCTGGGCCGACCGCCTCAGCGCCAAATTCGGCGAGACCGTGCCGATGCAGGCCAAGGGCCCGCAAATGTGCGTCACCGAGCCGCTGCCGTATGCGATCGGGCCGGCCATCGGCGTGCCGTCTCCCGTCAAGGAGGAGATCGTTTATTTCCGCCAGGTCAAACGCGGCAACATCGTGATCGGCGGCTGCGGCCACGAACCGGTCGACCTGGATTTGCGGCGCGCTTACGTGAACCCGCACATCACGCTGCTGCAATTTACGCAACTGCCACGCATCGTGCCGGCGCTGAGTCGCCTGAACATTATCCGCGTCTGGAGCGGCATCGAGGGCTATATGCAGGATGAACGGCCGGTCATGGGACCCAGTGCGCGCGTGCCGGGCCTGTTCTATGCCTTCGGCTTTTCCGGGCACGGGTTCCAGCTGGGCCCGGGCGTCGGCGACGTGATGGCGGAACTGATCCACACCGGCACGACCACGACGCCAATCGGGCATTACAGCATCGGGCGCTTCGCCCAACCAGAGGCGAAAACCGCCTGAGTATCCCCACACCTTTATCTGAAAGATCACACCATGTCGAATACACTTCGGGCGGCTGCCGTTCCGGCCAATCCGCCCTCCTTTGTCGACCTGCGCCAATTCGCGCGCGACCGGAGCCAGGGCGTCACCACCGTCGCTTTGGAGGGCGATGACGACTTCCTGAGCCGCCGCCGCGTGCTGGATTGGGCGCCGGGCCCCGTGACGGCGGGCGTCATCACCCTCGACGCCGGCAATGGCTTCGTACCATCCTTGCCCGCGGATGAATTCATCATCGTCAACGAAGGCAGCCTGACCCTGTCGCAGCCGGATTTCACGCTCACGCTGGAAGCAGGCCAGAGTGCCGTGATCCAGCACGGCGCCGCGTTCTCCTGGTCTGCGCCAGGGCCGGTGTCCCTCCTTTTCACGCGCTACAACCAGAGCCTGTCCGGAGACCGCACCATCGTGCCCATCAAGTCGAATCCAGAGCTGACTGCCTCGGGTACGCCACCGGTCGAACTGCTGACTACCCCGCCGCCGGCCTGCCGCAATTACACCGACTATCGCTCGGCCGACGGTGAATTCATGTGCGGCACCTGGGACTCGACCCCTTATCAGCGCCGGTCCATGTTCTATCGCCACTTCGAACTGATGTATCTACTGGAAGGCAGCGTCACCTTTGTCGATGAGGCTGGCCGCAGCGGCACGTTCTCGAAGGGCGACATCTTCCTGGTTGAGCAGACGGCGCAATGCAGTTGGGACAGCCGGGAAAATGTGGCGAAGGTCTATGTGATTTACCGGCCCGCATAGAGGAAGAAATGAAGACCCTGTTGCTTAAAAAAGAAGAAGTAAGCCAGTTGATCAACATGCGGGAAGTCATTGGCACAGTGGAGGAGGCATATAAGGCATTCAACAGCGGCCAGGTGGAACAGCCGGACTACATCGGCATCCATCTGCCCTCCCCCCGCGGGGAAATCGACTTCAAGCTTTGCTACTTCAGCGGCAACGAAATGATCTCCATGAAGGCTTCTTCCGGAGGTTTCAATGAAAACCCCGCTGTCCATGGGGTACCCAGTGGCATGGGCACGATTCTCCTGTTTGATGGCCGCACCGGCGGCCTGGCCTGCGTGATGGACGGAAGCCTGATTACCGGCCTGCGGACGGGCGCGGCCGGCGCCGTTTCGGTGAAAGCCCTTGCCAGGAAAAACGCCAGGAGAATCGCGTCGATCGGCACGGGCAACCAGGCGAGGATGCAGATCCGGGCCATCAACGAGGTGATGAAGATCCAGGAAATCCATGCCTGGGACAGCATCCCGGATTCGCTCTCAAAGTTCAAAACTGACATCGAACGCGAATTTGGCATTCCTGTCGTGGCAGCAAAATCCAAACAGGAAGCGGTTGAGCAGGCCGACATCCTGATCACGACCACCCGCGGCAAAGGCTCGCTGGTGGAGGCCGCATGGGTCAAACCGGGCACCCACATCGTTGCCATCGGCACCGATCAACGGGGCAAGCAGGAGCTCGATCCGGAAATCTTCAGGAATGCCAAAGTCGTCAATGACTCCATCCTGCAGTGCACGGAAAAAGGCGAAACCTGGCATCCGCTGAACAAGGACATCATCGGCAGGGACGACATCCACGCCGAAATTGGCGAGATCCTTCTCGGCAAAAAGCCGGGCCGCGAGAACGACCAGGAGATCACTATTTTCGACTCGACCGGCATGGCGATCCAGGACAATACTACCGCGTCAAAAATCTATCGGAACGCGGTGGAGCAAGGGATCGGCGCATTCTTCGAGTTCTTTGAAAGATGACAGACACCATGCGCAATTACCCTACCATTGAGGATATCCGGGCAGCCCGGGAACGCCTGAAACCGCACATTCGGCACACGCCATTGCTGCGCGCAGAAAAGATCGAGCCGGCCGCCGGCTGCCAGGTCTACCTGAAACCGGAAACCCTGCAGATTACCGGCGCCTTCAAGATCCGCGGAGCGCTGAACAAGGCACTTTCGCTGTCGAGAGAAGAAATTGCGAATGGGATTATCGCCACTTCTTCCGGCAACCATGCCCAAGGCCTTGCTTACGCCGCCAGGATGCTGGGCGTCAAAGCCATCCTGGTCCTGCCGGTCACCACGCCGAACATCAAGATTGCCAACACCAAGGCCCTGGGGGCGGAGGTCGTGCTTTTCGATGGCGATACCGCCGCGCGCTGGAAGAAGGTGTACGAGATCGCCAAAGAGCACAACTATGCGGTAGTCCATGCTTTCGAGGATCCGCTGGTCATGGCCGGCCAGGGCACCATCGGCTGTGAGATCCTGGAAGACCTCGAGGACGTGGACACCGTCATTATCCCCATGGGCGGGGGCGGCCTGATCTCGGGTATCGCGACCGCCATCAAGGAAACGAAACCGTCGGTGCGCGTGATCGGCGCCGAACCTGCCCTGACGCCAAAGTATTACCACAGCAGGATCAACAAAGAGCGCACCTCGCTGCCTTTGCTAAACACCATTGCCGATGGGCTCAGGATCAGCGTTCCCGGGCAAAACCCGTATCCCATCATCGAAAAGTACGTCGACGAGATCGTCCTCGTTGACGACGCCTATATCATCGCCGGCATGCGTGCGCTGGCCAAGGATGCGAAGTTGATCGCCGAGCCGGCCGCCTCGATTGGCATAGGGGCTTTGCTCGCCGGCGCTGTCAAAGTGAAGCCGGATGAGAAGGTCTGCGTCGTGCTGACCGGCGGGAACTGGGATCTTTGCGACCTCGCTGAGATCTACAAGCTTAACGGGTAAGCCCGTCCTGGCAGGAGGCCGGCACCTGCGCCGGCCAGCCCGCGCTGCCTGGCCCAAGCCGACCTTTCACGCACCATTCCTCGCTTCTTCCCACCGATACTTCCGACGCGATTCCGCTGGATGAGTTCCAGGCGATAGCCCTCCCCCTGGCCGCCGGCCATCCGTGAGGCGAAAAAAATGGCGGGCATCGCTGCCCGCCAAAAAACACACACGACCTTGTATTACTGGATATCGAACGTCGCGCTGACCTTGGTCTTCTTGTCATCCAGCACCAGCACCACCTGCAGCTTGCCGCCCTTGGTGGCGCCGCTCACCTTGCCACTCAGCTTGTTGTTGCCGGCGGGCGCCAGGGCGAACTCCTTTTTGGCAGCCCCTTGGACAACTGCCGCCTTGGCACTCATGCCGGCGCTCGGCATATCGTCGCCATCATCCTGCACATAGAGGTCGACGGCATCGCCGCGCACCACCAGTTCCAGCCAGGTTTCGCCAACTGCCTGCACGATGCCGCCGTGATTGGCCTGTGGCGTTCCGTGCGCGCGAACCAGTCCGGCGGTCAGGGTAGCGGTCAATACGGTGCCGGCCAGCAGCAGCCCGGTAAGGATCTTTTTCATCATCAACTCCCTCTTCATTCAGGTGCGTGCGCCAGCACGAAAGACAGCGAAGCGGTGTGCTCCACGTGGTTGTATTTGGTCGGCTGATCCGGCTCCGTCACCAGAACCGCGACGATCACGTTCAAGCCCTGGTTGCGCACTTTCAGCGTCACGTAGCCATCCTTGTCGCTCAGCACAGGCGCGCCATCCGGATCGTTGATAAAGTCGTGCAGCACCTTTGCGCCAGCTACCGGCTTGCCCTGGTACAGCACGCGCAGGCGGATCGGATCGTTGATCATTTTCGGCAGCGCGGCCTCCACCGGAACCACCTGCAGCACTTGGCCGGGCAGTGCGGCAAGCGGCGCGCTCAGGGGCGCCCGCAGGTGGACCGCATATTTCCAGGTGCGTTCGCTGACGATGGCGGTGGGCACTTCGTCCTTGCCTTTTTTATGCCATTTGCCATCCGGCGTCTTGCTCCAGGTTCCGTTGTCGAGCGCTGCCGCCACCACCGCGGGCTGGTTTTCGAGGTTGACCAGCACCAGGCGGCCATCCGGCTCGAGCTTGGTGGCGACCGGTTTGCCGGCCGCATCGTAACCCGCCATGCTGGTCACTAGGGGCAGGCGCTTGAGCGAGTCGAGATCGTCCGCGCCCACGCCGTACAGGAAGGCCAGCTGGGTGGCGCGCTGGGCGAACCAGATGCCGTGGGCCTGCGCGCTGCCAACCAGCATGCCGGCGGCCAGCGCCGCGGCCATTGCGATTTTCTTCATCTATGTCTCCTCTCAGAATTTGTAGTTGAGGTTTAGGGTAATCGTGCGTTCCTGGCCCGGGGCGACCCAGACCTGGCTGTACGAACTGGCGTAGTAGCGCTTGTTGAACAGGTTGTCGACGTTCAGGCCAATGCGCAGGTTCTTGGTCGGCTGCCAGGACGAGATCAGCTTGAAGGTGGTGTAGGCCGGCAGCTTGAAATTGCTGGTGAATGCCACATCGCCCATGCGCTCGCCGACATAGGTCAGGCCGCCGCCCAGCCAGGCGTGGCCGCTACCTACTGCAAAGCCCTGCGTCAGCACCAGGTTGGCGCTCTGGCGCGGCACATTAGGGAAGCGGCTGCCGGTAATGATGGTGACGTCGCCCTTGGTGACTTTGGCGTCGGTGTAGGCATACGAAGCCGACAGGCGCAAGTCTTTCGCAATTTCGCCTGCCACATCCAGCTCCACACCCTTGCTGGCCACTTCGCCCGCCGGGATCGAGTAGTCGGTGTTGATCGGATTCGTCGTCAGCACATTGTTCTTGGTGATCTTGTAGAAGGCCAGCGTGCCGGTGATCTTGCCGTCCGCCGTTTCCAGCTTGACGCCGGTTTCATAGGAGCGGCTGTCTTCCGCCGGGAAGCCCATGTTGTCGATGCTGATGCCGCTGTTGGGGCGGAAGCCCTTGGCCGCGGTGGCGTACAGGGAGATGGTTGGTACCGGCTGGTACACCAGGCCGGCGCGCGGGCTGCTGGCGCTCAGCGACTGTTCGTTGACGGCGTTGGTGCGGAAGTTGCGCACGGTCTGGTCGTACTTGTCGTAGCGCACGCCGAGCAGTGCTTTCCACTGGTCGGTGAGGTCGATCTGGTCCTGCGCATAGACACCATACGAGCGCTGTTTCTCGGCAGTGTTGATCGACAGCGTCAGGGGATCGGCGACGCCGCCATAGACCGGATTATAGATGTCGATG
The DNA here is from genome assembly GCA_965650885.1 of uncultured Oxalobacteraceae bacterium. Classification (GTDB taxonomy): domain Bacteria; phylum Pseudomonadota; class Gammaproteobacteria; order Burkholderiales; family Burkholderiaceae_D; genus Rugamonas. The sequence continues at coordinate 33,152 of CBFGQI010000017.1, forward strand.
GCATAGGGGTTGGTCCCGTTCGGGTTGCGGCGCAACTGGATGCGGCGGTCGCCAAAGCGGTAGGCATCGACACCGAACAGCACGCTATGCTTGAGCGAGCCGGTTTCGAATTTGCCGAGCAGCTCCAGGCGTCCCGACCGGTCCAGTGCGGAAAAGTCGCGGTGGCGGCGCTGGCGGCGCAGGGTGCGGCCATCGGCCAGCAAGTTGTTCGCTTCCGTCGAGTAGCCTTCCAGCGAGCTGTCGCGGTAAGAAAGGCCGCCCTGCAGCTTCCAGAGTTCGTTGAACTCATGCTCCAGGAAGATCTGGTGGCCAAACGACTTCACCGTCATTGGGCCGTCGTTCGGCTCGCCGAGGAAACGCGATTGAGGCACCAGTCCCAGCACGCCGTTCACCGCGACCACACCACGGTCGAAAGGCACTTCCTGCTTGGAGTACTCCATTTCATAGGACAGCTTGGTGCTGTCGCCAATCAGCCAGATGAACGATGGCGAAATGAACTGGCGCTTGGTTTCGATCGTGTCGCGGAAACTGTCGCCTTTTTCGTAGGCGGCATTCAGGCGGTAGGCCACGTCGTCGGTAATGCCGCCAGTCAGGTCGACCGCGGTACGGTAATTGCGGAAGCTGCCGACCGAAAGATCGATTGCATAAGCCGGATCGAAGCGCGGCTTCTTGGTCGTGATGTTGACCGTGCCGCCTGGCTCGCCGCGGCCGTACAGCGCCGATGCCGGGCCTTTCAGCACTTCCACGCTTTGCGTGCTGGCCGAATCGCGCAAGCCGTTGTAACCGCGGCTGGAGCTGAAGCCATTCACCAGATAATCGGAACCGAAGTTCGGATCGCCGGTGAAGCCGCGCATGGAGTAGCTATCCCACAAGCCGCCCAGGTTGCTCTGGCGCGTGATGCCGCTCGACAGGTCCAGCGCACTGGCCAGGTTGACGACACCGACATCCTTCAACAGGTCGGCGGTGAGCACACGCACGCTTTGCGGCAAGTCCTTCAACAGCGTGTCGGTTTTGGTGGCGCCGGTGGCCGACAGCGCGCGGTAGTTCTGGCGGGCCGCCTTCACGTGCACCACGTTCTTGCTCTTGTCGCTCTCGCTCTGGTGTGCCGGATCGGGGGCGCCGGCCGCAGGTACTTCTGCGGCGGCGGCGATCAGCGGGGTGGGTGCAGCCGCTTCAGGCTCGGTGGCGGCATCGGCCTGCGGCTCGGCGGAAAATGCTGCCAGCGGATAGGCCGCGGCCAATAACAGGGCCAATGTGCGGTGACGGGTCGGGTACATAGCAAAACTCCTGGGTTGGGTTGGTTGTATGTTGCTGCCTCGGCTGAGAGGATTACAACATGCAGTGCTTGCCATTTTTCTTGTAATAACCTGGTCACAAAAAGGGATTATGTGTTTTTCTGCACTTTCCTCAGCACACCTTGCTGCTGTGTGCAAACTTGCACCGAGAAAGCTGCTATGTACCCAGTTTGCACCAGTCCGGTGCAAATTTCATTGTTCAAAGATCAATCAAAACGCTCTTGAAGCGCAAATTCGCCTCGTAAGCCTGGCGCCCGAGATCCTTGCCGATGCCCGAACGCTTGTAACCACCGGTCGGGATCACATAATCGTCGCTGCGGCCGTAGCGGTTTACCCACACAGTCCCCGCTTCCAGCGTGCGCACGCAGTGCAGTGCGCGATTCAGGTCCGCCGTATGCACGCCGGCCGCCAGGCCATAGGCCGGATGGTCGCCCAGTGCCAGCGCTTCCTCGTCGTCGTCAAATACCTGCACCGTCAACACCGGCCCGAAGATCTCGTCGCGCACCACCTCCATCGACGGGTTCACGCCGGTCAGGATGGTGGGCTGGTAATAAGCACCGTCGCCGGCGCATGGCGCCGCCGCCCAGCCGCCGGCCGCCAGTTCGGCGCCCTGCTCCAGGCCGCGCTTCACCATGCCATCGATGCGCTGCGCATCTTTCGGCGTGATGATGGGTGATAGCGTGGTCTCCGCGCTCCAGGTCGGGCCGGGACGCAATTGGGCGAATGCGCCGGCAATGCCTTCTACCAGTTGCTCGGCCACGGCACGCTGCACGATCAGGCGCGAACCGGCAACACACACCTGGCCGGCGTTGCCGCTGATGGAACCGGCCACCATGCGCGCCACCTTGTCCAGGTCCGGCGCATCGGCAAACACGATTTGCGGGCTCTTGCCGCCCAGTTCCAGCGTCACCGGCTTGGTGCCATGCTGGGCGCATGCCTGCATGATGGCGCTGCCGGTGCGGGTGGAGCCGGTGAAGGTCACCTTGGACACGAGCGGATGGCGCACCAGCGCATCGCCGGTGGTATGGCCAAGGCCCTGCACGATATTGAAGATCCCCGGCGGCATGCCCGCTTCGATGGCCAGTTCGGCCAGGCGCAGCACGGAAAACGGCGTCAGTTCGGACGGCTTCAGCACCACCGCATTACCCGCCGCCAGCGCCGGCGCCACCTTCCACGACGACATCACGAGCGGGAAGTTCCAGGGCGCGATGGCGCCGATCACGCCATAGGGCTCGGCGATCGTCATGCCGAGCGCGTTGTGGCGCGTCGCCGCCACGTCGCCGCCGATCTTGTCGGCGAATTCGGCGAAGAAGCGGATGCCGTCGGCGGTAAACGGCACGTCCCAGGCAATCGCATTGGCGATCGGGCGGGTCGAACCCAGCGCTTCCAGCCTGGCCAGGTTCTGCACGTCGGCCTCGATCAGGTCGGCCCAGCGCCGCATCACGCGGGCGCGTTCGCGCGGCGCACGCTTGGCCCAGTTACTGTTTTTGTAAGCTTGCCACGCATCCTGCACCGCGCGGTCCACCAACTCCGCTTCGGCAACGGGCAAGGCAGCGTACGCCTGGTTATCGGACGGACGGCGCACGTCGAGCACGTTGCCGCTGCCGGACACATACCGGCCGCCAATGAAATGGGCGCTTTTGATGGGGAGTTGATCTGGGTCGAAGCTGGGCATCGCGGTTTCCTTGGATTGATAAGAGCATGAACCGATGCTACGCCCGAAGCACCAGCATTAAATGCGGTCGCAGGGGCACGTGAAGGCGCAAGCTTGTGAAGTTGTGGCCTTTTTCGCATATCGTGCTACAGCGCGAAAGCGGTGGCGGCGAGCATCCCGACGCCGCAGCAAAGTGTGCTGCCCGCAGGCGAAAAAACCGTTCATTCTGTTCCCGCAATGAGGCAATATGGAATAAAGCGCAGCAGCGGACATGATGTAATGGATATACGCTCAACCCATACAGGAATTTGCATGAAGCTCGAATCCTATTGGCTCGATACAGCGCCGCCCTTCAAGGCCGCTGCCCAAGGAGCCGTGCCGCAGCGCGCCGACGTCGTCGTGGTCGGCGGTGGCTTTACCGGACTCTCAGCGGCGCTGGCGCTGGCCCGGCGCGGCGCCACGGTAGTGCTGCTCGAAGCCGGCCGCGTCGCCGGCGAAGCCTCCGGCCGCAATGGCGGCCAGTGCAACACCGGCCTGGCCCACGATTTTGCCGACCTGTCGGCCCGCCTCGGCGAACAGCGGGCACGCGCCTATTACGACGCCTACAATGATGCCGTGCGCACGGTGGACGGCATCGTGGCCGGCGAAGGCATCGATTGCGACTTCAAGCGCTGTGGCAAGCTGAAACTGGCCGCCAAGCCGGAGCACTACGCCAAGCTGGTGCGCGCCTATGAACATTTGCGCAAGGTTGAAACGGACGTGCAACTGATCGCTCCGGAACAGATCCAGTCCGAAGTCGGCTCCGACCAGTTCTTCGGCGGCATCCTGCAGCCGCAGGGCGCCCAGATGCATATGGGGAAGTTCGGCGTCGGCCTGGCCGATGCGGCAGTGCGCGCCGGCGCCCTCGTGTTCCAGGACGCCGCGGTGCACGACATCGAACGCGTCAGCGGCGCCTTCCGCGTCAAATCGGCGCTCGGCGAAATCCGCGCCGGCCAGGTATTCCTGGCCACCGGCAATTCCAGCCTCGGCCCGTTCAGCCATTTCCGCCGCCGCCTGGTCTCGGTCGGCAGCTTCATCATCGCCACCGAACCGCTGTCGAAGGAAGTGCTGGACCGCATCACGCCGGCCCGCCGCAATTACGTGACGACCAAGAACATCGGCAACTACTTCCGCATCACGCCCGACAACCGCCTGCTGTTCGGGGGCCGGGCGCGGTTTGCGCTGTCGAACCCCAAGTCGGACGTGAAGAGCGGCCATATCCTGCGCGAGACGATGACCCGCGTGTTCCCGGACCTGGCGCAGACGCGCATCGATTATTGCTGGGGCGGCCTGGTCGACATGACCGCCGACCGCCTGCCCCGCGCCGGCCAGTACGAAGGCATGTACTACTCGCTGGGATACAGCGGCCACGGGGTGCAGATGTCGGTGCACATGGGCCAGAAGATGGCCGATGTGATGGCCGGCCGCAGCGAGAGCAATCCCTGGCGCGACCTGGACTGGCCCGCCATCCCGGGCTATCACGGCAAGGCATGGTTCCTGCCATTCGTGGGCGCGTACTACCGCCTGCAAGACATTCTCCATTGAGGCCACCATGAACAAGACTATGGCAAGACTCCTGGTGACCCGGATCGCAATGGCCGTGCTGACGCTGTTCATCGTGTCGGTCGTGGTATTCGCCATCACCAACCTGCTGCCCGGCGATGCCGCCGAAGAGTCACTGGGCCAGGCCGCCACGCCCGAAACGGTGGCGGCACTGCGCGCCCAGTTCGGACTGGACCAGCCGGCCCCGGTGCGCTACGCGCGCTGGCTGTCGCACATCGTACAGGGCGACGCCGGCACCTCGATGGTCAGTTCCCAGCCGGTCACCGAAATGATCGGCAAGCGCCTGCCCAAGTCCCTGGTGCTGGCCGGCGTCACGGCGTTGGTATCGGTGCCGCTGGCGCTGACGCTGGGCATCCTGTCGGCGATGTACCGCGGCTCGCTGTTCGACCGCGGCGTGAACATGCTGGCGGTGTCGATGGTGTCGGTGCCCGAATTCCTGATCGCGACCGTGGCGGTGCTGCTGTTCGCCGTCAAGCTGCGCTGGCTGTCGGCCCTGTCGCACACCGCCGACATCGATACGCTGGGCCAGTTCCTGCGGGCCTATGCCATGCCGGTGCTGACGCTGTGCTGCGTGATCGTGGCCCAGATGGCGCGCATGACGCGCGCCGCCGTGATCGACCAGCTGCGCGCGCCCTATGTGGAAATGGCCAGGCTGAAAGGCGCCGGCGCGGTACGCATCGTGCTCACCCATGCGCTGCCCAATGCCGTCGGCCCCATCGCCAACGCGGTGGCCCTCAGCCTGTCCTACCTGCTGGGCGGCGTGCTGATCGTCGAAAGCATTTTCAACTACCCTGGCATCGCCACCCTGATGATCGATGCCGTGACCACCCGCGATATCCCGGTCGTCCAGGCCTGCTCGCTGATCTTCTGCGGCGCCTACCTGCTGCTGGTCATGCTGGCCGACATCGCCGCCATCGCCTCCAACCCAAGGTTACGTTTCCCATGAACAAGCCCGCTTCCGTGCGCCTGCGCCGCGCACCGCTTCCCTTTTCGCCGCTGGCCCTGCTCGGCGCCCTCATTGTCGGCTTCTGGCTCATCGTCACGCTGGCCGGTCCATCGATCGCGCCGCATGACCCGGGCGCCATCGTCGATGAAAATGTCTTCGGCGCCATCAGCGCCCAGTTCCCGCTCGGCACCGACTACCTGGGCCGCGACATGCTGAGCCGCGTGCTGCTGGGCGCGCGCTACACCGTGGCGCTGGCCCTGGCGGCCGCCATCCTGGCCAGCAGCACCGGCACCCTGCTCGGCCTGTTCGCCGCCGTGCGCGGCGGCTGGGTCGATGCTTGCCTCAGCCGCGCCCTGGACGCGCTGATCTCCATTCCCAGCAAGATGTTCGCGCTGATGATGGTGGCTTCGTTCGGGTCTTCGGTGACGCTGCTGGTGCTGACCGCCGCCATCAGCTTCACGCCGGGCGCCTACCGCATCGCGCGCTCCCTGGCGGTGAACGTGCAGGCGCTCGACTTCGTGCAGGCCGCCCGCTCGCGCGGCGAAGGCTTGCCGTATATCGCCTGCGTGGAAGTGCTGCCCAACATCATCCGTCCGGTGCTGGCCGACTTCGGACTGCGCTTCGTGTTCACCGTGCTGCTGCTGGCCGGCCTGTCCTTCCTCAGCCTCGGGGTGCAGCCGCCCGAAGCCGACTGGGGCTCGCTGGTGCGCGAAAATATCGGCGGCCTGGCCGAAGGCGCACCGGCCGTGCTGATGCCGGCGCTGGCCATCGCCACGCTCACCATCGGCGTCAACCTGTTGATCGACAACCTGCGCGGCCGCCGCGGAAAGGGCATGCAATGAAGCCATTGGTACAAGTAAGCGGCCTGCGTGTCTGCGCCCGCAATGACGAGGGCGTCGACATCCCCATCGTCAAGGGCGTCGATTTCAGCATCGCCCCGGGCCAGGTGCTGGCCCTGATCGGCGAATCGGGCTCCGGCAAGACCACCATCGCCCTGTCGCTGATGGGCTACGCGCGCCAGGGCTGCGCCATCGCCGGCGGCAAGGTCGAGGTGGCCGGGCAGGATGTACTGGCGCTGGACGAACGCGGCCTGGCGGCCCTGCGCGGCCGCACCGTGGCCTATATTGCCCAGAGCGCGTCCTCCGCCTTCAACCCATCGCGCTCCCTGATGGACCAGGTGGTCGAGGGCACCGCCATCCACAAGACCATGCCGCGCGCCGCCGCCGAAGCCAAGGCGGTCGGCCTGTTCCGCGCGCTGGCCCTGCCGGACCCGGAAAACATCGGCAAGCGCTACCCGCACCAGGTGTCGGGCGGACAGCTGCAGCGTGTGATGGCGGCCATGGCCTTGATCACCGACCCCGCGCTGGTGATCCTGGATGAACCGACCACGGCGCTCGACGTCACCACCCAGATCGAAGTGCTGCGCGCCTTCAAGGAGGTGGTGCGCCAGCTCGGCATCAGCGCCGTCTACGTGTCGCACGACCTGGCGGTGGTGGCGCAGATGGCGGACCGCATCGTGGTGCTGCGCGACGGCGAAGTGCGCGAGAACGGCGCCACCCCGCAGGTGCTGAACGCGCCCGCCAGCGCCTACACGCAAAGCCTGCTGGCCGCCGCGGAACCGGCGGTGCGCGACCTGGGCCAGGAAGCGCCGGCGCCGGCGCGGCGCGGCACGCCGCTGCTGGAAGTGCGCGGCCTAGTGGCCGGTTACGGCCCGATCGGCAAGGATGGCTTGCCGGCCAAGCGCATCCTGAATGGCATCGACCTGTCGATCGAACGCGGTGCCACGATCGGCGTGATCGGCGAATCGGGCTGCGGCAAGACCACCCTGGCGCGCGTGGTGGCGGGCATGCTGCCCAGCGCGCGCGGCGAGGTGCTGCTCGACGGCGAAGTGCTGCCGTCCTGCGAGCATGGCCGCACCCGCGCCCAGCACCAGCGCGTGCAGTTCGTGTTCCAGAATGCCGACACGGCCCTCAATCCCGCGCACACCATCGGCGCCATCCTGGGACGGCCGCTGTCCTTCTATCATGGCCTGCAAGGCGACGCGCGCCGCCAGCGCGTGCTGCAGCTGCTGGACCTGGTCAAGCTGCCGGCGGCCATCGCCGACCGCCTGCCCGGCGAACTGTCCGGCGGCCAGAAACAGCGCATCAACCTGGCGCGCGCCCTGGCGGCCGAACCGGAACTGATCCTGTGCGACGAAATCACCTCCGCCCTGGACACGGTGGTGGCGGCCGCCATCCTCGACCTGCTGGCCGAATTGCGGCGCGAGCTGAAGGTGTCGTATATGTTCATCAGCCACGACATCAACACGGTGCGCGCGATCTGCGACGAAATCGTGGTGCTGTACGCCGGCAACAAGGTGGAAGCGCGCCCGCGCGAAGCCGTGGCCACGCCGCCCTTCCATCCCTACGCGCATCTGCTGGTCAGCTCCGTGCCGCGGCTGCAGCAGGGTTGGCTGGAAAGCACCAGTGCCGGCGGCACGCACGACTTGCCGCCGCTGGTCCAGCAAACCGCCAATAGCGCCAGCCTGTGTTCCTTCCTGGGCCGCTGCAGCCAGCGCATCGACGGCGTGTGCAACCGCTTGCCGCCGCCGCGCCAGCCCTTGCCGGGCGGCGGCGAAATGCTGTGCCACCAGCCGCCGGCGGTGCTGTTGGCGAAACAGTCCTCCTTAATCCCCACTGAGGAAGTCGCATGAACCAACGCTTTGTCCGGCTGGCGGAAACCGACCGCCAGCCCGTTTCTTTCACCATCGACGGCCAACCGGCCGTGGCGCTCGAGGGCGATACCGTGCTGGTGGCGATGCTGGGCGCGGTGCGCAGCGTGCGCAGTTCCGAGTTCGACGACGGCCGCCGTGCCGGTTTTTGCCTGATGGGCGCCTGCCAGGATTGCTGGGTCTGGACGGCGCAGGGCGAGCGCCTGCGCGCCTGTTCCACCGAAGTGCGGGAAGGCATGGCGCTGGTCACGCGCAATACGGCGGCGGTGTGGCTTAGCCCGGCGCCTTGAGGTAGCGCGCCAGGAATTCCACGCAGACCCGCAGCTTGCCGGAACCGGACAGGCGCTGCGGGTAGACCGCCCACACATTGGCTTCCTGCGTATAGTCGGGCAGCACTTGCACCAGGCGGCCGGCATCGATGTATGGCTGGGCATCCCAGCGCGAACGCAGCACGATGCCGGCGCCTTCGATCGCCCAGCGCAGCGCGATCTCGCCGTGGTTGGTCGACAGCGCCCCCGACACCTTGACCGTCTCCTCCCCTTGCCGCCCGTGCAGGCGCCACACGCCGAAGGGATGGTCGCGCTCCTTGATGGCGAGGCACTGGTGGCCGGCCAGTTCCTGCAGCGATTTCGGCTCGCCGTGGCGCGCCAGGTAAGCCGGCGCCGCGCACAGGATGCGGTGGTTCGCCATCAGCCGGCGCTGGATCAGGTGCGGCGCGGCTTCATCGCCGACCCGCACGTCCAGGTCGAAGCCCTCCTCGACCGGATCGACCAGGCGGTCGAACACTTCGAAGCGGATCTGCAGCCCCGGATAGGCGGCGGCCAGCTGCGCGATGGCCGGCGCCACGACAATCCGGCCGAAGCCGAAGCTGCTGCAGATGCGCACCGGGCCGCTGGGTTCGCGCCGCCGTTCCGACACTTCGTCGAACAGCTCGTCCAGGCTTTCCAGGATCGCCTGGGCGCGCACGAATACCTGTTCGCCGTCTTCCGTGATGACCACGCGGCGCGTGGTGCGCTGGAACAGGCGCACGCCCAGCCGCCCTTCCAGCACGCCGATGCGCTTGCTGACGTAGGCGGCCGACATGCCGAGTTCCTCGGCCGCCGCCGCGAAGCCGCCCTTGCGCACCACGGTGACCAGCACCCTCAAGTCTTCGTTTTCCAGCAGATTGTTCACGAATCGTGTTTTCTGAAGTTACGTTGGAAGCGATTATAACCGTAGCGTTTCCATTTATCCTGCCAATTATTTACACAGGAGAACACCATGGCTGCACACAAGATCGCCGTCATCGCCGGCGACGGCATCGGCAAGGAAGTCATGCCCGAAGGCTTGCGGGCACTGGAGGCGGCAGCGCGCCGCTTCGATATCCAGCTCGAATGCACCACCTTCGAATGGGCCGACTGCGACTATTACGCCAAACACGGCAAGATGATGCCCGACGACTGGCGCGAACAGCTGGCCGGCTATGAGGCGATCTATTTCGGGGCCGTCGGCTGGCCGGCCACGGTGCCGGACCACATCTCGCTGTGGGGTTCCTTGCTCAAGTTCCGCCGCGAGTTCGACCAGTACGTCAACCTGCGCCCGGTGCGCCTGATGCCAGGCGTGGCCTGCCCGCTGGCGAACAAGAAGCCCGGCGACATCGACTTTTACGTGGTGCGCGAGAACACGGAAGGCGAATACTCCGCCGTCGGCGGCCGCATGTTCGAAGGCACCGAGCGCGAATTCGTCCTGCAGGAATCAATCTTCACCCGACATGGCACCGACCGTATCCTCAAATACGCTTTCGAGCTGGCCCAGCGCCGCCCCAAGAAGCACCTGACCGCCGCCACCAAATCCAACGGTATCGCCATCTCCATGCCGTACTGGGACGAACGCGTGGCTGCCATGGGCGAGTCCTATCCCAAGGTGAAGTGGGACAAGTACCACGTCGATATCCTGGCGGCGCGCTTCGTGCTGTCGCCTGAGCGCTTCGACGTGGTGGTGGCGTCCAACCTGTTCGGCGACATCCTGTCCGACCTGGGCCCGGCCTGCACCGGCACCATCGGCATCGCCCCCTCGGCCAACCTCAACCCCGAGCGCACCTTCCCTTCCCTGTTCGAACCGGTGCACGGCTCCGCGCCGGACATCTACGGCAAGAACATCGCCAACCCGATCGCCATGATCTGGTCGGGCGCGATGCTGCTGGAATTCCTCGGCCAGGGCCAGGCGCAGTACACGGCGGCGCACGACGCCGTCATGACCGCCATCGAGCGCTGCCTGGCCGAAGGCCCGCGCACGCCCGACATGGGTGGCAGCGCCAACACCACCGAAGTGGGCCAGGCGATCAGCGCCTACCTCAGCGCGGCTTGAGATGCCGGAAGGCATCGTCGCCGCGCGGGGCAATCGCAGCTAGCCATGGATGGGTGTTCCGCCTACTATTAGGGTATGCAAGCGACGCGCGCATCAGGTAGGCAGGCCCATCATGGATATTGCTGCAGCTCTACAGTCATCGGCACTGCGCGATGCCGTCGTGGTCGCGGGCCAGGCGCACCTGGACAACGAGGTGCGCTGGGTCCACATGATCGACCATCCCGAGATCGCGGACTGGGTCAAGCCGGGCTACCTGCTGTTGTCGACCGGCTATAACTGGCCGCACGAGGATGGCGAAGCCAAACGGCTGATCCGCGACCTGAAACAGCGCGACCTGGCCGGCGTGGTCCTGGCCGTGCCCCACTTTCTCGACCATTTCCCCCCGAGTTCCATCAGCGCCGCCGACGAAGTCGGCCTGCCGCTGCTGGAACTGCCGTGGGACATTCCGTTCGGCTCGATTACCGAGGAAATCCACGCTGACATCATCCGGCAACAGAACGAAATCATTGCGCGCTCCGAGGAAATCCACCGCGCGCTGACCAATGCCGCGGTCATGGCCAATTCGCTGGATGACCTGGCGATCGCCCTGGCCGGGCTGATTGGCCAGCAAGTCCACTTTGTCGATCCCGACGGGTCCGTGCTTGGCGCATCGGGCGGCGTGGACAGCCGGGCCGGCCGCGAGCGTGCCTATATCCAAACGCTCCACCGCAACGCCACGCTGCGCCAGATGCGGGACAGCATGCGTCCGATCCTGCTCGTGCCCCAGCCCGAACTGGCGATCCCGCGCCGCCTGGGATGCCCGATCCGCAGCGCCGGCGAACTGGTGGCGATGGTGTTCGTCGACGAGGGCGACGTGCCGCTGGGCGAACTGGACATCCGCGCCACGGAGCACGCGGCCATCATTGGCGCACTGCACCTGAGCCAGAAGGAATTGTCGCAGCGCGAAAAGCTGGCAGCCCTGGGCGCCCTGGTGGCCGGCGTGGCCCACGAAATCAATACCCCGATCGGCAATTGCCTGATTATCGCCAGCGCGCTGGCCGACGAAACCCAACAGTTGTCCGAAATCGTCGCCGAGGGTGGCCTCAAACGTTCGCTGCTCGAACACGACATCATGGAATTCAATACCGGCAGCAAGATCCTGCTGCGCAATTTGCGGCGCGCCGCGGATCTGGTGGCGAGTTTCAAGCAGGTCGCCGTCGACCGCACCAGTTGGGAGCGGCGCGCCTTTTCCCTGGCGACCCTGGTGGACGAACTGGTCCCGACGCTGCTCCCCATCCCGGACAAGCCCGGCGTCACGATCGCGCGCAAGATCGAAGCGGACATCGTGCTCGACAGCTATCCCGAGCCGTTGGCCCAGGTCCTCACGCAATTGATCAACAACGCCGTGCTGCATGGTTTCGACGGGCGGCATACGGGCAGCATCGACATCGCGGCGCATGCGCGGGACGACGGCATGCTCGAATTGACGGTCAGCGACGACGGCCGGGGCATTCCGGCAGCCGACCTGCCGCGCGTATTCAATCCCTTCTTCACCACCCGACTGGGGACCGGCAGCTCCGGCCTCGGCCTCCATATTTGCCACAACATCGTGACCGGGCTGCTGGGCGGCCATCTGCGCGCAGTGAGCGAGGCCGGTGCCGGCAGCACGTTTACCCTGGTTCTGCCAGCCAAGGGATGACCGCGTCCGGCACGCGGCCATTTCCCTACATTGGCGCGTGCTTTATTCCTTGCAAATTACCGCGTTTCTTGCTTTCCCGCCTCCTGCGATCGGAATAAACCACTGTCATGCCCATGATGTAATGCTGCCCAGCCTCGGCGGCTGTAGAGCAGCCAGGCTATGCATGCTTCGATCAATTTAAACAGGAAGAAAGATGAGAGACAATGATTACCCGGCAGGCTTGCGCGCCGCTCGCGCTGCGGACCGCCGGACATGGCAAGCCACGCCGATTCACGTGACCATGGCCGCAATGCTGCTGGGCCAGGCGCCTGCCCTGCGCGCGCAGGAGCAAGCACCGGCAGCAATGGCGGATACGGTCGAAACCGTGATCGTCACCGGCACCCGTAGCGCCGGCGCGCGCGTGCGCGACAGCGCGGCGCCGATCGCCGTGATTTCCGCCGATACCCTGCAGGAGACCGGCGCGGCCAACCTGTTCGATGCGATGACGGCGCTGGTGCCTTCGTATAATGCGCAAGCGGTGACCGGCAATGTCGGCAACATGATCCGTTCCGTGCAGTTGCGCGGCTTGAGCCCCAACCACGTGCTGGTGCTGATCAACGGCAAGCGCCGCCACATCACCGCGAGCATTTCGGCCGACTCCGGCCCCAACCAGTACTCGGCGGCGGCCGACCTCGACCTGATCCCGGTCTCGGCCATCGACCACGTGGAAGTGCTGCAGGATGGCGCGGCCGCCCAGTATGGCTCGGACGCCATCGCCGGCGTGTTCAACGTGATCCTGAAAGCTTCGCCGCGCGGCGGTGCGATCAGCGCATCGGCCGGCCGCTACGCCGACAGCAAGGTCAATCCCCACCGTGGCCACAATGGCCTGACGCGCGACGTCCAGGTCGACCACGGCTTCAAGTGGGGCGAGCAAGGCTTCGCCCGCCTGTCGGGGCAGTTGCGCGACCATGACTTCACCAACCAGACCGGCGCCGACCTGGTCACCACCGCCGGTTTCGGCACCCCGCTCATTCCGCGCTCGCCGACCTCCGAACCCTTTCCCAGCAAGGTTGCGGGCGATGCGCGCACCAAGGTTGCCAACCTGGCGCTGAACGCCGGCCGCCAACTGGCGCCGGACATGGATTTCTACAGCATCGCCACCACCGCCTACCGCGAAGCCGCCACCTGGCAGAACTGGCGCACCCCGACCAAGGCGCCGCAAGTCTATCCTGACGGCTTCTCGCCGCAGCTGCGCACGCGCGAAACCGACTATGCCCTCACCCTGGGCGTGAAAGGCAGCACCGCCGCCGGCTGGCGCTGGGACTTGAGCTCGACCTATGGCTATAACGATGTCGCATTGAGTTCCGCCTACACCGTCAACCGCCCGCTGTTCCGCGACACCGGCAGCTCCCCCACCAGCTTCTATCTCGGCCAGTACACCATCTCGCAATGGACCAACAATGCCGACTTCACCAAGTCGATCGACATCGGCTGGCAGGCACCGCTGAACCTGGCCCTGGGCCTGGAATACCGCAAGGAGTCCTACCGCATCGGCTCCGGCGATGCCGCCTCGCGCTATGATTTCGGCCCGGATGGCTTCCCTGGTTACGCGCTGGCCGATGCCGGCAGCCACGGCCGCAGCAATACCGCCGCCTACGTCGACGCCACCATCAAGCCCACCGCGCAGTGGCTGGTCAGCGTGGCCGGCCGCGCGGAACATTACAGCGATTTCGGCGATACCTTCAACGCCAAGCTGACCAGCCGTTACGACTGGTCGCCGGCCCTGGCCGTGCGCGGCACCGTCAGCAATGGCTTCCGCGCCCCGACCTTGCAGGAAGAGTTCTACTCCAACACCAACGTGGGGCCGACCTACGCCAACGTGCTCCTGCCCGCCAACTCCGCGGCGGCAACCCTGGCCGGCGCCAGCCAGCTGGACGCCGAAAAGTCGAAAAACTTCAGCCTGGGCCTGGTGGTCAATCCGGCCGCGCGCCTGCATGCGACGCTGGACGTCTACCAGATCACGATCCGCGACCGCATCATCGGCTCCGGCAACATCCGTGGCGCCGGCGCGAACGCCGCCATCGTCGCCCATGGCAGTGCGCTCGACCCGGCCATCAAGGATGCCACGGTCAGCTACCTGACCAACGGTGTCGATACCCGCACGCGCGGCATTGACGCCACCGTCGACTACACCACCGATTTTGAAGACGCCGGCAAGGTGAAGTGGACCGCCAGCTGGAACGTGAACCAGAACCGCATCATCAACGTCAGCCGCCAAGGCGGCCTGGATCCGGCCGCCGCCTCGCAGGTCATCGATGCGACCCCGCACGACAAGCTGGTCATGGCGGCCAAGTACTTCCTGGACGACTGGAACGCCAACCTGCGCGTGAGCCGCTACGGCAAGAGCAAGCAGACCACCACCGACGGCGACACCGGCGGCGCTCCCTACCACACCAACCGCGTCAATCCCGCCTGGATCATCGACCTGGAGCTGGGGCGCGACCTGGGCGAGCACTGGAGCCTGAGTGGCGGCGCGCGCAACCTGTTCAACCACACGCCGAACCACGCCATCCGGCAAGGGTACTCGCATGCCTACGTGTACCCGAGCTTTACGCCGTATGGGATCAATGGCGCTTACTACTACGGACGGGTAGCCTACCGCTTCTGATGCCGGCACCGGCGTGCGGCGGCCGCACGCCGGTAAGCTGCTGTCAGAACCTGAAGCTGGCGCGCGCGTAGTAGTAGCCGCCGTTGATGCCGAACGGCGAGAACGATGGGTAAATCGTCACCGCCGAATTATCCAGGTTGGCGCGGTACACCGCCAGCAGCTCCGGGTTCACCTGGTCCGGGTACTTGTTGAAGATGTTGTTGCCGCCCACCGTCAGGGTCCAGCCCTTGTCCAGCTTGTAGCTGATTTCCAGGTCGGTGGTGGCGGTACTGCCGATTTCGTTCTTGAACCATTCGGCGCCATCCGGGCTGGCCCATTCCGACGACTTGCCGTACAGCGACTCGCGCAGGTTGACCGTCCAGGCGCCATTCTTCCACAGCGCGCCCAGGTTGATGCGGGTCTTGGGGGAGGCGGTCTCCAGGTGCGAAATGGCTTGCTTGTCCAGCAGCGTTTGCGGCTGCAATTGCACCGGCGCCTGGTTGATCTTGGTGACCCGGACCTGGTTCCAGTTGGCGGCCACCGACCAGTCGACCCGCCCGTACTCGGCGTAGTTGCTGTTCAACGTGGCGACGAATTCGACGCCGCGGCTGCGGGTGTTGACGGCGTTGGAGAAGATGTTGATGCCGGTCTGCACCACCGTCGGGTCCAGCACATTGCCGTTGGCCTTGATCGCCGCCACCACGGCCGGCGAATTGTCGGCGCCACCGGAGCCATACAGCGCGCCGGAACCCACGATACGGTCGCGGATCTTGATCTGGTAGGCGTCCAGCGTGACGGCCAGGTTGCTGGCCGGGTTCAGCACCATGCCGAGGCTCAGGTTGGTGGACGCTTCGGGCTTCAAGCCATCGACCCCGACCAGCCTGGCGCCGGGAGAATTCGGTGCCAGTTGCACGAAGGCGCTGCGCGGGCTGACGTTGGTGGCCGAATAGTATTGCTCGGCCAGCGTCGGCGCGCGGAAGCCATTGGAGTACGTGCCGCGCAGCGCGAACATCGGGGTGAAGTCGTAGCGGCTGGTCAGCTTGCCCACCTTGGCGTTGCCGAAGTCGCTGAAATGCTCGTAGCGCCCGGCCAGGTCGACCGTCCAGCCGGGCAGCGGCTTGGCAATGAAGTTCAGGTAGAGCGCCGCATTGTGGCGCGAATACTTGCCGGCGTCGGTCAGCGAGAAGCCGGGGTACGATTGCGAGCCTTCCTTGTAGCGCGAAGCGGGATCGCCGGCTTCGATCTCGTACTTGTCCTGCCGCTGCTCCAGGCCCAGCGCAAAGGTCAGCGGCGAGGCCCAGCCGATCTCGAACTCGCGGCTCACGTCCAGGTTGTTGGTCCACTGGCTGGCGATGAAGGCGCCCGCCTGGAACACGGTGGGCGTGAAGCCGGTATCGTTGTACAGCGAGACGTTGCCGGAATCTTCGACACCGATGCGCGCCTTGTCACGCCCATAGGTGGTGCTGAAATCCCAGTTCCAGGCGGCGACCTTGCCCTTGGCGCCGGCGGTGAAGGCAAAGTCTTCCTCGCGCATGGTTTCCTTCGGGCTGAAGCCGAGCGGGTAGACCGCTGGCAGGCGGTTCGGCATGCGGTAGTTTTCGAAGGCGCGCGCATTCTTGCGGCCGGCGGTGGCGAAGGCATACAGCTCGGTGCCGTTGCCCAGGTCGTAACCCGCATTGGCGCCAAAGGTGTACAAATGGTACTGGGCGTCGCCGGAAATCTTGTTCAGGTGCGGGTAGCCCGGCACTTGCAGCAGCGGCATGTTCTTGATGTTGGCCGGATCCGCCACCCTTGGATCGATGCCGCCGCGGTTGGTGAAGTCATGGTACTTGCCCTCGGCGGTGATGCTGATGAAGCCCTGTTCACCCAGCTTGAAACCGGCATTGGCCATGGCGTCCGGCGTCTTGCCGCCGCCGTCCACATAGCCGCCGCCACTGACGCTGCCGCTCACGCCCTGGTTGTTGGACTTCAGGATGATGTTGATCACGCCGGCAATCGCATCGGTGCCGTACTGCGCGGCGGCGCCGTCGGTCAGCACTTCAATGTGGTCGATCATCGCCACCGGGATGAAGTTCAGGTCGGCGGCCGCACTGCCCTGGTACGGGCCGCCCAGCACGGCCAGGTTGGAGGTGCCGTGGCGGCGCTTGCCGTTCACCAGCACCAGGGTGTTGTTGGGGCTTAAGCCGCGCAAGCGCGCCGACAGCGTCAGGTTGGCAGTGTCGCCGCCGAAGGCCTGGGCGGTAAACGAGGGCAGGTTCTGCGCCAATGCCTGCACCAGGTCGGGCTGGCCGGTGCGCTGCAGCGTGCCGGCATCCAGCACCTGGATCGGCGAGGCGCTGTTCTCCACCTTGAGGCCGTTGGCGCGGGTGCCGGTCACGATCACCGCGCCTGCCAGCGCCGCGTTCGACGCGCCGGCTGCCGCGCCGCTGTCGGCCGGCGCTTCGGCCGGTTCGCTGGGGTTGGCGAAGCTCATGCCTGCATGCAGCAGCATGATGGCTGCGGCGCAGGTCTTCAGTTTGCCCTTCTTATGCATTGGGTGTTCCTTTTCTGATGAGGATAAACAGGTAGCGTCACTTCTTGGCTGCCACGACTTCGATTTCAACCAGCCAGCCCGGCACGTTCAGCGCCGCCACCTGCATGACCGCGCGCGCTGGCAGGTTGGGTTGCGCTCCCCCGAAGAACCTGGTGTAGGACTCCATGAAACCCTTGATGTCGGCGCGCCCGTTGTTGGCCGGATCGCCAACCAGGAATACCTGCATCTTCACCACGTCGCCCATGGTCAGGCCCATGCCCTTCAGGATCTCCTCTATCTTCTTCAGTACGCCCATGGTCTGGGTCTTGGTATCGCCGTAGGCGGCCAGCGAATCGGCCGGGGCGTTCTTGTCGATCACCGGCGGCACCTGGCCGCTGATGAAATGGATGGTGGCATTCGGCGGCAGCGTGACCGCTTGCGCGATCGGGAAGTCCGAATTGGGGATCTTGTGGCGGATAATTTCCTGTGCGCCCGCCACGCCGGATACCAGGGCCAGCAGGGTTGCGCCCATGATTGCTTTCGCTTGCATACGTTTTCCTTAGTGTTTGTTGGACATCTGGCCGGTGGCGAAACCCGGTGCTTTCAGCGATTCGCGCAGGGCCGCCACTTCCTGCGCACCCACCGCACTTGCCTGGTTGCCCCAGGCGCCACGCACGAAGCTCACCACTTCGGCGATGTCGGCATCGGACAGCGTCGGGCTGAAGTCGGGCATGCCGCCGCGCCCTTTCAGCAGCACCGCCGCCACCTGTTCGGGAGCGCCCTGCACGAATGCGCTGCCCGCCAGCGCCGGGAAGGCGCCCGGGATGCCCTTGCCCGTGGCCTGGTGGCAGGCCGCGCAATACTTGGCGAAAATGGCCTTGCCTTCGGCCTGGGCGGCGCCGTGCACGATCAGCAGCACCGCGACGAAAATGGTCCTCAATGTCATGCACTTGCCCTTTCATGAATGCGTTCCAGTTGCTGCCATGCCGACTCGATGGCGCCCGCCTGCCAGCCACCGAGGTAGCTGAGATGCTCGCCGGCCAGCAGCACCCTGCCCTCGCCCTTCAACAGCAGCGGATACACGCTCTTGCGCTTTTCCTCGCTCCAGTCGGCCCAGCCGCCCAGGTTGTATTGCACGCGGTGCCAGGCCACGGAGAAGGCGCTTTCGTACGCGTCGCGGTAGGCCGGGAAGATCTTTTCGCCCGCCTTCAGGGCGAACTCGGCGCGTTCGGCGGGCGACAGCGCACTGACCTCGATGGCCGAGGTCTGGTAGTTGTAATAGCCGAGCAGCACGCCCTTGCTCTTTTGCCAGTTCGACGAGGGCAGCGAAATGGTGTTGATGCCCTCCATGTCGGTCAGGACGTGGCCGCCGTAGATCTGGTCATCCTCTTCCCAGAAACGGCGCTTCATCTGCAGGCCGATCTTGCCGACCGGCGCGTAAGCCACCGTGGCGATCGCCTGCTTGAACTGGTCCGAGAAATCCGTTTCCACGTGGCGCAATACGGACAGCGGCATGGTGCACAGGCAGTAGTCGGCCGATACCTTGTGCAGCTTGCCGCTGCCGGTGTCCTTGTAAGTCACCGTCACGTCGCGCTCGCCATGCCGGATCGCCTGCACTTCGGCCCGCAAGCGGATATGCCGCCCGATCTGCTGCTCGAACGCCTTGGCAATCGCATCCATCCCGCCGACCGGCTGGAACATGGTGTTCTGCATCGGGAAGTCCTGCACCGCGCTATAGACATTGCCGATGCGCGAAGCCAGCAGCTCTTCGAAGCCCAGCGGGTCGGATTGCTGCCCCGGGTTCAGGCCCGCCCCCGGGTTGACGGCGTAGCCCCGCCCGCTGCGGCCCTTGTAGCGCAAGTCGCCCTGGTCCAGCTGCCCTTCATGCGCCAGGTAGTCGAGCAGCGCGCGCTGGTCGTCGGCGCTCAGTTGCCGGTCCAGCATATTGCCTTTGACTGCCTTGGCCAGCAGTTCGGCCA
Source organism: uncultured Oxalobacteraceae bacterium (assembly GCA_965650885.1). GTDB lineage: Bacteria > Pseudomonadota > Gammaproteobacteria > Burkholderiales > Burkholderiaceae_D > Rugamonas. Next base: position 52,500 of record CBFGQI010000017.1, read on the forward strand.
CATGGCCGCGCATGTCGGCCTTGATGGCGGCCGGGCGCAAACGCCGCCCTGCCAGGGGACCGGCTTTCTCCAGATAGACGAAGGAATGGTCGTTATCGTTGACCATCACTTCCAGCGGGACCTTGAACAGGCGCGTGTAATACAGCGTCGACTGGTGGTGCAGCGGGATGCGCCACGGTCCATGGTTGATGTACTGGCCCTGGTCGAACGTACAAGTCTGCTTCTCGCCGCCCAGTTCCGTCAGCGTGAAGCCCTTGCGCGCGGTCTGGCAGCGGCCGCCGGCAAAGTCGCGTGCTTCCAGCACCTGAACCGAGTAGCCAAGCTTGCCCAGTTCATAGGCCGCCGTCATGCCGGCCAGGCCCGCGCCCAGGATCACGACGCGCTTGCCTTTGCCGCTGCCCTCCAGCGGCGGCGGCGCGCTCACCTTTGACGCAATGCCGATGCCCCATGCATTCATGGTGTTCAACAACAGCCCCGTGCCCCCCACGGCTGCTGCGCGGTACAGGAACTGCCTTCTGGTAATCGAGCGTTCTTCCATCTGCCACCTCGTCTGTGTTGGATGGCGATGGCAATGCAATCGGCATGCCACACGGCTTGGCGAAAGCACTCTATTCGGCGCGCAAAATAAACTCCTTAAAGAAAAAGCGCGCCTTGCGGCACAAGGCGCGCCTTAGCCCTGCTGCGACATGACTTTGTTATGCGTAAGCTCTTTTCAGCCGCCTTCGACTTGCAAAGGCGCACGCACCATGCTGATGCGGTCGATGCTGCGGCAGGGCTGGAACTGCAATGGCGTGGCCGCGTCGACCAGGTACACCATCCCTTCGCCGGCGGGATCGACCGCGACCCGTACCGGCCAGCGGCCGCGCTGGCGCGCGCGTTCGAACCAGCGTTCATGCTCGGCGCGGGCGCAGCTGAAATAGCGCCCCTGCACGCAAATGCCTTCGGCCGTGACCCACGCTTCGCTGGTGGGGAGCAGGCAGCAGCGCACCAGGTCTTCCGGGAATTGCTGCAGGGACGCGCCGCGCAGGCGTGCGCCCCAGTCCCACAGCTGCAGCGGCGCCCAGCCGTCGGCGCCCTGGCTGTGGTTGTAGGCCAGCAGGATGTCGAGTACGATGCGGCGGAATTCGGCCAGCGTCAGCACGCCGTCCAGGTTGCCGCCGGCGCCGCCGGCGGCCGTGCCGAAGCTGGCCCGCAACGCCGGCAGCCAGCGCCGCCCCGGCACCTCATAATCCGGCACGCAGCGCACGCTGAAATTCGCCAGCAGGCTGTCGCGGTTGGCGCGCGCCATCAGTTCCGGCGGCAGCAGCAGGCTTTCCGGCAGGTGGCAACAGGGCCATTCCTGCGGCGCCAGCAAGCGGCCGTGGCGGCGTGCCAGCCGCGCCTTGTCCGCCGCGCAGCTCGCCAGCGCCAGCATGGCCGGGTTCCAGCCGGGCGCCTCCAGCGTCGCGTAACAGCCGGTGACCATGCCGCTGAACACGTCGGTCACCACATACAGCAGCGGCGCGCCCACCAGCAGCTTGCGGTCGTCCTCGTGCAGCAGCTGCATGGCGAACGGCAGCACATCGAGCCTGAAGGCGGCGCCGGGGCGCCCCGGCCGCCTGACCGGCGCATTGTCCGCCAGCGGGAGCGGCAGCGGCGGCCCGCCCACCATATGGTCCTGCTCCAGCCAGTAGTTGAACTGGCCGAAACTGGGTAAGGGGCCGCCTGCCGGCGTGCGCTGCACCCGGCGCGAATAGGGATCCACCGTGCGCTGGCACAGGAAGTCGTCGACCATTTCATCGTAAGCGGCACGCCGGCGGAAATGCGTGTGGCAGGCCGCATAGCGCGCGGTGGCCAGGCGGAACACGGCGCGCATCGCCTCATCGATGTTGACGCCGGCCGATGCGCCATCCTTGCGCGGCCTGCCGCGCTTGACGCCGTTGGCGGCACGCGTCTTGCCGCGTCCGCCGGAGTTGGCGTAATCGGGCAGCAGCGCATTCGGGGTTTGCCCGCGCTGCCAGTAGCGGCGCAGGTAGCGATAGAGGGTGGGATGGGATACGCCGTGGCGGCGCGCGGCTTCCTGCACCAGTTCGCCGCGCCGGCGCGCTTCGTAAATGTCCGGCACCAGCTGCACCAGCTCCGACAGCATGGTCCACGCCCGGTCGCGCAATGCGACGTACTTGGCCGGCAGCGCCTGCTGGTCCGCCAGCACCAGGTAAGGATCGTCGGCCAGCCGGCTGGCACGGCCAGTGGCCAGTTCGGCTTCCAGGACCGCCACGCTATGCCGTTCGACTTTCGCCGTTGCCGAAGCCAGGTCGAATACATAAGCCAGGCCGTGCGCCATGTCGATCGACAGGATGCGCCCCCGGCGCGGTCTCGGTTCGCGCCATTCCAGGAGATCGTTTCGCGATAACATCCGCCACCTTTCGAAGTGGATAACGGATGGATGCACACGCAATTTCCAGACCAAGTTCAAGCGGGGAAAAAGGCCACTTCCCCACCGCGGGTGGCTTGCATATGGTGCAAAGTTGCACTGCGGCTGTGCGCAGCATGGCGCCGCTACGTGGTACTACGTAGCGCCTGGTCCTTGAAGTTCGCTTCCAGCATGTCGAGGAAGGCACGCGTTTTGGCCGGCATCAGGCGCCGCCCCGGGAACACCGCCCAGCCGGTGTTGGAGGGGAAGCACCAGTCAGGCAGTACGCGCACCAATTCCCCCCGCGCCACCAGGGGCGCCGCGAACTGCATGGTGCAGGTGGCAATGCCCATCCCGTTGGCCGCCATTTTCGTCAGCAGCTCCGGCGAGTTGGCCATCAGGCGCACCGGCAATTCGCGCTCCCAGGTGGTTTTGCCGCGCGTCAGCGGCCAGCGTACCAGGCCATTGGGCATCCGGCGCAGGCTGAGCAACTCATGCTTGAACAAGTCGTCCGGATGCTCCGGCAAGCCATGCACCACCGTATAGGAGGGGGCGGCGAACAGGCCCCAGGTCGACACCAGCACCTTGCGCGCCGCCAGCGTCGCATCGTCGGGCAGCGCGCCCATGCGGATCGCAATATCGAAATTCTCCGCAATCAAGTCCACCCGGCGCGGCGACAAGTCCAGTTCCAGCGTGATGGCCGGGTATTTCGCCATGAACTCGGGCAGCATGGCCGCCAGGTAGACATTGGCAAAGTCGGCCGGCATCGATACCCGCAGCAAGCCGCTCGGCGCCTGTTGGCGGTGCTGGGCCAACGCCCCCGCCGCCTCAGTCTCTTCCGCCACCCGGCGCGCATGCTCCAGCAGGCTGGCGCCCAGCTCGGTCAATACCAGCTTGCGCGTGGTGCGGGTCAACAGCCGTTCGCCCAGCCGGGCTTCCAGCTGGGTCAGCCGGCGGGAAACGGTGGATTTGGGCAAGTGCAGCCGCTCGGAAGCCTGGCTCAGGCTGCCATATTCGACAATCCGGGCAAACAGCAGCAAATCACTGGGGTCAAGGTCGCTCATCGGCTCTCCGTTCCATCAATGGAACAATGTAATCCATTTTAACGTCTTCTGGATCAAATATGGAACCACTATAGTTACTCCATCGCAGCAACAAACCCATTCTGAAAAGGACCCTTACCATGAACATCCTGCAAATCAACTCCAGCGCGAAAAGCTCCGGTTCCGAATCCACCCGCGTCGCAACCAATATCGTCAACAAGCTGCTGGCGGCCAACCCGGGCGCCACCGTGGAAGTACGCGACCTGGCCGCGAACCCGCACCCGGTGCTGGACGAACCCACCCTGCAGGCCCTGTTCACCCCAGCCGACCAGCGCACCCCGGCGCAAGCCGCCCGCGTGGCCCTGGATGACGCCCTGATCGCCCAGGTGCAGCGCGCCGACGTGATCGTGCTGGGCGCCCCGATGTATAACTTCGGCATCACCGTGCAGCTGAAATCCTGGTTCGACGCGATTGCCCGCGCCGGCGTGACGTTCAAGTACAGCGAGAGCGGCCCGGTCGGCCTGTTGCAAGGGAAAAAAGTGTACGTCGCCACCTCGCGCGGCGGCATGCACAAGGATGCGCCGACGGATACCCAGTTCCCGCACCTGAAAATGTTCCTGGCCTTTATCGGCCTGACCGACGTAGAGTACGTGTTCATCGAAGGCCAGGCCTATGGTCCGGAAGTGGCCTCCCAGCAGAAAGCCGCTGCCGATGCGCGCGTGGAAGAACTGCTGGCTTAACCAACCCAAGGAAAAAAGAATGGACAACATTGCACAAACCCGCACAGTGGAACGGATTATCCGCGGCCAGGCCGTGATGGATGGCGCTGGCGTGAAGATCAACCGCGTGTTGACCCAGCCCCTGCAGCGTCGCCTCGACCCGTTCCTGATGCTGGACAATTTCGGTTCGGAGCAAGCCAACGATTACATCGCCGGCTTCCCCGACCATCCTCACCGCGGCTTTGAAACGGTCACCTATATGCTGACCGGCCGCATGCGCCACCGCGACAGCGCCGGCAATGAAGGCTTGCTGGCCAGCGGCGGCGTGCAATGGATGACCGCCGGCCGCGGCGTGATCCACTCCGAAATGCCGGAACAGGCGGAAGGCTTGATGGAAGGCTTCCAGCTGTGGCTCAACCTGCCCGCCAAGGACAAGATGCGCCAGCCCTGGTACAAGGACTTCGAGGCCGCCGAGATCCCGGTGGTGACGCTGGAGAACGGCGCCACGGTGCGCGTGATCGCCGGCGAAAGCCAGGGCGTGGCCGGCGCGGTGCAGCGCGAAGTGACGGAGCCGCTTTACGTCGACGTGGAATTGCCGGCCGGCGCCAGCTTCAGCCAGGCGATCCGCGCAGGCCACAACGCCTTCCTGTACGCCTACCGCGGCGAAGTGGTGGTGGATGGCAAGTCAGTGCCGGCGCAAAGCATGGCAATCCTGGCCAACAACGCCGGCGCCGATGGCGTGACGGTCAAGGCCGGCCCCGACAGCCGCTTCATCCTGTTGTCGGGCAAGCCACTGAATGAGCCGATCGTGCAGTACGGCCCATTCGTGATGAACTCGCAGGCCGAGATCTTCCAGGCCGTCGAGGACTTCCGCGCCGGCCGCCTGGGCGA
>CBFGQI010000018.1:0-57507 GCA_965650885.1 uncultured Oxalobacteraceae bacterium
CTGATCATAATAGTGTTCCGAGTATTGGATTTCGCGCAGGGAGTGTCAACGGAGCAAGCCATAGTAATCATGTAAATGAGCAGATACACGCGAAGGAGAATGGCATGGCCGACCATACCAGCCTGGCAACCCAAGCCGTGGAATACTGGACCGACGCCTGGCAGCGCTCCGTCCTGTTCATGGACGTACTTTACCGCCGCGGCACCGAGCGCAATGCGCGCGAGCGCGAGACCGCACCCCATGTGCTCAATTTCGAATTCGAGACCATCATCGATGGCCGCACCCTGGCGCGGCCCGTGAATTATTCGCTGATGCGCATCATCGCCCCGGAAGGCATGGAGATCGACGAAACCAAGCGCCCCTTCATCGTGGTCGACCCGCGCGCCGGGCATGGCCCGGGCATCGGCGGCATGAAGCAGGACAGCGAAATCGGCGTAGTGCTCAAGGCCGGCAACCCCTGTTATTTCATTGGCTTCCTGCCAACGCCGGTGCCGGGCCAGACCATCGAGGATGTGTGCCATGCCGAAGCGCAGTTCATCGAGCAGGTGGCCTACCTGCATCCGGAGGCCGACGGCCGCCCGGCCCTGATCGGCAATTGCCAGGCCGGCTGGCAGATCATGATGACGGCCGCCCTGCACCCCGAACTGACCGGCCCGCTGGTGCTGGCCGGCGCGCCGCTCTCTTATTGGGCCGGGGTGCGCGGCAAGAACCCGCTGCGCTACCTTGGCGGCCTGACCGGCGGCACCTGGGCCACCTCGCTGGCCGGGGACCTTGGCAACGGCAAGTTCGACGGCGCCCACCTGGTCAGCAACTTCGAGAACATGAACCCCTCCAATACATATTGGAAGAAGGGCTACCACGTGTACGCCAACGTCGATACCGAGGAAAAGCGCTTCCTCGAATTCGAGCGCTGGTGGGGCAACCCGGTGCTGCTGAATGCCGAGGAAATCCAGTTCATCACCGACAACCTGTTCGTCGGCAACCGCCTGAGCAACGGCACCATCCACGACAGCGCCGGCCGCCGCATCGATCTGCGCAATATCAGTTCGCCGATCGTGGTGTTCTGCTCCTGGGGCGACGACATCACGCCGCCGCAGCAGGCGCTGGGCTGGCTGCTGGACCTGTACGAAAACGATGCCGCGATGGTGGCGGGCGGGCAGACGGTGGTCTACACCCTGCATGAATCGATCGGGCACCTGGGCATTTTCGTATCCGCCTCGGTGGCGAACAAGGAACATGGCGAATTCACGCGCTCGATGGACTTGATCGACGTGCTGCCGCCCGGCCTGTACGAAGCGGTTTTCATCGACAAGGGTGGCGAGGGCGTGCACGGCATTGAACTGGTGGAAGGCGATTACGTGGTGCGCTTCGAACGGCGCGACCTGAACGAGCTGCGCGCGCTGGGCGGCAATGACGACGAAGACGAGCGCCGCTTCGCCACCGTGGCGCGGCTGTCGGAAATCAACCAGGGCCTGTACCGTACCTTCGTCAGCCCTTTGGTGCGCGCGGCCACCAACGAACAGGCGGCGGAATGGCTGCGCCGCATGCACCCCTACCGTATGCGCTATGAACTGTTCTCCGACATGAACCCCTTCCTGGCAGGGATCGGCGCGCTGGCCGACCAGGTGCGCGCGCAGCGCAAGCCGGTGTCGCCGGACAATCCCTTCCTCAAGATGCAGGAAGCGGCTTCGCAGCAGATCGTGGCGGCGCTCGACAGGTACCAGGTGCTGCGCGACCAGGCGGTGGAACAGTTTTTCCTGTCCGCCTACGGCCACCCACTGTTGCAGACGCTGGTGGGGCTGCGGGCCGATTCGGCCAATATCCGCCGCCGTATCGGACGCGACATTGCGCGCGAATCGGTGATGGCGGCGCGGCGCACCGAGGCGGCCAAGCGGCTGGCCAGCGGCGGCGAGCGCGAAGCGGTGCTGCGTTCCATCCTGTATATAGCGCGCAGCCCGGAAATGCGGGCCGCCGACGAGCGCGCCTTCGCCACCCTGCGCGAGCTGCGCATGCGCCTGCCGGCCAAGGAACGCATGCCGCTCGCGCGCTTCAAGGAAGTGGTGCACGAGCAGCACATGATCCTGCAGCTGGACGAAGAGCGCGCGATGGCCGCCTTGCCCAAGCTGCTGGCCGAAGCCGACCGCCAGCGTGCGCTGGACGGCATCCGCCAGATCATCACCGCCTCCGGCGCCCTGACCGGCGAAGCCGCCCGCCGCATGGCCCGCGTCGAGGAGCTGTTCAAATAAAAGTCGGGGTCAGCTCTGGCAACCGGACAAAAGGCGACCGAACGTGCGCCTTTGGTCCGGTTGCCAGAGCTGACCCCGACTTTCATCCCTTAACCGGTATAATGTACGGCCCTCGCTTTAATAGTTGCCAAGATGACCAACCCGATCGCCCCCAAGCCTTCCCGCCGCCTGTCCGTGGCGCCGATGATGGATTGGACCGACCGCCATTGCCGCCATTTCCATCGCCTGATCTCGAAGTACACCTGGCTGTACACGGAGATGGTGACGACTGGCGCCCTGGTCTATGGCGACGTGGAACGCCACCTGCGCTTCAACGAGGAAGAGCATCCGGTCGCGCTGCAGCTGGGCGGTTCCGACCCGAAGGACCTGGCGATTTCCGCCAAACTGGGCGAGAAGTGGGGTTACGATGAAGTCAACCTCAATTGCGGCTGTCCGTCGGAGCGGGTGCAGAAGGGGGCCTTCGGCGCCTGCCTGATGCAGGAGCCGGAACTGGTGCGCGATTGCGTCAAGGCGATGAAGGATGCGGTGCAGATCGACGTCACCGTCAAGCACCGCATCGGCATCGACCACGAGGAAAGCTACGGTTTCGTGCGCGATTTCGTGGGCACCGTGGCGGAAGCCGGCTGCACCACCTTCATCGTGCACGCCCGTAACGCCATCCTGAAGGGTTTGTCGCCCAAGGAAAACCGCGAAATCCCGCCGCTCAAGTACGAGTTCGCCTACCAGCTGAAAAAGGATTTCCCGCAGTTCGAAATCCTGATCAACGGCGGCGTCAAGACGCTGGAGGAAATCGACCGCCATCTGCAGCACGTCGACGGCGTCATGCTGGGCCGCGAGGCTTACCACAACCCTTACCTGATGGCGGCCTTCGACCAGCGCTACTACGGCGCTGAAGAAACCCCGCGCAGCCGCGAGCAAGTGCTGCAGGCGATGATGCCTTATATTGAAGAGCAGCTGGCGAAAGAGGGCGGCCGCGGCCTGAAGATCAATTCCATCACGCGCCACATGCTGGGCCTGGCCCAAGGCTTGAAGGGCGCGCGCCAGTACCGCCAGACCTTGTCCGATGCCAAGCAGCTGGCGGCGGGCAATCCACAAATCCTGCTCGACGCCTTCGCCCGCACTTCCCAGACGCAATAAGCGCCGCTTATCCTGCGCATTCACTTCCTGTTGCTTCTGCGGCTGAGCAATTTCTCCGAAGAAAGTTCGTTTGCCCACATTTTGAGCAGAATTTGCTTGCCGCGTGGAAACGTCGGGCCTATAATTTCGTCGGTATACACATGCTTCTTACGGTTCCTACCGGGTATTTTTAGGACGAAATACGACAGGTTTCGTCCTGCGGCGATAGCGGTCTTTGCATTCGCAGTCATAGTTTGCTACTGTCGCTACTTGCGTAGCAGCAAGGGTCAGTGGGTGCAGTAAATGTTTCTTACTAGCATCCTTGGGCAGTCCATAACTCGTGTCACTTCTATAATAAAGAGCCGAAATGAATTTGAGCAAAATGAAGGTAGGGGCCCGTCTCGGCCTTGGTTTTTTCCTGGTACTGGCGTTCCTCGTCATTATCACCATCGTCGGTATCTGGCGCATGGCTCAGATTCAGGACCGCCTGGATCACGTGGTAAGCGTGAACACTGTCGCTACCCGTCTGGTGGTCGATATGCGCAACAATGTGAACGAGCGCATCAACGGCTTGAAAGTGCTGACCCTGATGTCCGACCCGGCCGATATGGAGCCGGAAATGAAGCGCCTGGCTGACCTGGGTGCCAAATACGAAGAATTCAGCAAGCGCCTGACCGCGCTGTACGCGAACAACGCCACCGCCGAAGAAAAGTCCCTGCTGGCCCAGGTGAAAGAACATGAAGGCGTGGCCCTGCCTGCCATCAAGAAGGCTTCCGAACTGTGGCTGGCCAACGATGCCGTGGGCGCGACCCGCATCCTGATCAAGGAAATCCGTCCTGCGCAGAAGAAGTGGATGGAAGCGCTGGACCAGCTGGCGACCCTGGAAGACAAGCTGAACGAAGACATGAAAGTGGAAGCCGCCGAAGGCTTCGAGTCCGCCCGCATGTTCATGATCATTGCCGGCCTGGCGGCCGTGGTGATCTCGCTGGGCGCCGCCTGGGTCATCACCCGCGGCCTGCTGAAGCAGCTGGGCGGCGAGCCTGACTACACCGCTTCGATCGCCGGCGCCATCGCCAACGGCGACCTGTCGGTGGACATCGACACCTCGTCCAACGACAAGGATTCGCTGCTGGTCGAAATCAAGGAAATGCGCAACAGCCTGGTGGAAATCGTCGGCCAGGTGCGCCAGGGTACCGAGACCATCGGCACCGCGTCGCGCGAAATCGCCGCCGGCAACATCGACCTGTCCTCGCGTACCGAAATGCAGGCTTCCTCGCTGGAAAAGACCGCGTCGGCCATGGAAGAACTGACCTCCACCGTGAAGCAGAACGCCGACAATGCCCGCGAAGCCAACCAGCTCGCCGCCTCGGCTTCCGACGTGGCGCTGAAAGGCGGCCAGGTAGTGTCGCAAGTGGTCGAGACCATGAGCTCGATCAACGAATCGGCCAACAAGATCGTCGACATCATTGGCGTGATCGATGGCATCGCCTTCCAGACCAACATCCTGGCGCTGAACGCTGCGGTGGAAGCAGCCCGTGCCGGCGAGCAGGGCCGCGGCTTCGCCGTGGTGGCATCGGAAGTGCGCAACCTGGCCCAGCGTTCGGCCGGCGCCGCGAAAGAGATCAAGTCCCTGATCGGCGACTCCGTCGAGAAAGTGGAGCGCGGTTCGAAACTGGTGGGCCAGGCTGGCGTGACCATGGATGAAGTGGTGGCTTCGGTGCGCCGCGTGACCGACATCATGAGCGAAATCGCCAGCGCCTCGCAGGAACAGAGCGCCGGCATCGAGCAGGTGAACCAGTCCATCATCGAGATGGATGCCATGACCCAGCAGAACGCCGCGCTGGTGGAAGAAGCCGCCGCTGCCGCGCAATCGCTGCAGGATCAGGCCGGCGAGCTGTCGCGCGTAGTGTCGATCTTCAAGCTGGACGCCGAAACCGAATATGCGCTGACCGCCGCCAAGCCGGTCGTGACCCAGACCGCCGTGGCCGTGGTGCCGAAAGCACCGGCCAAGCGCCCCGCTGCCAAGCCGGCCGCCGAAGCGGCACCGAAGAAAGTGGTCGCCGCCACCGCCGGCAGCGATGAATGGGAAGAGTTTTAAATACAAAAACGGTTTTTCATAAATTTTGATTGGGATAGAAATGAACAAGCGTCTGATTGGTTTTATCGCAGCATCCATCGTCTCCGCCTCGGCATGCGCGGCTGATACTCCGGCCGTATTCGATGCCAAGAACTGCAAGGCCGAATACCCGAAGGCATCGCTGCTGAATGAAGAGCAGGGCACCGTCAGCATGGCCTTCCTGGTGTCGGCTTCCGGCGAGGTGGTTGATTCGAAGGTGGACAAGTCCAGCGGCTACAAGAACCTGGACAAGGCAGCCGTGAAAGCGATCAGCGCTTGCAAATTCAAGCCAGGCACCAAGGACGGCGCCGTAGCCCAAACCTGGACCAAAGTCGACTACGTCTGGTCGCTGTAATCCATTCCATTCTCATTCTGTAGGGGATTATCATGAAGACGAAGTTGAGTGTTCTGGCAGCTGCGTTCGCAATGGGCGCATCGGCATTTGCGGCCGAAGTTCCGGCTACCTTTGATGCAAAGAATTGCAAAGCGGAGTATCCCAAGGCATCCCTGATGAATGAAGAGCAGGGCACTGTCAGCATGTCCTTCCTGGTCGCCGCCAACGGTGAAGTGAAGGACTCCAAGCTGGACAAATCTTCCGGTTTCAAGAACCTGGACAAGGCCGCCATGAAGGCGCTGAGCGCTTGCAAGTTCAAGCCCGGCACCAAGGATGGCGCACCGGCCGAAACCTGGACCAAGGTGGACTACGCCTGGAAGCTGGACTGAACCGGCGCTCCCGTCTCATGAAAGCGGCCCCTAGCGGGCCGTTTTTTTGTTAATCTGCGGGTATCGTACCTCGGGTAGCCCCAATGAAAGTTCTGTTTCTCGTTCCACTCGCCGGTGTGCTGCTGTCCGCTTGCGCCATGTGGCGCGACGCGCATGACCCGGCCCGCAACAAGCAGTATGTCGTGGTGGTCAACGCCATGACCTGGCCGCACGCCGCGAGCGGCAAGCTGGACGGTACCCGCACCAGTTGGCCGCTGCAGCAGCTCGGCAACCATGAAGAAATTTTCCCGCTGGCCCAACTCAAGCACTGCCCGGATGCCTTGCCCTGCGCCTGGGGCGTGCTGAGTGCTTCGCGCAGCATCACCCGCTACGCCTACGCCCCGGGCGGCATCACGCTCGACCTGGGCTTGAACGTGGACGTGCACCGCCGCCAGCAGGACCGCCGCCGCAATTTCCACACCTCGATCGCCATCCCGGCCGACGTACCCGCGATCAGCTACCAGCGCGTGCTGCAGGAATCGGTTTCCCTGCCTTACGGGAAGGTGTACCGTGTCGATATGGATCACGGCATCACGTACCAGCTGTGCGCCCAGCGCGTCGACGAGGCGGGCAAAGCACTCGACAAATGCGATATCCCGTATATCTGAGTTGCTGGCTGTAAGGGTTTGTAAAAGCAGCGGCACGCGCCCCACTTTTCCCTATAGTTGAACTTGGGAAGGAGAAATTGCGATGAAAACCTTGTTGATCTTGCCGGTGCTGGCCCTGGGCCTGGCCGGTTGCGCCAGCCAGCAGCCGGCGCGCTATGCATCCAGCAACCCTTATGAATGGCGCACCGTGTCGGTGACGCCGGTACCGTACGGTACCGCGGCGCGTTCAGGCGCGCCCGTCACGTATTCGAGTGAACCGGTCTATGTCGAGCAATATCCGGTCTATGCGGCACCGCAGCCGGTGTATGTGGCCCCTTCGCCGTACTATTCGCCGGCGCCGGTGTACACCTATCCTCCGGTGACGATCGGCTTTGATTTCCTGTTTACCAACCGGCACCGGCATCATCACCGTGGCCGCGGGCGCTGGTAATCAATGGAAGACGAGCGACATGTGCGACAGCACATCTGCCGAGCACAGTAGCCAGGTTGCGGAAGCCACCAGGCTGAGCAGCACAGCGCCGCTCGCGAAAGGATGGTGGGACATGGGATGCTCCGGCCTAAGAATTGACTTCATCTTATCGAAGAGCAAATAAAAAAGGCATCGGAGGGTGTCCGATGCCTTTGTAGGACTATTGCTCGTCCTTTATTTTTTACCCCAAAGCACAACAGCTCCGGCGGGGGCGGTATCCAGGGCATCCGATTGGGCGAGCCACTCGGTCAGGCGTTCCGGCATCTTCAGCGTGATGCCGGTGCCATCGATATAGCCCACCATTTCCAGGCATTTGGCATCGATCTTGGCCTTGGACACGGTCGGCGCCACCATCACCATGCGGTCATACGCCTTGCGCGCCTTGTTTTCCCACTTGTGCAGGCTGCTTTCGTCAAAGCGGTTGGCTTCGAAATAGACGGTCAGCGAACCATCCGGGTTGCCGAAGCCGACAATGCCGGCGCCTTTGCGGATCGTGGTCGAGTTTGCAACATCGAATTGTTCGGTGGGGACAAACACCCCGGCGCGGCCATCGACATGGGGACGGCCAACTGGAGTGTCTTTGCTATAGGTGCTAAGGTCTTTCAGTTCGGACATGAATTCTTCTCGGCTGCAATATTCTCCAGCCGATATTTTATCCTCAAACAAATGCCCGCGAGCATTAATTTTGGCTGCGCCAGCGCAAACGCGAGCGCGGGGTGGGGCGCAGCAGGATGCATTCCGGCGGCTCGCGCAACAGGTCGCGCGCCGCGTCCGTGAGGGCCGCCAGTTCGGGGGGCGCGCTGCCTGGTGCGGCGGTGGCGAGCCAGACCAGGTGCGGGCCGTCGCCGCGCACCGGCAGTTGCGGGAAGTTGTTGGGCATGTCGAGCGTGGCAAGCGTACCGGCTTCGCGCCATCCCGCTTCGCGCCAGGCAGCAAAGGCTGGCGCGGCCAGCTCGGCGAAGCGTTCCAGTTGCCCGGGCTGCAGCGTGCACAGCACCGCCACCGCATCGCCTTGCGCCCCATCCGGCTCCAGTACCGGATCGACCGCCGGCAGCGCCGGCACGCCGCTGCCGGGCCGCAGCGGGCGCAGCAGCAGCACGTTGTCGCTGTCGGTCATCAAGCCGTTCAGCGTGGCCTTGTGCTCCTTCCACACCGGGCCGTAATAGAAGGCGGCATTGACTACCGCGCGCTGCTCCCAGCTGGTAAAGCCGCGCAGCCAGAGGAAACTGTTCGGGTTGCCACGCTCGGTGAACTGGCCCATGGCCAGCGCACCCAGTTGCTGGAAGGCTTCCGGGAACAAGGTTTCGAAATAGCGCGTGAACGCTGCCTGGCCGCCCTCGATGGTGGTGTAGCGGCGGAATTCGATGATCGGGTAAGTATCCATGGTCGCCAGCATAAGGATGAAAGCGGTCGGATCGCGCCCTATATTCGTGCTAATCTTCGGCCGTGATAAGCCGTTTTCTTCTCCCCCTTCTGATCGCCGCAGTGCCGGCCGCGCAGGCAGCCGGACAGACCGCCCTGCGATTCTGTTCACTCGATGTCGATTTCGCGCCGGTGGCGCGCATCGATGGCAGCGGCCATTACCAGTACCTGTTAAAGCAGGCCGCACGCAAGGCCGGGGTTGAGGTCGAGCGCCGCATCGCCCCGCGCCGGCGCTGCCTGGACGAGATCCGCGCCGGAATCAGCGATGGCATGATCGGCGCCTTCACACCCGAGCGCAGCGCGATCGCGGCCTTCCCGCTGGCGGGTGGCGCGCCTGATGTGACGAAGGCGTTCGGCACCGTGCGCTACTATCCCTACCGGCGCGTTTCCAGCGATGTGTTGTGGGATGGGCAGCGCTTTCATGGCTTGAAAGGCAGCGTCGGCGTGGAGTCCGCCTTTGCCTTCGTCACGGACCGGCTGCGTGCGCTCGGCGTGCCTTACGACGATGGCGCCAAGACGCTGGGGCAGAACATGGACAAGCTCCGTGCCGACCGCGTCGACGTCGTGATCGGCATGGACCTGGAAGCGGACAAGCTGGTGGCCCAGCGCCACCCCGGCCGCATCGAGCGCGCCGGCGCGGCATTCGACCTGTCGCCGATGTACCTGATGCTGTCGAAGCAGTTTTATGCCGCGCACCCGCAAGTCGCGCAGCGCCTGTGGCGGGCAGTGCAGGAAGCCCGCAACAGCCCCGACTACAAGCGCTACCAGCAGGATCACCCCTGATCGCTGATTTGCCAACAAAGCTCGCTGCGCGATCAAAATTCTCGCATCGTTCGATGCTATGCCGCGTCGCGTCCCGAAGTCATGAGCTGGATCAGATCCAAACAAAAAAGGCCTATTGCCAAAGCAATAAGCCTTCTCTGTGAATTCGGTGGGGTGGCTGATGGGGCTCGAACCCACGACAACAGGAATCACAATCCTGGACTCTACCAACTGAGCTACAGCCACCACTGAAAACTGCATTTCCGCCGCACCGTAGCGCGACAGAGCCGAGATTATATAGGCTTGCGCCGGAACTGGCAAATAAATTTCAAATCTGGACCGATTCCACCAGGGGATGCAAGCCAAGCAGGCTGGCAAACTGCTGCTGCAAAGCCGCCGCGTTGCCGCTGGTGTAACCGCGCAGGTGGGCCGGGGTGCCGCCAGGACGTTGCAGTCCAGCGCCTTCCAGCAGGCGGGCCAATTGGCGCGCCACGGCCTCGCCGGTATCGATCATGGTCACCTGTACCGCGCTGCCGCGCGCGGCGACCAGCTGGGCGATCGCTTCCTGAACGAAGGGGTAATGGGTGCAGCCCAGGACCAGGGTATCGGCCCCTTGCTCCAGCAGCGGTTCCACATAGCCTTGCAGCAGGGCCGCGGTGGCTTCGCCGGACAGGTCGCCCTGTTCGATGCGCTCCACCAGGCCGCCGCATGGCTGCAGCAGGAAGCGCGCACCGGTGGTGCTGGAAATCTGTTCGCGCAGGGCCAGGAACTTTTCGCCGCGCAGCGTGCTCTCCGTGGCCAGCACGCCGACCGTGCCGTTGCGCGTGGCCGCAGCGCCGGGCTTCAGGCCCGGCTCCACGCCGACGACCGGCAAGGCAGGGTAGGCCGTGCGCACCGCCTTGATGGCAGCGACGGTGGCGGTATTGCAGGCCACCACCAGCGCCTTGGCGCCTTGCTTGAGCAGGAACGCCGTCACGGCCAGTGCGCGCTGCACCAGCCACTCGTCCGTCTTCGCACCGTAGGGCGCGAAGGCGGAGTCGGCAAAGTACAGCACGTGCTCGTGCGGCAGCTGCGCATGGATATGGCGCAGCACGGAGAGCCCTCCCACGCCGGAATCGAAAACGCCGATCGGCGCGTCGGCGGAGGAGGGGACAGGAGGATGCATTTAGGCTGGCTGGGCCGCTTTCAGCGACTCGATCTTCACCTGCCACTCTTTCGGGCCGGTGTTGTGCACGGAAGTGCCGGAAGAATCGACCGCCACGGTGACCGGCATGTCGACCACGTCGAACTCATAGATCGCTTCCATGCCCAGGTCTTCGAAGCCAACCACCTTGGCGCCCTTGATCGCCTTCGATACCAGGTAAGCCGCGCCGCCGACAGCCATCAGGTAAGCCGACTTGTGCTTCTGGATCGATTCGATCGCTGTTGGGCCGCGTTCAGCCTTGCCCACCATCGCGATCAGGCCGGTCTTCTCCAGCATCATGTCGGTGAACTTGTCCATGCGGGTCGCGGTGGTCGGGCCGGCCGGGCCAACGACTTCGTCGCGCACCGGATCGACCGGGCCGACGTAGTAGATCACACGGTTGGTGAAGTCCACCGGCAGCTGCTCGCCCTTGGCCAGCATGTCCTGGATGCGCTTGTGCGCGGCATCGCGGCCGGTCAGCATCTTGCCGTTCAGGAGCAGGGTCTGGCCCGGCTTCCACGAAGCCACTTCTTCTGGCGTCAGGGTGTTCAGGTCGACGCGCTTGGACTTCTCGGTGTCGGCAGCCCAGGTGACGTCAGGCCAGTCGGACAGCTTCGGCGGCTCGATGTAGGCCGGGCCGGAACCATCCAGCACGAAGTGGGCGTGGCGGGTGGCCGCGCAGTTCGGGATCATCGCGACCGGCTTGGATGCAGCGTGGGTCGGGTACATATTGATCTTCACGTCCAGCACGGTGGTCAGGCCGCCCAGGCCCTGCGCGCCGATGCCCAGGGCATTGATCTTGTCGCACAGTTCGATACGCAGCTCTTCCAGCTTGTTCTGCGGGCCGCGCTTTTTCAGCTCGTACATGTCGATGTCTTCCATCAGCGACTCCTTGGCCAGCAGCATGGCCTTCTCGGCGGAGCCGCCGATACCGATGCCCAGCATGCCAGGCGGGCACCAGCCAGCGCCCATCAGCGGCACGGTCTTCAGCACCCAGTCCACCAGCGAGTCGGAAGGGTTCAGCATGACGAACTTGGTCTTGTTCTCGGAGCCGCCGCCTTTGGCTGCAACGGCCACGTCGACAGTATTGCCTTCCACCAGTTCCATGTGGACCACGGCCGGCGTGTTGTCCTTGGTGTTCTTGCGCTCGAAGTGCGGGTCGGCCACGATGGAAGCGCGCAGCTTGTTGTCGGCGAAGTTGTAGGCGCGGCGCACGCCTTCGTTCACGGCGTCGGTCACGGTGCCGGTAAAGCCTTCAAAGCGCACGCCCATGCCGATCTTCAGGAAGACGTTCACCATGCCGGTGTCCTGGCAGATCGGACGCTTGCCTTCCGCGCACATGCGGGAGTTGGTCAGGATCTGCGCGATCGCATCCTTCGCGGCCGGGCTTTGCTCGGCTTCGTACGCGCGCGCCAGGTGCTGGATGTAATCGGCTGGGTGGTAGTAGCTGATGTACTGCAGCGCGGCGGCGACAGATTCGATCAGGTCGTCTTGCTTGATGATGGTCATGATTGGCTCGTTATGGCTGATTAATGGTGCTTCGTTGCGTGGTGCGTGGTCGTGGTGATGCGGTCGGTGTAGGCGATAGCCATGGCCGAGAGCAGGAAGACGCAGTGGATCACGGTTTGCGCAATCAGCGTCTTTTCGGTGTACAGCTGCGCGTTGATAAACGTCTTCAGCAGGTGGATGGATGAAATGCCGATGATGGCAGTGGCCAGCTTGGTCTTCAGCACCGAGGCATTCACGTGCGACAGCCATTCGGGCTGGTCGGGATGTCCCTCCAGGTGCATGCGCGAGACGAAGGTTTCGTAGCCGCCCACGATGACCATGATCAGCAGGTTGGAGATCATGACCACGTCGATCAGGCCCAGCACCACCAGCATGATGGTGGTTTCGGTCAGCTTCTTCGGCGCTTCCGAGCCCGGCACGGTCACCGCCTGCAGGATGTGTTCAAGCGATGCGGCGTTGCCGAAAGCGGCGCCGATCAGGTCCTTCAGTTCGACCCAGAAATGGAATACGTAGACGCACTGCGCCAGGATCAGGCCCAGGTACAGCGGCAGCTGCAGCCAGCGGGACATGAAGATGAAGGCGGGGATGGGGCTCAGGCGCTTGCCGTTGTCGTTCAGGGGATCGGTCATCTGCGAAAGTGGTATTAGCTGGTGAAAAACACCCGATATTCTACACGCCCGCAAGGATGGTTGTTCAGGCGGGATTGTGAGTAGAATTGATTAAAATGCCATTTCCAGGCATGTAAGGCATCAGTAAGAGTAAAGCTCTATTGTTGCAAGCAAACCATCACTAACCGGAGACAAGCATGACCAACCAAGGCGCTGACCAACAGGGACCAATGGAATCGCGCATCTTTGCGCCGCCAGCGGCATTCGTCGAACAGGCCAACGTATCGGGCATGGCCGCCTACAAGGCGCTGTGCGACGAAGCGGAGCGCGACTATGAAGGCTTTTGGGCGCGCCTGGCCCGCGAGCACGTGGAATGGCAAACGCCGTTCACCCGCACGCTGAACGAGGACAATGCGCCGTTCTACAAGTGGTTCGAAGACGGCAAGCTGAATGTGTCCTACAACTGCCTGGACCGCAACATCAAGAAGGGCCTGGGCGACAAGACCGCGATCATCTTCGAGGCCGACGACGGTGAGGTGACCCGCGTCAGCTACCAGCAGCTGCACGACAAGGTCTGCAAGATTGCCAACGGCCTGAAAGCGCGCGGCATCAAGAAGGGTGACCGCGTCGTCATCTACATGTCGATGTCGGTGGAAGGCGTGGCTGCCATGCAGGCCTGCGCCCGCATCGGCGCCACCCACTCCGTGGTGTTCGGCGGCTTCTCCGCCAAGTCGCTGCAGGAGCGCATCATCGACGCCGGCGCCGTGGCTGTGCTGACCTGCGACGAACAACTGCGCGGCGGCAAACAGCTGCCCTTGAAGGCCATCGTCGACGAAGCCCTTGCGATGGGCGGCTGCGAATCCATCAAGAACGTGGTGGTGTACAAGCGCACCGGCGGCAACATCAACTTCGTGGAAGGCCGCGACATCTGGCTGCATGACCTGGTCGAAGGCCAGGCCGCCACCTGCGAACCTGAATGGGTGGAAGCGGAGCACCCGCTGTTCATCCTGTACACCTCCGGCTCCACCGGCACCCCGAAAGGCGTTCAGCACTCCACCGGCGGCTACCTGCTGTGGGCGGCGCTGACCATGAAGTGGTCCTTCGACATCAAGCCGGAAGACGTGTACTGGTGCACCGCCGATATCGGCTGGGTCACCGGCCACACCTACATCGCCTACGGCCCGACTGCAGTCGGCGCGACCCAGGTGGTGTTCGAAGGCATTCCGACCTTCCCGCATGCCGGCCGCTTCTGGGAAACCATCGCCAAGCACAAGGTCAACATCTTCTACACCGCACCGACCGCGATCCGCTCGCTGATCAAGGCCTCCGACGTGGACGCCAAAGTGCATCCGAAGAACTTCGACATTTCCTCGCTGCGCCTGTTGGGCACCGTGGGTGAGCCGATCAATCCGGAAGCCTGGATGTGGTACTACAAAAACGTTGGCGGCGAAAAGTGCCCGATCGTCGACACCTTCTGGCAGACCGAGACCGGCGGCCACATGATCACCCCGCTGCCTGGCGCGACGCCGATGGTGCCGGGTTCCTGCACCTTGCCGCTGCCGGGCATCATGGCCGCCATCGTGGACGAAGCAGGGCACGACGTACCAAACGGCAGCGGCGGCATCCTGGTCGTCAAGCGTCCATGGCCGTCGATGATCCGTACCATCTGGGGCAACCCGGACCGCTTCAAGGCCGGCTACTTCCCGGAAGAACTGGGCGGCAAATACTACCTCGCCGGTGACGGCGCGATCCGTAATGCCGAAACGGGCTACTTCACGATTACCGGCCGCATCGACGACGTGCTGAACGTATCCGGCCACCGCATGGGCACGATGGAGATCGAATCCGCCCTGGTGGCCAACCCGCTGGTGGCC
The DNA here is from genome assembly GCA_965650885.1 of uncultured Oxalobacteraceae bacterium. Classification (GTDB taxonomy): domain Bacteria; phylum Pseudomonadota; class Gammaproteobacteria; order Burkholderiales; family Burkholderiaceae_D; genus Rugamonas. The sequence continues at coordinate 14,676 of CBFGQI010000018.1, forward strand.
GAAGCCGCCGTGGTCGGCAAGCCGGACGAGACGACCGGCGAATCGATCTGCGCCTTCGTGGTGCTGAAGCGCGCCCGCCCGACCGGCGACGAAGCCAAGCAGATCGCCACCGAGCTGCGCAACTGGGTAGGTAAGGAGATCGGCCCGATCGCCAAGCCGAAAGAGATCCGCTTCGGCGACAACCTGCCGAAGACCCGCTCCGGCAAGATCATGCGCCGCCTGCTGCGCGTGCTCGCCAAAGGCGAAGCAATCACCCAAGACGTCAGCACGCTCGAAAACCCCGCCATCCTCGAGCAACTGAAAGAAACCTCCTAATGCCGAATAGACGCGGTGTCTGACCCTGCGGGTCAGACACCGGTTTACCGGTTTTAAGTAGAAACCCTTTGCACTCTCCGGAAACGCTGCTATAATTCGGGCCTCTCGCGCTGAGCGTGAGGAAATGCAGGAGAGATGGATGAGTGGTTTAAGTCGCACGCCTGGAAAGCGTGTATAGGTTCATAGCCTATCGGGGGTTCGAATCCCCCTCTCTCCGCCAAGGATTCGTAAGTGATCGATTCACTTGAACAAAAAAGCCAGCTAATGCAGCTGGCTTTTTTGTTTATTGGCCCCTTTTTTCTGTACGCTTGGCTAGCTTTGGGCTAATGCCCCTACCGCGATCGCCCTCTATCCGACATTGCTGAACAGCTCGGCTGTCCAGTCGGCGAACGCTCGCATCGCCGGAGATAGAAAGCGGTGATGGGGGTAGACCAGTGATACCGGCACAGATGCCGGACGCATGTCAGCCAGTACCTCGACCAATTCTCCGGCCCGCAAATGGTCCGTCACCAAAATCTCAGCCAACTGCATCAGGCCGAGTCCGTCGAGGCCCAGCTTGATGTATAGCCCTGTCTCGTTAACTGCTACCGTGCCGGGAACCTGAATAGTGACGCGGTTTCCATCCTCGACGAAATGCAGCTCGCTTCCCCGTCGCATTGTGTTGGAAAAATAGTGAACTGCCCGGTGCCGTTGCAATTCATCCAGATTCTCAGGAATGCCATTTTCATCCAGGTAGGACGGCGCCGCGCAGGTGATCCAACGCAGCTCACCCAAGCGACGCGCCACCAGCGTCGAGTCATGAAGGCTACCAGTGCGGATTACGCAATCTACGCCTTCCTGGATCAAGTCCACCTGACGATCATTTATGCCGATCATTAGGTAGATATCGGGGTAGCGTTGCTGGAATTGCGCCAACTTCGACAGAACAATGGCATGTGCGATGCCGCCTGGCATATCTACACGCAACCGCCCTTGAGCACGCTCGGCAGTACCGTGCAGGCTGGCTTCCGTGTCGTCAATCAGGTCAAGTATCTCGCGGCAGCGGTAAAAGTACCGTTCACCTTCTGGCGTCATGCTGAGGTTTCTGGTCGAACGGTTCAGCAGGCGTGTTTGCAAATGCTTTTCTAGCCTCTTGATGATGCCCGTGACTGATGATGGCGGTAAGCCCAGGGTCTCTGCTGCGCGTACAAAACTTCTGCTTTCGACCACGCGAAGGAATACCTGCATTGCTTGTACGCGATCCATGTTTTGTCCTGATAGCGTTAGAGAAAACCGCACTATAACCCAGGATTATTCGCATTTTCTGCATAATGAAAACCTCGAGGGTTACTTTTTCTTGATCGCTACACTCGCTACAGTCGAGGCATTAAGCCCACAGGAGAAATCAACAATGTCTGACCAAGGCCGCCAACTGCTGGTACCTCTAGCAATTACTCAAGCAGATCCACATGCTATGTCTCAAAACATTCTGGTGCTCGGTGCCGGCGAACTCGGCCTACCGGTGCTGCGGAGTCTTGCTCGTCGAGCAAAGGACATCGAGGGAGTGAAGATCAGCGTACTGTTGCGCGCAAGTGCCGTTGAGTCTAGTGCACCAGCCAAACGACGTGATATCGCGGAGATTCGAGATCTTGGGATTGAGATCATCATTGGCGATCTAGTGAAGAGCACCATCGATGAGCTTGCCGTAGTATTCGCGCAATATGACACTGTCATCGGTTGCACGGGCTATGCAGCAGGAATCGATACGCCAATGAAGTTGGCGCGTGCTGCCTTGCAGGCGCGAATTCCACGGTACTTCCCATGGCAGTTCGGGGTTGATTTTGACGTGATTGGTCGTGGCAGCCCGCAGGACATCTTTGACGCACAACTGGACGTGCGCGAGTTGCTGCGCAGCCAGCACCAGACTGAGTGGGTCATCATCTCGACCGGCATGTTCATGAGCTATCTGTTTGAGCCGGAATTCGGAGTCGTTGACCTGCAAAACGACGCGGTCCACGCCCTGGGCACTCTCGACACCGCTGTGACGCTAACAACTCCCGACGATATCGGAGCCCTGACTGCTGAGATCGTTTTTACAAAACCGCGAATCCGGAACCAGATTGTGTATCTGGCCGGCGACACTGTGACCTATGGAGAGGTCGCCGATAAGCTACAAGCGTTCCTCGGCCGCCCCTTTAGCCGTTCGGAATGGAGTGTGGAATATTTGCTTGGTGAGCTTGCGCGCGACCCGCACAATATGATGTGCAAGTATCGTGCGGCATTTGCACAAGGACGCGGGGTCGCTTGGGATAAGAGTGGCACGTTCAACCACCGTCGCTCCCTTCCGGTCACTGACGTTGTATCGTGGATCAATGCAAATATGATTTCCGGGTGCGGTAAGTAATCGTCATCCAAAGGGCGTAGGTAACAGCGTTGACGATAGTCATTCAATCTTCGCAGTTCGGCTCTCGTCAGCGTTCTAATAGCTGGCTGTCAGCTAAGGGGCGGGTGCTGCCGGTCAGCGGACGCTGTCTGTCAGGGATAGTGCTGCTGGCACAGTCCATGTCTACTGAATGAGTGAATTCTGACTGCGGGCTTTTTCGTGGGCTAATCGATGGGAATCAAGGGGCGTCAACGGGCCATCTGTATAGTTGGGAGCTTGATTTTATGCCCCTTGCACCCCTGAAATGCCCGCTGAGATGAGTTCATAGCCTATCGGGGGTTCGAATCCCCCTCTCCCGCCAAGGATTCCAAGTGATTGATTCGCTTAAGCAAATAGCCAGCTAACTCAGCTGGCTTTTCTGTTTTTAGCTTCCGCTTTTAACGTTTAGCCAGGTGGCATATTGGCGAGTCGACCGCACTGGGCCAGCATCCCGGAGAGGATGCTATCTGCAACGTCTCCTGGGTACCCTGGAGGGAGTATGTCCCACACTGCTTCAGCAACTACCGGCGCCTGGGCCAAGACCTCCTCAATGAGCTCCTCAGCGACGCGGGCGCCAAGTCCCACCTGGCGGGCCATAGCGGACCAGTGGCGACGCATGATCCGATCAATGAAGTAGTAATTCTCACTGCCCCGGATTGCCATTGCCAGTTTGGCTTCCTGGCGCGCAATCAAGTTCTCGCCGTGCCCAATCACTGGATGCGCCGAGAGCACGTCGTACAGCGGGGAAGCTTCGTATTCTCCGCCACGTCCGATCATGATGCTGAAGTTCTTGGCATGTCCGTCGGTGGCCATCAGAAGCCAGAAAATGAGCTGTGTCTTGAAGAAGTTGCGGCGATCAAAATGCGCCTTCTCCGATGAGAGCAGCAACTGCATGATGCGCTGAATCCCCGGCCCGCCGTCGGCCTGGTACTTCAAAAGTGGAGAGCAGCCCAGCGCCTGGCACATGTCCTCTTGCGGTAATCGGGCAATCCAGGTGCGATCGTTGGAAAACTTACGGTCAAACCGCTTTACGGACAGCACCTTCTGGTCCTCGAAAGTCAGAATCTCAGTGGCGGCAACGGGCAGGCCAAATTTATCCATGATCTGCGAGCAGAGCCACTCGTTTTCGACCGAGGTGCGCATGTCGGCACGGCTGTTGCCCACCAGGCCAAGAGGAAGTTTCAGAATGTGGGTGGTCGGGGTACTCCCGGTCGGGCGGTACCATTGCCCGTCGTGCCACAGAAGGGCGTTCTTCTCCTGGGCGCCGGCAATGGACAAGCGTAGGTCACCCCTGTGATCTTGGCGGCCCAGGCCCGCTGGCGCGGTCGTCGCGCGCAGCAACTCCGCGATCTGGTGCTCGTCTAGCAAATCGCCTTGAATGGAGAACAAATCGTCCGGTGATTCGTCCGGCGCCAGAAGTTGGGCTGCGCCTACGCAGTCTCGCCCGAGCGCCTGCAGTAAGGCGAAAGGGGAGGTACTTCCTGTGTTGTGCTTTTGCGCCAGGCGCTGGCGAATGCGATCGCTATCAGGCAGCAGGTTGTCGAAGTAGTTCGTAACCACATCGCCCGAATACTGAGCGTTTGCAGCCGTGAAGGGCATCGACAAAGACAGAGGGCGCCGGTTCTCGTCCTCCAGCCATTCCTGGAAGTACGCGAACGTCGAGGTGTTTCGTTTGATTGTCCATTGGCCTACCGGAGTGCCATTGAGCCAAACGTTGAGACTGCGCTGGATTCCACGTTGCGCCATGTGTCACCACTCGGTTGTGTCGCCGGGTTTGACCACTTTTGCAGGGGCTGCCCCCATGCCAGGTTTTGCGTGCTTTGGTAAATCCGTACCGGCCTGAGATCGTTGGCCTTTGGCCTTCAGGACTTTGGGGCGATCGTCAGTGCTGCGATCTGGGACGCCCTTCGCTCCAATTGACCCTCGTCGAGCGCTCGATTTGGACTTGACCTGGAAGACTGGCAACGTATCCGGGTCGCCGTCGGTCATCTGAAGCTTGACGTTCATCAGCCGCAAAATGGTGAAAAGGCGATCGACGCTCGTCGATGCCAGGTTCGATTCGATCTGGGCGTAGCTCTGTTGGCTGATACCTAGTTTTTCAGCCATCGCCGCTTGGGTGAGATTTGCCTTCTTCCTGAAACCTTGGATGAGCGGCTTCAGGTGGTCTAGCGTCTGGATGGTGAAGTCCATGGTTTTATCTCCGTGAATGCGGTTCTTCTACAGTATATGAACTGTAAATTCTAATTACAATGCAAATCACGTAAAACCTAGGAGTTACAGTGTTTAGCTTGTAATTCCATTTTACAGGCTTTGAACTGTTAAGCCTGGACTCTCCCGTATTGGACTCACGATCTAAGGCAGCCTTTCGTTGACACACCACTCGCCATATAGCAAGCTTGACAAGCATAAAAAAGTATCAACATTCACTGGTGAAATATCGTCCAACAAACCGGCCTCACGAGGGCTACTATTTGGAGAAGACGCACTATGAAGATGTTCCCGCTTTCCCGCCTGTTCGGCACGCTGCTGGTATTCGCATCCGCTTTCAATGCCCACGCCATCACGTACGGCCAGGCCGACGGCAACAAGCATCCCCAGGTCGGGGCGTTGGTGGATTACGACAGTAAAGGCACGGCTTACGCTTTCTGCACCGGTGCCCTGATCAGCCCGACCGTGATGCTGACCGCCGCCCATTGCAATCCCGGTGTGGCCACAGTCAAGGTGACGTTCGACAGCAAGGTCCTGAACTCGGCCGTCATGTATGTCGGCCAGTACCACGCCCACCCCGAGTACCGCGCGCAGCAAAACGATCCGCACGATATCGCGGTGATCGTGTTCGACCAGCCGATCCCCAACGTGACCCCGGCCAAACTGCCGACGCTGGGCTTGTTCGATACGCTGAAGAGCAATGGCCTGCTCGCCAACACCACTTACACCGCGGTAGGCTACGGCGGCCAGGAGCGCACCTTCGACAGCAAGGGCGGTTGGACCATCTCCTACCAGGATGCGCGCGAATGGTCGGTATCTTCCTTCGGCGCGCTGAACGAAAGCTGGCTGCGCCTGTCGCAGAACAATGCGGTTGGCAACGGCGGGACGTGCTACGGGGATTCCGGCGGCCCGAACTTCTTCGGCAGCGGTAAGGGGGAAACCAAAATGTTGGCCGGTACCACGATCACGGGTGATGTGCCTTGCGTGCAAAGCAATGTGATCTACCGCCTCGACACTCCATCCGCGCGGGCCTTCCTGGCGGACTACGTCGTTCTGCCATAAACAATGCGCGAGCTGCCGCCCACGCAATGTGGCGGCAGCTCGCGGCAGATTGGCGCGTCAGCGGGTGACCGCGCGCCGGCTGCGCCGGCCATATGCCACGCCGAACAGGCCAAGCATGGCCAGCGCCAGGGTGCTTGGTTCGGGCACGGCGGCCGGATCTGCGGTGCCCTGCACGCCAACCGTGAAACCGTTCCAGAATTCGTTGGAAGCGCTGTTCCAGGTGAGCGAGTCAAATGCGCCAACGAACTGGATCACGCCGTGCGGTTCGGAGCCGCCCACGTTGGAGCTGTTGAGGGCGTACAGGAAATTGCCGCCACCGAGGTCAGTGACGACCTTGGTCACGCCGCCGCAGCCCCAGAAGCCGCAGGCATTCCCGTCCACGCCGCCCACGCTGAGGATGTTGAAGTCCTGGTTGAGGAAGGTGTAGCCGTTGCCGTTCAAACTGATGAACGCGAACACGGGATTGACGACCGTTTGCGAAAACTGCAGGGTCTGCTGGCCTGCACGGCTCAGGCCAATGATATCGGTGCCGGTCGGGCTGTTGTCAACGGCACTGCTGGTGTAAGGCGAAATGGCGTCGTTACGGCCACCGAAATTGTTCTGGTAATAGTCGGTGCCACCACTCGGCTGGTAAAAGCCGATGCCATTGGCATTCGTATAGGTCACGCCGACGGACACGGTGGCGGTGGTGATCATGCCCTGGCCCCGGAATCCGTTACCGGGATCGGTATCTGTGCCAGTCCAGTCCGTCCAATAGATGGGGGCGGCGGAGGCTGCGCCGCTGAAGAGGATGGCCATTAACCCTGCAATTGCCTTGCGACTCGATTTAAACACTATGTTTCTCCTTATTTCAGTATCAAGCGTTGCCAAGGCACGCGCGCCAGACGCGGATGCGCTGGTCGATGCCCGGGGCATGTCACTTTAGCAATAATCATGCCTGTTTGATACTATTTCTTATTTCTCAATAAAATCAATTGCTTGTGTTGTGGTGCCCGGGGAGGGGCGTTGTGCTATGTAAGGAATTTCGACAGCACACGCGCGTTGCAGCCGCTTGCGCATCCGTGGCGAGCCCCCTCCAGCAATTCTTGTAAGATGACCCGAGCTACCGTTCCTTACCGGGCGAAGTTCCATGGTGGAGTCAAGCGTTGCATTGGTGGAGCTCATTCCCTGCGCCGCGTTGCTGTACTCTTGCGAGGGGACGATTCTTGCTGCCAACAGAATGTTCTGCGAGCTGGTTGGCTACGCGCCAACCGAGCTGTCGCGCAAGCGCGTGGCGGATTTGACGACCAGCGGCGAGCGGCAACTCGACGATGCGGTCTGGCTCACTGAACTCATCACCAGAAGCGGCGATATCGTCCAGTGCGAAGTGAAGCGCAAATGCCTGAACGGCTCAGGCGCCATGCAATGCCTGGCCCTTCTGCGCAAGTTCAGCGCGCAAACCGATAGCGAATTGATCCTGCACGCCATCGACGAAGGCTTCGTCCTGCTCGACCGCGACTTCCGCATCCAGCGCATCAACGACGAAGCCCTGCGCATCGACGGCCGGCCGCGCGATGAATTCATCGGCAAGACGCACTGGGAAGCCTGGCCCGGGTCGGAGACCCTGCCAATTGGCGAAACCTACCGTAAGGCCATGCACGACCGCGGCACCGCCACCATTGAGCAGCTCTACCAACACAACGGCCGGGACATATGGGTGGAAGCGCGTGTCTTTCCCGTCGAGGATGGCCTTGCGATCTTCTTCCGCGATATCACAAAACGCAAGGAGGCGGAGAGCGCCATCCGCGATAGCGAAGCCAAGTTCCGCACGATCGCCGACGCCATTCCGCAAATTGTCTGGTCGGCGCGCCCCGATGGTTTCCATGACTATTTCAACCACCAGTGGTATGAATACACCGGCGTGCCGGAAGACGTGGCGTTCGGCGATGCCTGGGTAGGCTTGTTCCATCCGGACGATGTGGCGCGGATGGAAACGAACTGGCAGCATAGCCTTGCCACTGGCGATCCCTACGAGGTCGAGTTCCGGCTGAGGCACCGCTCCGGCGAGTACCGCTGGACGCTCGCCCGCGCACTGCCGGTGCGGAACGAGCGCGGCGAGATCGTACGCTGGATGGGAACCTCTACCGATATCCACGAGCGCATGGAAATGCAGGAAGCCTTGCGCGATACGCAGTGGCGCCTGGAGGCAGCGCTGACTGCCGCTGAAATCGGTACCTGGACATGGGACATCCAATCCGACCGCGTCCACGCGGACCGTAACCTGGCCGAGATGTTCGGCATCTCAGCGGAACTTGCGGATGGCGGGCCAATTGCGGAATATTTCGCCGTTGTGCATCCGGAGGATATCGGCGCCGTGCGCGCCAGCCTGGACCAATCGTTGTCTTCGGGCGAGCCTTACCACGCAAGCTTCCGCATCCGCGCGCCCAATGGTGGAACCCGCTACATGCAGGCGCGGGGCATCGTCGCGCGCGACGGGCAAGGCAGGCCGCTGCGCATGTCCGGCGCAGTGCTCGACGTCACGCGCCAGCAACTGGCCGAGGAAGCCCTAAAGTCGAGCGAGCTGACGTTCCGCACGCTGGCGGATAATATTCCCCAACTGGCCTGGATGGCGGACAGCGAAGGCTCCATCTTCTGGTACAACAGCCGCTGGTTCGCATACACCGGCACCACGCTGGAAGAGATGCAAGGCTGGGGATGGTCGAAGGTGCACCATCCGGACCACGTCGAGCGCGTGGTCGCGCATTACCGCAAGCAGGTCGTGGAAGACCAGCAAGTCTGGGAAGATACTTTCCCCCTGCATGGCGCCGATGGCCAGTACCGTTGGTTCCTGTCGCGCGCCGTGCCGATCCGCGATGAGCACGGGCGCGTGGTGCGCTGGATGGGGACCAACACCGACATCACCCTGCAGCGCGAGGCGGAGCAGCGCAAGGACGATTTCCTCGCGCTGCTGGCGCACGAGCTGCGCAACCCGCTGGCGCCGATCAGCACTGCCGCGCAGCTGTTGAAGATGGGCGCGCGCAACCCCGAGTACATCCAGCGTTCGAGCGAGATCATCGACCGCCAGGTCAAGCACATGTCGGAGCTGGTGGACGATCTGATGGATGTCTCGCGGGTGACGCGCGGCCTGGTGTCGATCGAGAGGAAAGAAGTGGGCATGGCCGAAGTGGTCAACAGCGCGGTGGAGCAATCACGTCCGCTGATCGAGGAGCGCAACCAGCAATTGGTGCTGGATGTGCGCAACGGCGGGGCGGAAGTGCTGGGCGACCGTACGCGCCTGGTGCAGGTCCTGACCAACCTGTTGAACAACGCGGCGAAGTATACGCAGCAGGGTGGCCGTATCGCGCTTACGGTGGAAGCCCGCGACGGCCACGCCGTCATCAGCGTGACCGACAACGGCATGGGCATGGACGCGGACTTGCTGCCGCGCCTGTTCGAGTTGTTCACGCAGGCCGAGCGTACGCCGGACCGCCGCAGTGGCGGGCTTGGCCTGGGCCTGGCGCTGGTGAAGAGCATCGTTGCGCTGCATGGCGGGACCATCACCGCTGCCAGCCCGGGGCAGGGCAAGGGGAGCACGTTCACCGTCTCGCTGCCCCTGCTGCATCACGACAGCGCTACGCGGCCCCTGCACATCCTGCTGGTCGACCGCGTGGACGACGGCGATGCGGAGCTGCCCGCCGAGCTGGAAGCGGAAGGGCATATGGTCGCCCTCTGCGCCGATGTGCCAAGCGCGCTGGAAACCGCACGCGACCTGCATCCGGACGCGGTCCTGATCAGGACCGACATGCCGGGTGTGGAAGGCTACGCGCTCGCGCGGCAACTGCGTGCGCTGCACCCCGATGAGCCGGCAACCTTTATCGCCTTGAGCGATTCGGACCAGTCGCATGACAAGGTCATTGCGCGCAGCGCCGGCTTCGACCACCTGATCGAGCGGCCGGTCGAAATGGGGTCGCTGCGCAGGATCCTGCCAATGGCGCATCACTGAGCTGCCACCATGGCCAAGCCAGCCACGGGAGTGCGCCTGCTGCGAAGCCTGGTCCGTGCAGGGAAGGCACAGCAATCCTTGCTGACCCGGCTGATGGCCGCCGCCACGCCGAAGCCGGCCAAATCACGCCGCAAGCCGGCGGCGAAATCCGTCGCGGTCAGCGAGCGGCCGCTGAAAATCCGCAAGCATGCGCGCCCCGAAGTCGCCGTTGCGCCGGGCAAGTGGCTTTCGGCGCAGTTTCCACGGCCCTTGCAGCCCGGCCAGCCGGCGGGTTTGCGTATGAGTTACTGGCTGTACTTGCCCGAGCATGTCCCTGATGCGGTTGCGCGGCGTGGCTGGCCCTTGCTCGTCATGTTGCATGGGTGCCACCAGAGCGCGACGCAGTTTGCGCAGGGTACGCGTATGAACCTGCTGGCGGAAGACAAGGGATACGCGGTGTTGTATCCGCAGCAGTCGGTCAGCGCGCAGGCGCAGCGGTGCTGGCGCTGGTTCGACCGCAGCAACCAGCATGGCGGCGGCGAAACGGCGATGCTGGCGGCCTTGCTCGAAAAGATCGTCGCGCAGCATGGCGTCGACCGCCGGCGGATTTACGTATGCGGAATTTCCGCCGGCGCGGGCATGGCGGCGGTACTGGCCTTGAACCATCCTGAATTGATTGCCGCTGTTGGACTGCACTCGGGGCCGGTGTTCGGCGCGGCGCATAGCCCCGCGACAGCGCTGCACGTCATGCGTCATGGTGCGGCGGCGCAGGCCGATGCCGCCATCGGCAGCCTGTTGCTGCGGCGCTCGATGCAAGGCGTGCCTGCGCCGCTGCCGCCGATGCCTGCGATCCTGATCCAGGGCGACGATGATGAGGTCGTGCGTTCGGTGAACCAGGAACAGTTGGCCGGGCAATGGCTGCGCTTGAACGGTTTGCCTGCGGGCGCTGCGGCGCAAGTGCTGGAGAAACCAGCAACACGGGGTGGCCGCCGCAACGCATACACTGTCCGCGACTATGTGGTGGGCCGCAAGGTGCTGCTGCGCGTGGCGCGGATCTCAGGGCTGGGTCACGAATGGAGCGGCGGCGATCCGGAGTTGAAGTTCAACGCGAAGGCGGGGCCGGATGCCAGCCGCATGATGCTGGAGTTTTTTGGCAAGCACCAGCGCTAGGCTGCGTGGCGCTGCGGCATGACGGCATGGCGCGGTGCGGCGTGGCTGGTCCCGCTGGCGGTTGCCTGTACCAATACGCTTGCGCCCGTCCGATCCGCCGCATCGACCAGTGCATTCGACACTTCTTTCACCAGCACCTGGACATTCAGCGCGGCGGCTTGCGCGAGGATGGGCGTCAACTCGGCGGCGCTGGCGCCTTGCACGCTGACTATGCGCACTGTGTCCAGGCGGGCATGGCCCAGCACCGACGGCAGCTGCAGCGCGCTGGCTACCTTGACAGAAATGCGGAAACCGTTGCGGCGGTAGTTGTCGGCCACGTAGTTCAGCATCCAGTTCTGGCGCGCATTCACGGCGGGCAGTTGCAGCACGACCTGCTCGAGCGGAAGCCCGAGCGAGTCGAGGATGCGGCGGAAAGCCATGCCGTGGTTGCTGCTCACGGCGCTGAGCAGGCGGTCATGCACGTTCAGGTGCAGCATGTGCCCACTGAGTGCTTCGCGGCGGAAGAAATTGATGGCGTGCAGCGTGCGGCACAGGCGGTCCAGCGCGACCGATTCGTCATCGCTGGCTGCGCCATCGAGATACGACCAGACGGGCAGTTGGCGGTCTTCTTCCGCGACGCCGCGTACCCGGCCGGCAAAGGCGACAGGCTGGCCGCTGCCAAGTTCGCGGATCGGATGGAAGGCGCTACCCAGCCAGCAGTTGAAGATCTGGCCCTCGACATCGCCATCGCCGCTTAGGCGCAGGCTGCCGGAGGCAGTCTCGCCGGTCGCAAGACGCTCCAGGTAGGCAATCAAGGCTGGGTAGCTCATTACAGGCTCCTCGGGGTAACGTGGGTGCCCAGTCTACGCCGCCGCCAGCGCGGAAGTGAACGAAGGTTTAGGCATATCCAACTGCGCAATATTCACATGGCCGCGGAATCCGCCACTGCTGCGCGCCTCCCCGTTCTTCTCGATCTCCAGTGCAAAGCGCACCGCCGGGTCCTGCGCCAGCTTGTGCAGGTAGCGCGCGACGTTGGGGTAGCTGTCTTCCAGCTTGAAGACCTTGTGGTATTCGGCCCAGCGTCCGATCGCGAACAGGTAGGCATCGGCGACGGTTGGCTTGTCGCCGCCAAGCAGCCATTCGCGGCCGGCGAGCAGGGCGTCGAGGTAGGCGTATTCCTTGCGCACATTCTCTTCGCCGAACTGGCGCAGCACCCGCCGCGTCGTTTCGTCCTGCGTGCCGGCATCGTACAGCGCCCACAATGGCGCGAAGGCTGCGAACAGGTCGGTCACGAGGTAGGACAGCATGGAGGCGAGGCGGTCGGCGTCGGCCGTACCCGGCTCGAAGCCAAGTCCTTGCGCCACGCCGCGCTGGCCGATGTGCTGCAGGATGGCGAGGCTTTCGGTCAGGCTGTCGCCGCTCGCCGTCAGCATGGCCGGCGTCTTCATGCGGGGATTGACCTGCGCGTAGCGCTCCGGCCATTTGTCCATCATTTCGATCCGCACCAGGTGGTAAGGCTGGCCAAGCCATTCGGATGCGATCACCGATGCCAGCGAGCAGCCGCTTGGTACGCCGTAGAAAATTACTGGTTCCATTCAATTTCTCCATGTGGTTGTTTGGTGGGTAAAATATATGTGCTTGAACGATGGCCGAAAAGATGGTGTTTTTTGGACTTAAAGTACGTAAAACTGAACGATAGATGCGCAACCTGAACGACTATTACTTTTTTGTGCTGGTGGTGGACCAGGGCGGCTTCGCCCAGGCTGCCCGCCACAGCGGTCTGCCGAAATCGACACTGGCCACCCGGGTGGCGGCGCTGGAAGCCGACCTGGGCGTGCGCCTGATCCAGCGCACCTCGCGCCGTTTCACCGTGACGGAACTGGGCCAGCAGTTCTACCGGCACGCGGCGGCCATGTTGATCGAGGCCGATGCGGCGGAAGACGTGGTCAAAGGGCGCCTGGCCGAGCCGAGTGGAACGGTGCGTATCACGGCTTCGGTTCCGACGGTGCAGACGGTGCTGGCAAAGGTGCTGGTCGAACTGGCCGTTGCCTACCCGAAGATCCAGGTATCCGTGCACGTGACGGACCGCTTTGTCGACCTGGTGCAGGAGGGCTTCGACATCGCCGTGCGCGACCATTTCACGCCCTTGCCGGACTCCGGCCTGGTGCAGCGGAGGGTGGCGACCGAGGGAGTGTTCCTGGTGGCATCGCCCGCTTATCTTGCGGCACGCGGGGCGCCACGCCGCCCGCAAGACTTGCCGCAGCACGATGGCCTGATGAACACCATGACAGCCGGCGCCTGGCGCCTGGAGGGTGATTCCGGCGAACGGGTTGAGGTATCGCTGGCGCCACGCATGCACGCTGACGAATCGACCGTGCTGCTGCGCGCTGCGGAAGCCGGCCTTGGCATTGCATGTCTGCCGCAGCGTATGTTCGGGGAGTCGCTGGGGGCGGGGCGTGTGCAGCTTGTGCTGCCCGAATGGCGGGCAGGTACGGTGACCACGACGCTGCTGATGCCGCACCGTCGGGGGCAATTGCCGTCCGTCCGCCTGGTGGCGGACGCCATCGCCAGAGCATGATTACAACGCTGTAATTGAGTAGCAACGTAGGGTTGGCTATATTCATCCATTTTCACGTGGGCGGACCTTACATGCGGCACCTGGCATTGAACATCATCGCGGCGCTGGCGATGACCAGCGCTTTTGCGCAAACCAGCATTCCCGGCTACCGCAGCAACTACGCGGTGACGCGGCAGCTGGATGGTTCGGTCACCATCCAGCGCTTGCGCGACGGCGCGGTGCAAGCAACCTTGCCGGCCCCGGGGCCGCTCGAGTTCCAGGATGCGCTGGTGTTCTTTGACGATAGCGGCACCGAGGGGCAGGCTTACCGGCTGTACCAGGCGGCTTTCAACCGCACGCCGGATGCGGGCGGGCTCGGTTTCTGGATCGGGGCGATGCGCAATGGGGTCACGCTGCTTGACGTGGCAAATGGTTTCTACGGTTCCGGCGAGTTCCAGTCGACTTACGGCCAGGTGACGGACAGCCAGTTCCTGACACTGCTTTACCGCAACGTGCTGAAACGCGCGCCGGACCAGGGCGGGCTCGATTTCTGGGTCAAGGCGATGCAATCGGGCACCCCGCGTGCGCAGGTGCTGCAGGAATTCAGCGAGAGCGGCGAGAACCGCGCGAACGTAGCTGCCGTCATCAAGGCTGGCGTGACGTATTACCCCAGCGGCGGAACGGGCTACACCGCGCCGCTGCAAACGCATAATCCGCCGCCAACGCCTTCATCCCGGAACGCCGTGCGCGTGCCGGCGGTGGCGGAACTGGTGGGAACGTATGTCCGGCTGCCGGTGGAGAACGATTACCACACCGGCCAGCTGGTCCAACTCGGCACGGGCCTGGCCTGGAAGAACAAGATCGGCCAGACCTGGACGCTGCAGGACGATTTGAAGAACGGGCAATTGCTGCTCGATTCGAGCAGCCCGTATTACGGATCCGACCATCCGAATATCACGGCGGTCTATTACAAGGGCAAGATCGTCGGCATCCGCGTGGTGGGGGAACTGTATGTGCGCGACGGTGTCCCGTTGCCGGCCGATGCCGCGACGGCCGATGGACAGGCGTATGAAGACCTCGGACTGTTCGGGTACATGTACCATGGGGTTGCCGACGTGCCGGAAGGATTCGGCTATGGCTTCACGCAATATATGGCCATGTACCCGATGGTCGACCATACGCTGAACCGGCATCAGGTGGGGACCGGATTCTTCGTCCATCCGGATAACAGGAATTACGACAAGGCGCTGCTGCCGCCGGATAATCCGATGCGCGTCAGCACGCCGAACGCGGGACCGACCTGGTCGGGGCTGTTCCAGTCCGTTGAAGGCGGCCCGGGGAATTGGGGCAACAACCAGTTCCCGGTGCGCGATCCCAAATTCTGGATCGTCGGCACACCGGACGGTTATTCGCATGGCATGAACTCGCCGGGTTGGGGATTCGATAGCGCGCAATCGCTGCCGCGCGACTTGATGTCCATCGCCCAATTGAGCAACCGCATCGTCACGCCGCCGGACGGCTTCACCTTCCGGAGCGGCACCAACGGCGACTTCTTCGGCTATGGCTGGATGGCGCTGCCGCTGACCGATGCGCGCGGCGGCACCGTACCGGTGGGCAGCAACAGCTGGACGCTGTTCTTCAATGCGGCGAATTTCAGCGGCCCGGTAGCGTTCTGGGTACCGGATGCCTTTGCGCGCCTGTCGAAGACCTGGGCGCCGGCCATTGGCCGGGGGCTCGATGCGCGCACCGCCATCATCGCGGATACGGTGGTCGAAGTGAACCAGACATCGGCGTTCTACAACACCGACAACAACGGCACCTTGTACGCCCGCCACTCGCGCCTGCTGTTCCCCGTCGATGGGAACAATGTGTCGTGGCTCACGGCGGACCGGGCGCACTATGGCGCGGCGGCCTTGTTCGACCCGATGCGCAAATGGTTTGCCGGCGGCACCGCCGTGTCGGGCACGTTCGAGCGCAGTGCAACGCTGTTCGATACCTACGACCGGTCCGGCTATGGCTTGACGATGAAGGACCAGAAGGTGAACGGCCTGGAGAATTATTTCAGCGTGTCGGTGCTGAAAACGCCTGGCGGCGGCCACGCCTTCGGCCTGAAGTGGGCTGCCGGCGCGACGGCAGGCGTGTTCCCGGAATACTTCCGCAAGGATGCTGCCGGCTGGACGCCGGTCGCTGCGGCGGACGTGCCGCCCGAAACCGTGCTGTCGCTCAAGGATTTCTCGTCGCCGATGCGCGGCAGGGCCTACGTCTCGCCCGACAGCGGCAGCGACAGCTGGATGTCGCCGGCGCCTGCGGCGGGCCCCTATTCGACCAACCTGAGCGATGGCAGCGTGGTGACGTATTACTGGTACAAGTTCATCGACCAGCCTTCGCTGCAGCATTTCGGCTGGACTGCGGCCGAGAAGGCGCTGTTGCAGCAGCGCGTGGAACTCTTGCATCGCAACTGGGCCGCAACGCACGAATTCATGGCGCCGCCGACGGCGGGCACGCTGGCCACACTGGATGCGGCCTTGCTGGTGACCCCGCCGGCAGGGCTGGAGGCCGGCTACGTTCCGGTCGTGACGCGGCAGGAGGCGGGCCGGTAGGACCGGCGAACTGCGGCGATGGCCTGGCGGCATGTGGGACAATAGCGCCCGCAATGAAGAACAATCCCCTCACAGAAGTCTACCGTGACCAATGGCTGCTGGCGGTCCACAAACCCGCCGGCCTGCTGGTGCACCGCAGCCCCATCGACCCGCACGAAACGGAATTCGCCCTGCAGTATGCGCGCGAGATGAATGGCGGCGAATACGTGTACGCCGTGCACCGCCTCGACCGCCCAACCTCCGGCCTGCTGCTGTTCGCACGCGACCAGCAGACCGCCAGCCTGCTGGGCAAGGCGCTGATGGCGGGCGAAGTGCGCAAGCGCTACCTGGCGATGGTGCGCGGCTGGACGCCGGAGCAGGGCGTGATCGACCACCCGCTGCGCGAGGAGCCGGAAGACCGCCGCAACAAGGACGAGGAAGCGCCGCTGCGGGAAGCGGTGTCGCGCTACCGCCGGCTGGCGACGACCGAGATCCCGGTCGCCATCGAGGGCTACGCCAGCAGCCGTTACAGCCTGGTGGAACTGTTTCCCGAGACTGGCCGCCGCCATCAATTGCGGCGCCATATGAAGCACATCAGCCACCCCATCATCGGCGACGCCAACCATGGGCGTGGTCGCCACAACCGCTATTTTACGGAACGGTTCGGATTCGGGCGGCTGATGCTGGCAGCGGTCGGCATGTCGTTGATCCATCCGGCAACCGGGGAGATGCTGGAACTGGCCGCCGCGCCGGAAGCCAGCTTCCTGCAGGTGCTGTCAATTTTCCCCGACGACAGCGGCATTCGCGATGCCGTAGGGGACGTGCCCGGTGGGGACGAATTCGCGCGCTGAATCGCAATGCATGGCCTGGTCGTCGAAGAAGATGTCGGCGCCAAAAGCCTTGAGGAAGGCCCCCTTCGGCATGCCGCCCAGGAACAGCGCTTCATCGATACGGATATCCCACGCCCGCAGCGTGCGGATCACGCGCTCGTGCGCCGGCGCCGAGCGTGCGGTGACCAGCGCCGTGCGGATCGGCGCATCGTCCGCACCGTAGGCCGCTTGCAGCGCATGCAGTGCAGCGAGGAAGTTCTTGAACGGACCGCCCGGCATCGGGTCGCGTGCAGCTTCCCTTTCATTGCGCGAGAACGCATCCAGCCCGAGCTGCTTGTAGATGCGCTCCGAATCGTCCGAGAACAGCACCGCATCGCCATCGAAGGCGATGCGCAATTGCCCGCCGTCGTCTTCGCGGTGCGAAGGGAGGATGGTTGCCGCCGCATGGCCTTGCGCCAGCGATTCGCGCACATCGTCCGGATTGGTGGACAGGAACAGCTGGGCGCCAAATGCTTCCACATAGCGGTGCGTACTGGCGCCGGAACAGAAAGCGGCGCGCTTGATGTCCAGCTGGTAGTGCTCGATGGAGTTGAAGATACGCAGTCCGGTGTCGGCGCTGTTGCGCGACAGGAGCACCACTTCCACCAGCGGCGCGTCGGCAGCCCCGGTGTTCAGGGCAAGCAGCTTGCGCACCAGCGTGAAAGCCGGGCCCGGCGCCAGCACCACGTGTTCGTTCTCGCGCTGGTGCGCGCAATAGGCTTCCACGCCCTGGGACTCGAAGACGGCGTGGCTCTCGTCCAGCTGGAACAGGGTGCGCGAGGAAATGGCGACGACAAGTTTCTTCATGGGTGGGCGGCTCACGGATACTGTATATAAACACAGTATAACATCAGTGCCGCAGGCGCCGCCACCAACCGAGCAGCCATTCGATGCAGGCGGCCATCGGCTTGCGCAGGAAGGGGATGTCGTAAGACAGCAGCAACAGGCCGATCGGGATATCCTCGACGCCGAGCACCGGCAGATAAGGCAGGAAAATCCCGACCGCGATCAGCGTCAAAGCCAGCGGGATGCGCACCCAGCGCGCGCGGTCCGAGCGCACCCACTCGATGAAGCGCCGTGCCTTGCCAGGCACTTCGCGCTCCAGGTCGTCGACCGCGTGGTCCAGTTTCTGTTTTCCGTCCTTTGCCATTGCACCATGCTACTGCGGAGCGCGCTGCGGGCGCGCCCGGCATTGGGCTTGCCTGTGAGCTATATGCTTTTAATCTAGAAACCACGAAAGAATATATACATTCCATATTACAACCTTGCATAGAATGATTTTGCTTAGTTAACAATTGCTACTTGACCATGACAACAATTGCGGGGAAATGGAGGCGGATGACGGCGGCGATGCTGGTCGCGCTGTGCCTCCCATCCGCGCAAGCCGTCGAGGCGAAGCAATCCACCATCGGTCCGGGCTGGGCCAATAATTCGGTCAACGTGACCGTCTTCCGCAAGAATTCCCTGGTCACCCACGAAGGCGTGCAGTACGCCGCCTATTACGACGCCGAGCGCTACGTGGTGCTGGCCAAGCGCCGCGTGGGCAGCGACGACTGGACGGTGCGCCGCAGCCAGTACCAGGGCAAGGCCGACGATGCGCATAACGGCATCAGCATCATGGTCGACGGCGCCGGCTACCTGCACGTGGCGTGGGACCATCACAACGATCCGCTGCGATATGCGCGCAGCACGGTGCCGGGCGGGCTTGCGCTGGGTGCGAAGCAGGCCATGGTCGGCCGCGACGAGCAAAGCGTCAGCTACCCCGAGTTTTACCGCCTGCCCGATGGCGACCTGCTGTTCCTGTACCGCGACGGCGGCTCGGGACGCGGCAACCTGGTGATGAACCGCTACCGCCAGGCCGGTGCCAGGTGGGAGCGCCTGCAGGACAAACTGATCGACGGCGAAGGCCAGCGCAACGCCTATTGGCAGGCGCATGCCGACCGCCAGGGTACGCTGCACCTGTCGTGGGTGTGGCGCGAGTCGCCGGATGTGGCGAGCAACCATGACCTGGCCTATGCCCGTTCGCGCGACGGCGGCAAGACCTGGGAACAAGTCGACGGCACGCCGTACAAGCTGCCGATCACCGCTGCCAGCGCCGAGTACGCGCTGCGCATCCCGCAGCGCAGTGAATTGATCAACCAGACGTCGATGGCCGCCGACAGCAGCGGCCGTCCTTATATCGCTACCTACTGGCGCGATGCCGGCAGCGACGTTCCCCAGTACCGCGTGGTCTTCCACTCGGGCCAGCGCTGGGAAGCGCGCACCCTGCCGCTGCACAAGACGGCATTCAGCCTGTCCGGCGGCGGCACCAAACGGATTCCGATGGCGCGGCCGCAACTGCTGCTGGCCGAACGGGGCGGCTTGCTGGTATTCCGCGACGAAGAGCGCGGCAGCAAGGTGTCGGTGGCCGTCATCAAAGATTTCCAGTCCTTCCAGTGGTCCGTACATGACTTGTCCGACGCGCCGGTCGGGGCCTGGGAGCCGACCTTCGACAGCGAGTTGTGGAAGGCGCGCGGGATCCTGAGCCTGTTCGTCCAGAACGTGGCCCAGGTGGATGGGGAGGGTATCGCGCAGCGGCCGGCAGAGCCGGTGCGCGTGTTGGACTGGGAGCCTTTCCGGTAGTTCGATTTTCGTTAAATAAGAAGTAAATAAGGAGACATGCATGAACAAGAAGATACTGGCGACGCTGGTGCCGTTGGCACTGGCGGCCGCCTACGGCACTGGGGCCGTGGCGCAGGAAGCGGCGGTGGCGCCGGCGGGCGATGTGCCGGCCAACGTCGAAGCAGCCAACACCGTTGTCGTGACGGGTTTCCGTTCCAGCCTGCAGAAAGCACTGAACCTGAAAGCCCAGGCCATCGGCGTGCGCGATTCCATCGTGGCGGAAGACATCGGCAAATTCCCGGAGTCGAACGTGGCGGAATCGCTGCAGCGCGTGCCCGGCATCATCCTGAACCGCGATGAAAGCTCGGCCGAAGGCCAGCGCATCTCGATCCGCGGCCTGCCGACCGAATATTCGGTCACCACACTGAACGGCGCACCGGTGAACACCACCAGTACCGGCTCGATCGGCAACGCGGCGCGCGGCTTCAGCTACGACGTGTTCGCGTCCGAACTGTTCGGCCGTGTGGACTTCTACAAATCGCCGCTGTCCGAACTGCCGGAAGGCGGCATGGGCGGCGTGGTCGACCTGCAGTCGCCGCGCCCGTTCGACAACCCGAAAGGCGCGGTGCGCTACTCGGTCTCGGCGGCGTACAACACCATGTCCGAGAAGACCGACCCGAACGCCTTCGCGATGTATTCCAACACCTGGGGCAACTGGGGCTTGCTGATCGGCGGCGCGCATTCGAAGGCGAAGAACAACCGTTCCGGCTTCGAGGCGACCGGCGGCTATAACAGCTCGGCACGCGGCAGCAAATCGCCGGTGCAGGGCAACTTCGCCATGGAACTGGATTACGGCGACCCGCGCGCCAACCTGTCCGGCTACACCCGGGAGCAGGTGGACAATGCGCTGCTGCCGCGTATCTACCGCTTCTATGGTTCCTCCAACGACCGCAGCCGCGACGGCATGGTGTCTTCGCTGCAGTACAAGGACAGCACGCTGAACATCAGCTTCGATACCATGTACTCCAAGCTGCAGAACTCGCGCGACGAGCTGTATTACGGCATCCTGATCCGCAACAGCAAGACCACCAACCGCAACAATCCGCCGGGCACCTCCGGCCACAACGGCCTGGTGCCGATCAACGTCCACATCGATCCGGCATCGAACCTGCTGACCGGTACCTTCGGCAATACCTCGTACAGTAGCGGCGTGACGTATTCGGAAGACGAGACCAAGTTCAGCTACGCGTCCCTGAACGCGAACTGGAAGGCCAGCGACCGCCTGTCCTTCACCGGCCAGCTGAGCGCCAACAGCAGCAAGGCGCAGAGCTACCAGGACACCTTGTCCGGCCAGATCTTCGGCGTCACCTCCACCATCGATTACGGCAGCGACCACGTGTATCCGTCGATGTCCTCGACCAGCGATTACCTGAACCCGGCCAACTATTCCGGCTTCGGCATCGGCACCGGCCTGACGCGCGAAACCGACCGTGGCCGCCAGGGCCGCCTGATCGCCGACTGGGATTACGACCTGCCGGGCGACTGGAAAGGCCACCTGAAGGCTGGCGTGGTGTACGTGGAAACCGAGAAGGGTGTGCACAAGCGCAACGGCGGTGCCGCCATGACCACCAAGCTGAATGGCCTGGGCAACGCCGGCATGCGCCAGGGCATGGTGTTCGACCTGCCGATTTCCAACCTGGACATGGGGGCCGGCTGGCCGCATAAGTTCGGCACCTTCACCCGCGACTACACCTTCTCGACCTTCGACCCGCAGGCCTTCAACAACGAGGCGGCCTTCACCCCGGCGCAAAGCTTCACCGCGACCGAGGAGGTCACTTCCGGCTTCGTGCAGTCCGACTTCAAGGGCGAAGTGCTGGGCCATGGCCTGCGCCTGAACGCCGGCGTGCGCTACTCGCGCACCGACCTGGATATCGACAACTTCAAGAAGACCGGCGCGGGCGGCGCTTACCTGCCTAACCAGGAAAAGGGTTCCTACAACAACGTGCTGCCGGCCGTCAGCGGCGCGTTCGACGTAACCGACGACCTGATGTGGCGCGCCTCCTTCGGCAAGACCATTTCCCGCGCTTCGCTGTCGATCATCGCGGCGCAGACCGTGGTGCCGAACCCGTTCGACAACACTGCCACCGCCGGCAACCCGAACCTGCGCCCGCAGCAGTCGAAGAACTTCGACACCAGCCTGGAATGGTACTTCCGCAAGGGCAGCCTGCTGTCGGCAGCATACTTCCGCAAGGTCCTGACCGACGCCACCGTGGCCAGCACGACCCAGACCACCTTCGGTGCACTGGGCTTGCCTGATACGGCGATGGGCGCGATCTTCTACGGCCCTGATGGCCGTGTCGACCCGAACATGCCGATGACGCTGCGTACCTACAGCAACGCCGGGCGCCAGGTCCTGAAGGGTTACGAACTGGCTTACCAGCAGGACTTCGACTTCCTGCCCGCCCCGTACAAGGGCTTCGGCATGCTGGCCAGCTACACCCACATCGACCCGTTCAACAGCCAGCGCTGGATCACCAATGCCGGCAAGGAGATCGAAGTCAACTCGGTGCCGAAGTATGCCTACAGCACCACGGCTTACTACGAAAACGGTCCGCTGGCAGTGCGCTTCTCCTATAACTACAAGGGGCGCAGCCTGCACGGCGACAATCCGAAGAACAATGGCGATGACCTGATCCGCTGGCGCGCAGCCCGCGGCTACCTGGACGGCAACATCTCCTACAAGATCAACGACAAGCTGGAACTGCGCCTGGACGCGCTGAACCTGTCGAACACTCTGTCGTATGATTATTTCGAGGATGCTACCGGCCAGTATGGCAGCGGCAAGAAGACTCGCATGGACTATGCGAAGTACGACGGCCGCACCATCAAGATCGGTCTCCGCGGCAAGCTGTAACAAAGCCTGGGGCGGTCACTCTCTCTCCCGTCCCTGGTCTCCTTCGCCGAAGGCATGCGAATGCCTTCGGCTTTTTTCGACTATAGGCCCTCGAACATATGAAACCAGTTCACACCGCATTGCTGGCATGCCTGGCCGCACTGGGCGGCTGCGCAAGCACTCCGCAGGCACCTCAGGCAGCCGCCGCGCAGCGCCAGGAAGTCGTCGCCATCATCGACAAGGTCAATACCTACTGGCAAACAAACACCCCGGCCAAGGAATGGTCGTTCTGGAACGTGGCGGCTTACCACACCGGGAATATGGAGGCTTACCGCATCACCGGAAAGCAAGCCTACCTCGATTACTCGCTGGAGTGGGCGCGCCATAACCAGTGGCAGGGCGCCAAATCGACCGACAAGTCCAAGTGGAAGCTGAATTACGGCGAGACCGACGAGCACGTGCTGTTCGGCGACTGGCAGATCTGCTTCCAGACCTACGCCGACCTGTACCAGATGGACAAGGATCCAACCCGCATCGCCCGCGCGCGCGAGGTGATGGAGTACCAGATGTCCACCGCGCGCAACGATTACTGGTGGTGGGCCGATGGCCTGTACATGGTGATGCCGGTCATGACCAAGCTGTACAACATCACCGGCAACAAGCAATACCTGGAAAAGCTGCACGACTATTTCCAGTACTCGAACAGCATCATGTACGACCAGGATGAAAAGCTGTATTACCGCGATGCGCGCTACGTCTACCCGGCGCACAAGAGCGTCAATGGCAAGAAGGATTTCTGGGCCCGCGGCGATGGCTGGGTGTTCGCCGGCCTGGCCAAGGTGCTGCACGATCTGCCGAAGGATGCGCCGCACCGCGAGGCGTACGTCGGCAAGTTCAAGGGCATGGCGGCGGCGCTGAAGAAGGCGCAGCAGGCCGAGGGCTACTGGACGCGCAGCCTGCTGGACCCGCAGCATGCGCCGGGGCCTGAGACCAGCGGCACGGCCTTCTTCACCTACGCCTACCTGTGGGGCATCAACAATGGCTTGCTGGAGCGCGCCGAGTACGCGCCTGTGGCGCTCAAGGGCTGGGACTACCTGACCAGCGTGGCCCTGCAGCCGGACGGCAAGATCGGCTACGTGCAGCCGATCGGCGACCGCGCGATCCCGGGGCAGGTGGTGGACAGGAATTCGACCTCGCACTTCGGCGTTGGCGCCTACTTGCTGGCGGCGGCCGAGATGGTGCGCTATATCGACCGGAACGGAGGGAAATGATGGAACGACGGAATTTCATGCGCGGCTTGCTGGCGGGCGGCGCGGCTGGCGGGCTGGCGGCAGCTGCCGCGCCAGCGCTGGCGGCCGGCGCAGGTGCCGGAGCGGCTGCGGCTGCCGGCGCGGCGGCGACGCCCGGTACCGACCGCGCCTATATGGCCGGCCTGCTGCAAAAGATGGCCGACCCGGTGCTGTCGAACATGGCGAAGGGCGAATTGAAGAAGAAGTTCGCCCTCGAGCTGAGCCCGACCTGGGATGGCCGCGACCCCAACGTCAGCTACCTGGAATGCTTCGGCCGCCTGATCGCCGGCATGGCGCCGTGGCTGGCGCTGCCGGATGACGCCAGTGCCGAGGGCCGCGCCCGCAAGCGCCTGCGCGAACAGGCGCTGCAAAGCTACGTGCACTCGGTGGACCCGAAATCGCCCGATTACCTGTCGTGGAAGGGCCATGGCCAGACCCTGGTCGATTCGGCCTATTTCACCAACGCCCTGATGCGCGCGCCGAAAGCCTTGTGGGAACCGCTGGACGCCACCACCAAGCAGCGCATCATCGACGAGATCAAGGGCTTGCGCCGCATCGAGCCGCCCTACATCAACTGGATGCTGTTCGCCGCGATGAACGAAGCCTTCCTGCTGTCCATCGGCGAGCAGCACGACCCGATGCGCATGAACGTGGCGATCCGCAAGGTCAACGAATGGTACGTGGGCGACGGCTGGATCAAGGATGGCGAAACCTTCCACTTCGACTACTACAATTCCTTCGTCATGTACCCGATGCTGGTGGAGATCCTGGAAGTGCTGGCCAAGGCCAATGGCCCGTTCTGGAACGGCAAGCCGGCCGACCTGCTGGCACAGGCCCAGAAACGCATGCAGCGTTATGGCGAACACCTGGAGCGTTTCATTTCGCCGCAGGGCACCTTCCCGCCGATCGGCCGCTCGCTGACTTACCGCACCGCCGCCTTCCAGCCGCTGGCGCTGCTGGCCTGGCGCAAGCAGTTGCCCGCCAGCCTGCCGGAAGGCCAGGTGCGTGCCGCGCTGCAGGCGGCGCACAAGGCGATCTGGTCGGAGCCGGGCAATTTCACCAAGGATG
Organism: uncultured Oxalobacteraceae bacterium; assembly: GCA_965650885.1. Taxonomy (GTDB): domain Bacteria; phylum Pseudomonadota; class Gammaproteobacteria; order Burkholderiales; family Burkholderiaceae_D; genus Rugamonas. The sequence continues at coordinate 39,628 of CBFGQI010000018.1, forward strand.
GCTACCTGACCATCGGCTTTGCCGGCCACCAGCCGGAGCTGGGAGACTGGTACTCGAACAATGGCAGCATGTATATCGCCGCATCGAGCTTCCTGGCCTTGGGCTTGCCTGCCGACGATTCCTTCTGGACCGCGCCGGCGCAGGACTGGACGCAGAAGAAAGCCTTCGGGGGAAAGAAATTCCCGAAGGATTACCACGTCAGCTATTGAGGAGAGGAGTGCGGCTTAGCGCAGGTAGCGCGTCTGCGCTACCTCGCGCAAGGCCGCCAGCATCGCCTCGGCACCGGGCGACAGGCGGTGCCGCTTGCGCGTGACGATGCCGTACATGTCCATGCGCAAGCCCAGGTCCCACGGCAGCACGGCCAGCAGGCCGGCGTCGAGGTAAGGGCGCACGGTTTCCTCCGGCATGGCCGCGACCATGCGGCTGCCGGGCAGCAGGTTCACCACCACCGGCATGGCCAGCGTTTCCACCACTTCGGTGGGCGGTTCCAGGCCCTGCGACAGGAACATGGAAGTCAGGCGGTCGCGCAGGATACTGCCGGCCGGCGGCAGCACCCACGGTTCGCGCGCCAGGTCGGCCAGCTGCAAATCCTTGCGGCCGACGAATGGGTGGTCGCCGGCGGCGATCAGGCTATGCGGTTCGTCGGTCAGCGGTTCGAAATTGAACTCGGATGCGACGTTGGAATCGAGCAGGCGCCCGATCACCAGGTCGAATTCCCCCGCGCGCATGCGCTCCACCAGGATCTTGGATGTGTCGACGGTGATCGACACCTGCAGCTTGGCGGTGCGGTTCTTCAGCAGCTTAACCGCGTCCGTCACCAGGCCGGCGGAAGGCGTCAGCACGGTGCCGACCGAGACGCGGCCGCTCAAGCCGGAAACCAGTTCCATCACTTCCTGGTGCGCCGCATCCATTTCCGCCAGGGCGGTGCCGGCGCGCCGTATCATCACTTCACCGTACCAGGTCGGGACCACCCCGCGCGGCAGGCGCTCGAACAGCTGCACGTTCAGGGCATGCTCGATTTCGCCCAGCAGCTTGGATGCCGCGGGCTGGGTGAGGTTTGCCGCCTGTGCTGCGTGCAGGATGGAGCGGTGCCGGCCCAATTCGACCAGGAGCACCAGGTGGCGCGTTTTCAGGTGGGAGCGTACGAAACGGTCCGAGCGTGGATCTGACATGCCAATAATAATAGGGCTGGTCCCTGCGCAACGTCAATCGGGAATATCGTCAAACAACGCCGGTGGCAATCCGTGCACGCCAGGGATGTGCTGGCAATGCAGGCCGCCGTCCAGGGCGCCGGCCGCCAGCTGCTCCAGCTGCGGGCCGCCGAACGCCGGGCGCGCCGGCTGCGATGCCGCCAGCGGCAGCTCGCGCAAACCTGCGCCGCCAGGGGAGAATTGGACCAGGCGGCCGCGCCTTCCTTGCTCGCGCAGCGCGGCCCAGACGTTGCCCGCAGCATCGATGGTGATGCCGCCCAGGCGCGCTTCGCCCAGGCTGGCGAAGCGTTTTGCCTTGCCGACTTCGGCACGTGCCGGGTCGTAAGTAGTTTCCACAATGTCGCGCCCGTCGCCGCTGGCGCAATACAGGGTGCGGCCATCCGGACTGAACCCGATGCCGTGCGCGGCGGCGACCGTCGGCAAAGCCAGGCGGCGCAATCCGGAGCGTTGGGAGTACTGGTAAAAACTGCCGATCGGCGGCGCTTCGGGATTGAGGTTGGATGTGCCGAGGACGAAATTGCCGTGGCGGTCGGCGCAACCGTCGCTGATGTGGGTGCGCGCTTCGGCGGGATCGACCGCCGCCACCGCGAGGGGAAGGCGGCGCGCCAGTTTGAGTGCGCCGGGCGGCGTCCGTTCGGCCAGGTAGAGCCATTTGCCGAGCCCCAGCAGGAGCTTGCCGCTGCGGCAGAAGGCCAGGGCGGCCAAAGGTTCGGGCAGCCGGCTGTTTTCCGGCTGGCCTTTGCCGCGCCAGGCTTTCAGGGCCGGCGTGGCGGCATCGCTCCACCACCAGCAACCGTCATGCCAGAGCAGGGTGCCGATGCGGGCGGATGGCAGCACTGCTTCAGGCAGGGCGCGCTGTTCCATCCTGCCTCCAGGCGGCGACGAAGGCATTGGCGCGTTCGGCCACGGCTGCGGCGTCCAGGCCGGGCTGGTACAGTGCCGAACCGAGACCGAAACCGGTGGCGCCGGCGGCGCGCCAGGTGGCCATGCTGCCAGGCGTGACGCCGCCGACCGGCAGCAGCGGCAAGGCTGGCGGCAGTACCGCGCGCATCGCCTTCATCACGGTGGGCGTGACCAGTTCGGCCGGGAACAGCTTGAGCGCGTCGGCGCCGGCATGGACGGCGGCGAAAGCTTCGGTCGGCGTGGCCGAACCCGGCACGCAGGACATGCCGGCTTCCTTGGCGGCGCGGATCACGGCGGTGTCCGAGTGCGGCATGACGATCAGGGTGCCGCCGGCATTGCGCACGTCCTGCACGGCGGCGGTGCTCAACACCGTGCCGGCGCCGACTACGGCATCGGCCGGCAGGCTGCGCGCCAGGCGCGCGATCGAGTCGAGCGGCTGCGGCGAATTCATGGGCACTTCAATCAGGCGGAAACCGGCTTCGTACAAGGCGGCGCCGATGCCTTCGGCTTCTTCGGGGCGGATGCCGCGCAGGATGGCTACCAGGGGCAGGGCGGCAAAAGCGTCCTTGAAGCGGGATGCGGGCGTTGCGGTCATTTCAATCCTTGATCATGCCGGCGGCGCGCGCCAGGTGGTACAGGCCGGCCGGTGCAGTGTTATCGAGCAGCAGCGGCGGCGCCGTGCGGAAGCGTTGCAGGGCCAGCGCGTAGCGCTGGCACAGGACGGCGCTGCCCACCAGGGCCAGCGGCGCCTGCGCCAGGCCGGCGGCATCGCGCCAGGCCAGGCCGGCGCGCAGTTCGTGGCCGACCAGCAGTCCGGAAAGGTAATCGGCCAGGTCGCTGGCCGGCGCGCGGCCGGTGACGCCCAGGCTGCGCGCGGCAAACATCTGGTGGCTCATGCCGAGGTGGCCGTAATCGCGCGCGGCGTCGACGCCGGCAACAAAGGCATGTTCGGCGAATTCGCCGTGGTCGTCCATCAGGCGCCCCAGTACGGAATGGCTGCGCAGCACGGCGAACAGTTCGCCGGTCATGTGGGTGGCAAAGCGCGTCAGGCGGCTGTCATTGACCTGCGCCCACTTGGAGTGGGTGCCGGGCATGACGATGCAGGAGGCATCGCGCAGGGCGGGCTGCAATTGCAGGGCGCCCACCACCTGGGTTTCCTCACCGCGCATCAAGTCCGGCGGCAGTGCGCCGTCGTCGTACAGCACTCCCGGCACGATGGCGATTTCGGCGCCGGGGCTGGGCAGCATGCCGGCGGCCAGTGCGGCGGCATTGGCCGGGCAGGCGGCGTACGGCACGTCGCGCCAGCCATGCTGGCTGCCGACCATGCCGCAGGCCAGCACCGGCAGGCGCGGATGGGCGGCCAGCCAGTCGCCGGCAATGCCGTGCAGGGTTTCGGCGAAGGCGGGCACGCCGGACAAGGTGGAGGCGCCTTTGCCGTTGCTGCGCTCTGCCAGCAGCTTGCCCCCGGGGCCCAGCAGGAAGGCGCGCAGGCTGCTGCTGCCCCAGTCCAGGGCCAGCAGGGTGGCAGTGGCCGTGCTTACCATTCGGCGACGCTGCCGTCAGGATGGCGCCACAGCGGGTTGCTCCAGTCAGGCGCATTGCGGCTGGCTTCGATCACGCGCTGTTCGTCGACCACCACGCCCAGGCCGGGCTTGGGCAGCGGCTTGATGTAGCCGTTTTCGATCTTGAAGTCTTCCTTGTTCAAGACGTAGTCGAGGACTTCGCCACCCTTGTTGTAGTGGATGCCCATGCTCTGTTCCTGCAGCACGGCGTTGTAGGACACGAAGTCGACGTGCAGGCAGGATGCGAGCGCTACCGGGCCAAGCGGGCAATGCGGCGCCAGGGCGATATCGTAGGCTTCCGCCATGCCGGCAATCTTCAGGCATTCGGTGATGCCGCCGGCGTGCGACAGGTCGGGCTGCACGATGGACAGGCCGCCGGCATGGAAGACGTTCTTGAATTCGAAGCGCGAGAACATGCGCTCGCCAGCTGCCAGCGGGATCGAGGTCGATTCGGCCAGACGCGGGTAGTACTCGGCCTGTTCCGCCAGCACCGGTTCTTCCACGAACAGCGGGCGGTAAGGTTCCAGTTCGCGCAGCAGGACCTTGGCCATCGGCGCGGCGACGCGGCCGTGGAAGTCGATGCCGAATTCGATCTGATTGCCGAACGCTTCGCGGATTTCGGCGATGCGCGCCACGGCGGCGTCGACGGCGGCCGAGCTCTCGATGATGCCGAATTCTTCGGTGCCGTTCATCTTGAAGGTGTCGAAGCCCGCTTCGCGCAGGGCCGAGATGCCGGCGATGACGTCGGCGGGGCGGTCGCCGCCCACCCAGCTGTAAGTCTTCATGCGGTCGCGCACCAGGCCGCCGAGCAGCTGGTAGACCGGCACGCCGAGCGCCTTGCCCTTGATGTCCCACAGGGCCTGGTCGATGCCGGCGATGGCGCTCATCAGGATGGCGCCGCCGCGGTAAAAGCCGCCGCGGTACATGACCTGCCACAGGTCGTTGATGCGCAGCGGGTCCTGGCCCACCAGGTATTGCGAAAACTCGTGGACTGCGGTTTCCACCGTGCGGGCCTTGCCTTCGATGACTGGCTCGCCCCAACCGACTACGCCTTCGTCTGTTTCAATCTTGAGCAGCATCCAGCGGGGCGGGACGCGGTACGTGGTCAGTTTTGTGATCTTCATTTTTTGTTTGTGGGTGAAGTGTTGGCACAAGTCTATCTTGGCGAGCTAGGCCACAAATATGAGAAATTTAGGGATTCCTATATTGAATGCACATAGCGTCCCTCACTCGCCGGGGTCCACCAGCTGCGCCCCCACATAGGCGTTGAAGCGGCGGATACGGCCTGTCACCTTGTCGTCGCCCTGGCGCGGCGTATAGCGGATTGCCGCCACTTCCACGGTCTTTTCCATGTCGATCACCAAGCGGTGCGGATGGGCCGGCGCCGGCGTCTTGCCGCCCATGGCGGTGTGCCAGAAATCGCTGGCCTGGCCGTTGATGGCGTTCAGGGCCTGGCCATCCTCGATCCGGCCTTCTTCGCTGCTGACATAGGCGATGGTCCAGGCGGACTGGTCGATCGTCTTGCCCTTGGCGTCGAGCAGGGAGATTTCCGCCACGGCGGCGTACTGCTTGCCATCGAAAGCGTCCAGGGACTCCAGGCAGAACTGGCGGCCGCTGACCGGGGCGGCGAAACGTACGTCCTGGGTGGCGCTGCCGGGCTGGAACTGGCCGCTGTAGGCGGCCGCCACGCCTTCCAGCTTTGGCTTGGCCTTGTTCGGCGGGCGGGGCAGGTCGCGTTCCGGCTGCAGGCGGTCGAGGATCGGCGTTTCGAGGCCGCGCAGTTCGGCGCGCTGCGGACCGGTCAGGTCGAGCACCACCACCTCATTGCGGCCGCGTTTCAGCCATGGGCCGGGCAGGTACATGGTCTGGGTCGGGCCGATGCTCCAGTAGCGCCCCAGGCAGCGGCCGTTGATCCAGACGATGCCCTGGCCCCAGGCCGACATGTCGAGGAAGGTGTCGGCCGTGCGGCCGGCTTCGAAGCTGCCGCGCCAGAAAGCCGGGCCGCGGGCGCGCTGCTGTTTCCATTGCAGGGGAGGCAATACGCCATCGGCGTCGAAGTCGATGGCGCGGATTTCCCAGTTTTCCAGCGCCAGCGCGGCGCCGCCCTTGGGCTGGAATTTCACCGGGCCGTGCAAGCCCTTGCGGTCGTGCACCTCGGGGCCGAAATTGACGCGGGCAATCGTGTACAGCAGGATTTCCAGCGTGGCCGGCTTGTCGCGCGCCGGCAGCTCGATGCTGAAGCGGCGGTGGCGGGTGTCGAAGGTGCCGGCCAGCTTGCCGTCCAGGTGCACCCAGGCCAGGTCGCGCACCTTGGCGGCGGACAGCTTGCCGGCCGGGCCGGCGGGCAGCGTCACGCGGTAGCAGACCAGGCCGCGGCTGATGTCGTATTCCTCGATCGGACGCGGCGAAGCCTCTCGGATCACTTCCTGCGGCAGGTTGGCGAACACCGATGCCGACTCCTTCAGCGTGAACGGCGCCAGCGCCATCACCGGCATGCGCGCCGGCGGCTGGGGCAGGGTTTCGCCGGGCTGCAGGAAGGGTTCGATGCCCTTGCGGTAAGCCTGGAACTTTTCGCCGACCCAGCCCGCTTCGCTGATCGGGGCGTCGTAATCGTAACTGCTGGTGTCGGGGCGGAACGGCCGGTCGCAGCCGCCCCACAGGCCGAAAGTGGTGCCGCCATGCGCCATGTACAGGCTGAAGGAGCCGCCCGCTTTGAGCATGTGCTGGATGTCGGCCACGGCCTTGGTGGCGGCGCCGCGGCGGTGCGGGTTGCCCCAGGTGTCGAACCAGCCGGAATAGTATTCGCCGCACATCAGCGGGCCTTGCTGCACGGCCTTCAGGGCCTTGAAGCCGGAGTCCGGGTCGCTGCCGAAGTTCGCCACCGAGAACAGTTCGGGGATGTGGGTGCGCGACACCATATTGGTCGGGTTGCACTGGAACAGCGGCACGTCGAACTGGGCGTCGAGCAGGGCCTGGCGCATGCCGCGCATGTATTCCAGGTCGTCGCTGAAGAAGCCGTATTCGTTCTCCACCTGCACCATCAGGATCGGGCCGCCGCGCGTGACCTGCTGCGGCGCGAGCACGCGGCCGACTTCGGCCAGCCAGCGCTTGGCGGGCTTCATGTAGGCGTCGTCGCGGGTGCGCAGGAAGGCGTCGCCGCTGTTTTTCTTCAGCAGCCACCAGGGCAGGCCGCCCATTTCCCATTCGGCGCAGGCGTAGGGGCCCGGGCGCAGGATGACCCACAGGCCTTCCTGCTGGGCCAGGCGGCAGAATTCGGCGGCATCGCGCTGGCCGCCCCAGTCGTAGCGGCCTTCGCGCCATTCATGGTAATTCCAGAACAGGTAGGCGCACACGGTGTTCAAGCCCATGGCCTTGATGGCTTTCAGGCGGTGCTGCCAGTACTCGCGCGGCACGCGGGCGAAGTGCATCTCGCCGCAGCGGATCTGCAGCGCTTTGCCGTCCAGCAGGAAATCGTCCTTGCCGATGCTGAAGCGCGCGGAAGCGGCGGCGTGCACGGTGGCGGACATCGGCAGCAGGGCCGCGCCTGCGGTGGCTGCCGCTGCGCCGGCCAGTACGCGGCGGCGGGTGTGGTTGGTCATTGCGCGGCTCCTTGTGGGGCGATGGTGAACTGGTAGCTGGTGGGCTCCAGCTTGACGCGGTATTTCATGTGCGGACGGCCGGTGGCGTTCCAGCCGGTGTCGCCGCCGACGCCGGTCTGCACCGCGTCGACCAGCAGCGAACCGTTGCCGTGCGGGCGGATATCCGAGCTGTGCCAGGTGCCGCGCGGGCGCGGGTACAGGTCTTCATACGGGAAGGGCAGGGCGTTGACCGACAGCGGCTGGGCGCCGCGCAACTGCACGCTGCTGCCGGCACCGGAGGCGCCGCCGGCGCTCAGGGTCAGCCAGCGCACGCCGGTCTTGTTGCCGCTTTCCTGCGGGCGCACGTAGTTGTGGTACTGGTCGGCCAGCTTGCCCTTGTAGCGGCCCAGGGCGGCGCCGGTGACGCGGTCGCTGTACGATTCCTGCGGGCCGCGGCCATACCATTCGACCGTGTCGAGGGTTGGCACGCTGTCGAAGCGCATGCCGATGCGCAGCGGGTCGGGCAAATCGTCGCGCAGCGGCGTGAAGCTGGCCATGACCTGCACCGCGCCGCCGGCGTCCATGCGGTAGGTGGCGTTCCAGCGCGCGGCGCCGGCGCCGAACACGTACTCGACGCGCACGCCGTCCGGCAGCAGGTCGATGGCGCGCACATTGCGCTTTTCGCTGAACTGCTTCCAGATTGCGTGGGTCTTGTCGAGGCCCGTGCCGAGATCGTTCTCCGTCAGCGCGCGCCAGAAGTTGGGCATGCCGCCGGTCAGCAATTGCTTGCCGCCGGCCGAGTAGGCCAGCTTGCCGCTTGCCGTGTCGACCGTGAGCACGGCGCCGCCGGCGCGCAACTCGACGGCGTTGGCGGCGCGCGATGGCGCCACCCAGCGTGTTGCCGCCGCGCCGGCCGCCGCGGACGGCGACTGCAGCACGAATTGCGAGAAGCCCAGCACCATGCCGGCCGGCACACCGGGGATGGCGCCGGCGCGGGCCTTGGCGCGCAGGGTCAGCACGTATTCGTAGCGCGGGTCGCGTTCGAAAGCCGGCAGTGCCAGCGCGACGTCGGCGGAGGACTGCGCAGCCGCGTTGACGCCGGCCAGCGGACCGCCCGCCACTTGCGTGCCGTCGCGCGTCACCGACCAGTCGAAATCGAAGCCGGACAGGTCGGCGAAGTCGTAGCGGTTCACCACGCGCAGTTTTCCGCCGGCGGGATCGCCTTCGAACACCACCGGCGAGTAAGCCTTGCGCACCTCATAGTATTCCGGGTCCGGCGTGCGGTCGGCCTGGACCAGGCCATCGCCCACTTCCGACATGTCCTTGCGCGGGTTGGGTCCGAAATCCTCGCCTTGCGCCCAATAGCTGCGGCCCTGCTTATCCTTCAGCAGCATGGCCTGGTCCACCCAGTCCCAGATGAAGCCGCCCTGCAGTTTGCGGTGCGCGCGCATCACCTGCCAGTAGTCTTCCAGGTTGCCGACGCTGTTGCCCATGGCGTGCGCGTATTCGCACTGGATCATCGGCTGCTTGTAGCGAGGATCCTGGGCGTAGTCGACCATCTTTTCCACGTCGTCGTACATCGGTGCGTAGATGTCGACATAATCGTTCGGCAGATGCTCTTCGCCGATGGTGCCGTAGCCAAGATAGCTGAGCAGGCGGTCGGGGTCTTGCTCGCGCACCCATTTGGCGGCGCGTTCGAAGTTCGGGCCGGTGCCCGCCTCGTTACCGAGCGACCACAGGATCACGCTCGGGTGGTTGCGGTCGCGCTGCACCATGCGGCTGACGCGGTCCAGGTGCGCCACCGCCCAATGCGGCTGGTAGCCCAGCTGGATCTTTTCGCGCTCGCCGGGGATATGCTTGACGCGGTCGCCCAGGCCCATGTATTCGTGCGACTCGATATTGGCTTCGTCCATCACGTACAGGCCGTATTCGTCGGCCAGCGCATACCAGCGCGGGTCGTTCGGGTAGTGCGAGGTGCGCACGGCGTTGACGTTGGCCTGCTTCATCAGCTCTATGTCCTTGCGCATCGACTCTTCCGAGATGACGTGGAAGGTGTGCGGGTCATGCTCATGGCGGTTGACGCCCTTGAACATCACGCGCTTGCCGTTGACGCGCACTTCGCCATCCTTCACTTCCACGGTACGGAAGCCGACCATGCGCGAGGTGGAGGAGACCAGCGCACCCTTGGCGTCGTGGAATTCCAGCAGCAGGCGGTACAGGTTGGGCGCTTCGGCCGACCATTGCCGCACGCCCGGCACGCTGCCGCGCAGCGGCTTGGCGGCCTTGCCGCCGTTGACGGCACTTTCCAGCGTCAGCACCGGTTTTTCGCCATCGAGCAGGGTGGCGGTCAGCTTGCCTTGCGCGGCGCCGGCGAATTCGGGCTGCAGGGTGAATTCGCCGTCGCGGTAGGCGGCCTTGTCCAGCGTGGCGCGCACCACGTAGTCGCGCAGGTGGGCCTTCGGTTCGGCGTACAGGTAGACGCTGCGCTCGAAGCCGGAAACGCGCCAGAAGTCCTGGTCTTCCAGGTAGGAGCCGTCGGCGAAGCGGTACAGCTCGATGGCGATCACATTGCTGCCCGGGCGCAGGAAGCGCGTCAGCTTGAACTCGGACGGCAGCTTGGAATCCTCCGAGTAGCCGACGCGCTGGCCGTTGACCCAGATGTAGTAAGCCGCGCCGGCGGCGCCGATGTGCAGGAAGACGTCGCGGCCATCCCAGTTCGCCGGCAGGTCGAAGTTGCGGCGGTAGGAGCCCACCTCGTTCATGCTGTGCAGGATGTAGGGCTGGTTGGGCGGGAAGGGATAGTCGCTGTTGTTGAAGAAGGCCTGGCCGTAGCCTTGCGCCTGCATCATGCCGGGCACCTGGATGGTTTTCCAGCGGCTCACGTCGAATGCGGGTTTATAGAATTCGACCGGACGCGATTCCGGATTGCGGGAATAGGCGAACGACCAGGTGCCGTCGAGCGAAAGGAAGTATTGCGAAGCCGCCTTGTCGCCCTTCAGCGCCAGGTCGCGCCGCTCGAAGTTGAAGAAGGTGGTTTTCATCGGTTCGCGGTTCACTTGAACCACTTCCGGCTGCTCCCATTCGGCATATTTGTTGGCGGGAGCGGAATTGGCGGCCATGGGGAAGGCCGCGGCCAGGGCGCCGGCAAGGGCCAGCAGGGCGGGGAATCGCGGTGTCGTCATTTGTAGGTGCTTGTCTCGTAGTTGTGGTGTGGACGGTATCCGGCAGCACAATCCTACGGTTGGGAGCAATAGCCTGCAAATGGATTATTTCGCAACTACTATAACTGTTTGATATACCTTTTCGATGCTCGCCGCTGCTGCGGCCGGCGGGCCGCGCGCCTGCCGCGGCGGAAGGGAGTCGCCATCGAACTGCGCCGCGATGATGGCGCTCCTGGGACCTGTGAGGTCATTTGGGGCGGGGGCGGACGGCTTGCCGAAGCCGGGCGCCAGCGCCAGGGCGCCGCAAAGCTGGCATTGGGCGAGGCAGTCCGCCATCCCGTGTTGTTGGTGGCTGTGATGTTCTGCACAGGCAGCGGGGCAGGTGCGCGGCATGGCGACCGGTGCCGCGGCGGCATAGCCCTGGAGCGCTGCATAGAGCAGCACCAGCAGGACGGTGAAGCGGCGTTTCGATCGGTGCGGGAACATGCACCCATCCTAGCGATGGGGCGGCACCCTTTCCATGAACCGGTTCAAGGATTCAGCGCATTTTCGCGATCACCGAGGGCGTGATGACGCCGGAATAGGCGACGCGCCGGCCCTGGGCGTCGTACCAGTAGCTGCGCGGTTTTTCGCCGCGCCAGCGCGGGTCGATGGCGTAGCGCAGGCGTTCCGGCGCATGGCTGCCGAAACTCCAGGCATCGGCCAGCAGGCCGATGCCGGACAAGCGGTTTTTCACCAGCGCCGCCAGCGCGGCGTCGGACAGCGGGTCGGTGGTGATGGTGACGATGTCGAAGGAGGCGTCGCTGGCGCGGGCTTTCGACAGGACGTCCAGGCTGTGCTGGCAAAATTCGCAATCCATGGACCAGACCAGGACCACGAAAGGCTTGCCTTTGCGGCTGGCGGCGATCTGCTCGACGCTTTGCGGCTCGAACGCGTTCAGGCTGGGGGCGACGCCTGCGGCCGCGCCGGCCCGGGCCGGCGGCGACGCGGCCAGGCAGGCCAGTACGGCCGCCGTCGCGGCGGCGGCGGACATGGCGCGCCAGGCAGCATTGCGGCGGCCTGGCGCAGCGGCCGTCCGGGCAGCGCGGGCGGCGTGGCCGGCGGGGGAGGGGCGGGTCGATTCCATGGTCAATCCTCGATTTTGCGGACGATGATGCCGTCATCGGCGGTGCGCCACAGCAGGAAGATGTCGGCGCCGCGCCGCAGCAGGTGGGGGTGGTCGGAGGCGCCCTGGGTGGTGGCGAGCGTGGAGCGGCGCCAGCTTGCGCCGCCGTCCGGTGACGACTGCGCATGGATGACGGTGGCGGTGCCGTCGAATTCCTTCCAGGCGACGGCGACGCGCTGGCCGGCTGCGGCGACTTCCGCGTGCTCCGCCTGGGGGCCGCCAAGGCGCATCAGCTGCCCATTGCTTGAATAGAAGACGCCACCGTCGTCGCCGGCGGCACTGAACCAGGCCTGGTGGCGCCGGCCCTTGCCATCGAAAGCCAGCGACGGGCCATGGTGAGGGCAGGCGTCGATTTTCCAGCCATCCTCGGTCGCGCGCTGCGGCGGGGCGGGGCGGCCGCCGGCCGGCAGCCAGGACAGGGCATGGTCGCGGATATTCGGTTCGAAGATCTGGCGCCACATGGCGGCCACCTGGCCGTCCGGGGCGACGGCGGTGGCGATGCGGCAGCATTCGCAGCTGTGGTCGGCCAGTTTGACGTCGTCGCTGAAACTGGCCCCGTCGTCGGTCGATACGGCGTAATACACGGCCAGGCCCCGGTAAGGCAGCCCGGCGGACTGCGCGCCATCCTTGTCGCGCTGGTCCAGCCAGGCCAGGAAGATGCGGCCCTGCGGGTCGACCTGGATATCGTCGAAGCGGTGCCCGATCGGGGCGCGGTCGCGCTGCACGGTGTATGGCGCCGAAAACGTCTGCCCGCCGTCGAGGGAGCGCAGGAAACGGATATTGCCGGTGTGGTGTTTGCCCAACGACTGCGTGTAACTCAGGTAGAGCTGCCCCTGCGGGCCGAAAGTGACTTTTGGTCGCGCTTCGCCGTTGGCTTCGACGGTTTCGGATGCCGGCAGCACCTGGCGCGGCGCCGACCAGCTGCGGCCTTCGTCGGCGCTGGACTGCAGAACGATGCCGTTGCCGCCGCTGGTGGCGAGCCACAGGCGGCCCTGCTGGTCGAACGCGCCCGAGGTGCCGAGCGCGGAGGCGGCAAGGACCGCGAGGAATGGTAGGTTCATTGCAGGACGTGGCGGGTTGGCTGACTGCCGGTTATCATCGCGCACCTTCCATCCCCCTTGCCATGACCCAGATCAATCGGAGCGATATATCAGTTTCGATATCAAAATCCGAAAAAAATTGATTAGTTTGTTCTCAATGATTTGCCTAACATTAGTTCCGGAAAGCAGTAACTTACAATAACTACAGTCAGGAGACCTATGAAGCGCCAAGCATCCGTGCCTGGGCCGGCCGCGCATCGCCGCCCGCTCGCACTCAAAGTATCCGTCGCAGCCCTGGCCGGCATCGGCCTGTTCAGCGCGCTGCCAGCCATCGCGCAGCAAGCCGCCGAAGGCGAAGTGGCCGTGGTCCAGGTGAGCGGCGTGCGCGCCGCAGCCCAAAGCTCGCTCGATATCAAGCAGAAGGCCGACAATGTGGTCGACTCCATCGTCGCGGACGATATCGGCAAGTTCCCGGACACCAACGTGGCCCAGACCATTGCCCGCATCCCCGGCATCCAGGTGCGCCGCGACGCCGGCGAAGCGAATTCCGTCCTGATCCGCGGCCTGCCGGGCATCGCCACCATGCTCAACGGCCGCGAAATGTTCACCACCACCGGCCGCTACATCCAGCTGGCCGACATCCCGTCCACCATGCTGCAGCGCGTGGACGTGTACAAATCCCAGAGCCCCGAACTGGTCGAAGGCGGTATCGCCGGCGTGATCGACGTGCGCACCAACCGCCCATTCGACTTCAAGGGCTTCACGCTGAGCGCCAACGGCGGCGTGAAACACCAGGACAAGGCACACAAGACCGACCCTGAAGCCAACGGCCTGATCTCCAACCGCTGGAAGACCCAGTACGGCGAATTCGGCGCGCTGTTCGGCGTTTCGTACGTGCGCAACAACTTCCATGAAGAGCGCACCTTCAACACCTTCCCGATCGACAAGGGCTGGCTGCTGCCGAACCTGACCGGTCCCGACCTGGTCGGCCTGCAAGGCGTGTACGGCGAGCGCAAGCGCACCGCCGAGAACTTCGCCCTGCAATGGCGTCCGAACAAGGATACCGAGATCTACGCCGAAGGCATCTACTCCCACTACAAGAACCAGGACGAAACCGACTTCTTCGTCGGCCTGCCATGGTGGGCGCCGGGCGAAGGCATCAAGGGCACCAAGATCCCGGGCACCGACCAGCTCGACGAGCTGACGTCGCACAATGCCAACACCATCCTGTCGACCCAGGCCCGCGCTTCGGAAAACCGCACCTGGCAGACCGCCGTCGGCGCCAAGTGGCGCGCTTCGCCAGGCCTGCGCCTGAGCACCGAACTGGCGCGCACCAAGTCGAAGTACGACTGGCGCAACCCGATCCTGGACGCCATGGTCACCGTGCCCGACGTGTTCGTGAAGACCAACGTCAACGGCGGTTCCTTCATGCGCTACGGCGGCATGGACATGACCGACCCGAAGAACATCTACCTGTTCCAGCTGTTCGACCGCTACGGCAACGACAAGGGCGCCTCGACCGACTGGCGCGCCGATGCCAGCTACACGCCGGATGGCGACGGCCTGTTCCAGGAATTCAGCGCCGGTGTGCGTTTCAACAAGCGCAGCGCGGAATCGATCAAGTCCGTCGAGGGCAGCATGGGGGCGCCGGACGCGTTCAACCCGGCCACCCGCGTTTCGGTGGCAACCATGCCGGGCATGACCTGCACCAACCGTGAGCTGTCGGAAGACTACGGCACCGCCTTCTGGTACACCCCATGCGCCAGCTTCCTGCTGAATAACACCGCCGATGTGCGCAAGGCCGTGACCGGCTCCGGCAACGCCAAGGCCATCGACCAGGGCTCCTTCTTCTCGGACGACGAAAAGAACTACGCGATCTACGGTAAATCCCGCATCGGCTTCGATGTCGGCGCGGTGCCGGTGGAAGGCGTGCTGGGCGTGCGCGTGACCAAGACCGATGCCGACCTGCTGGGCTATAGCCTGGTCAACGGCCAGTTCGTCGCCACGCCGAAGAGCAGCTCCGCCACCGATGTGCTGCCGAGCGCGCACTTCAAGGCCAACTTCCGCAAGGACCTGATCGGCCGCATCGCCTACGCGAAAACGCTGACCCGTCCGGACTTTGCGCAATTGAACCCGGGCACCGCCTATGTGAACTCGAACGGCACCACGGTGCAGGCGTCGGCATCCGGCGGCAACCCTGACCTGCAGCCATTCACCGGCCAGAACCTGGACGCCGCGCTGGAGTGGTACTTCGCCCCGGCAGCGATGGTGAGCGGCACGGTATTCCGCCACAACTTCGACGGCTACATCATGAACAAGGTCGTGCCCGAGGTGTACCAGGGCGTGACTTACCAGACCAGCCGTCCTTTCAATACCGACAAGGGCCACCTGCAGGGCGTCGAACTGTCTTACCAGCAGTTCTACGACAAGCTGCCGGGCTGGCTGGGCGGTTTCGGCCTGCAGGCGAACTACACCTATATGGAAGGCGGCGTGACGTCGTCGGTCAACCCTGACTTGTCCGGCAAGCCGTTCGCGGGCCTGTCGAAGAACTCTTACAATATCGTGCTGTTGTACGAGAAGTACGGTTTGTCCGGCCGCCTGGCCTATAACTGGCGTTCGAAGTTCACCCAGGTGTATAACGACCGTCCGGGCAATGCAGGTTCCGCTCCGGCACGCGACCTGATCGCCGCGCCAATGAGCAGCCTGGATGGTTCGCTGAGCTACAAGTTCACCCCGAACCTGTCGCTGACGCTGACCGGCACCAACCTGCTGAACTTCAAGTATGTCGACTATTGGACCGACAAGGACGTCTACCCGCGCGACCTGCGCCGCTACGACCGCACTGTCGGCCTGATGCTGAACTGGAAGAACTGATCTACCATGCAAAACCAAAAGATGTCGGTGCTCGAAAAGGCGGGCTTCGGAGCAGGGGATGCGGCACTCAATGTCGTGATTTCCTCGATGATGCTGATCATTACGTACTTCTACACCGACATCTACGGTTTGCGGACGCAAGACCTGGCGCTGTTGTTCGTGCTGGTCAAGGTAGTGGGCGCGGTGGCTGACCTGGCCATGGGCCAGATCACGGACCGCTTCACCAGCCGCTTCGGCCGCTATCGTCCTTACCTGTTGTGGCTCGCGGTGCCGTATGGCGTGAGCGTCTTCTTCGTGTTTTCCACGCCGGACTGGGGTTACGACGCCAAGCTGGTGTGGGCTTATTCCACCTACATCATCATGACCCTGATGACGGCGGGTGTCGGCATTCCCTATATTTCCCTGCCCAGCGCGCTGACCAGCGATCCGAAGGAAAGCCTGTCGGCCAACGGCTACCGCCTGTTCTTCGCCAAGATCGGCGCCTTCCTGGTCACCATCGTGGTGCCTTTCCTGTCCGAACGCTGGGGCGAAGGCAGTCCGGCCCACGGCTACCAGATGGCGATGGCGGTGATGGCCGCCCTGGGCGTGGCCCTGTTCCTGTTCTGCTTCTTCACCACCACCGAGCGCGTGCACCATGTGGTGGTGCGCCAGTCGCTGTGGGGCCAGCTCAAGGTCCTGCTGAAGAACGACCAGTGGCTGATCCTGTGCGGGGTCTGCGTGACCGGCACCATCGGCTACGTGGTACGCGGGTCGGTGGCGATCTATTACGCCAAATACTACCTGGGCCTGAACACCGCGCAGGTGTCGGCCTTCCTGTCCACCGGTGTGGTGGCTGCCATCCTGTCGATGGTGGCATCGACCTGGATCACCAAGGTTTACTGCAAGGTCAAGCTGTTCCGCTGGACCCAGCTGGTCGTCGCAGCCATCAGCCTGGCCATCTATATGTTCGTCAAGCCAGGCGACGTGGTGCTGGCCTTCGTGCTGTTCTTCGCGCTGTCCTTCATCGTCGACCTGCATGCGCCGGTGTTCTGGTCCGCCATCGGCGAGACCATCGACTACGGCCAGGTCAAGACCGGCAAGCGCGTCTCGGGCTTTGCCTTCGGCGGCATTTCGGTCTGCCAGAAAGCCGGCATGGCGGTTGCCGGCGGCATGGTGGGCGTGTTGCTGACCTATTTCCAGTATGTGCCCAACCAGGCGCAATCCGACGTTGCACTGAACGGCATCGCATTGATGCTGTCGGTGATCCCGGGCTTCTTCCACCTGCTCATGGGGCTGTTGATGTTCGCCTATCGCATCAGTGACGAGTACTACGGCACCGTGAAAGAGAACATGAAGTCCCACGGCTACGTTTCCGCTTGAATATGCAAAAACTGTCTCCCCTGATCGAGCAGCGCGCCGATCCCTACATCATCCGCCATAGCGACGGCTACTACTATTTCACCGCCTCGGTGCCGCAATACGACCGCATCGAGCTGCGCCGCGCCAGCACCATCGAAGGCTTGCGCGACGCGCCGACCGTCGACGTGTGGCGCAAGCCGGATACCGGCGCCTACAGCGAATTGATCTGGGCGCCGGAGCTGCATTACAACCACGGCGCCTGGTACGTCTACTTCGCCGCCGCGCCCAGCCGCGAAATCAAGTACAAGCTGTTCCAGCACCGCATGTACGCCATCCGCAACACCAATCCCAACCCGCTGGAAGGCGAGTGGGAATTCATGGGCCAGGTCGATTCCGGCATCGACACCTTCTGCCTGGATGCGACCACCTTCACCCACCAGGGCAAGCTGTACTACCTGTGGGCGCAGAAGGACAACGGGATCGAAGGCAATTCCAACCTGTATATCGCCGAAATGGAAACCCCGTGGCAGATCAAGGGCAAGCCCGTGATGCTGACCAAGCCGGAATTCGACTGGGAAATCCGCGGCTTCTGGGTCAACGAGGGCCCGTCCGTCCTGCAGCGCAACGGCAAGGTGTTCATCAGCTATTCCGCCAGCGCCACCGACGAAAACTATGCCATGGGCCTGCTGTGGGCCGATGCCGATGCCAACCTGCTGGACCCGGCCGCGTGGACCAAGTCGCGGGAACCGGTGCTGCAAACCTGCTTCGAGCACGGCATTTACGGCCCGGGACACAATAGCTTCACTGTAGATGCGGACGGAAACGTGCTGCTGGTGTACCATGCACGCACTTACACGGAAATCGTTGGCGATCCACTGTGGAATCCGGACCGCCACACTTTCGTCAAGCCGCTGCGCTGGGATGCGCAGGGCATGCCCGTCTTCGGACGCCCGTCAGTTATCGAGTAATAGCACCATGATCCAGAGCGCGCCATTCGGCCACGCACCGGACGGCACGCCGCTGTCCCTGTTTACCCTGACCAATGCCC
>CBFGQI010000019.1:0-57374 GCA_965650885.1 uncultured Oxalobacteraceae bacterium
GAAGCAGATGTTCTCCGCAATAGAGCCAGAGAACAGGCGGTCTTCTTGCATCACGGTCCCGATGGTGCTCCGGAAATTTGCCAACCCAATTCGTTTGATCGGTACCCCGTTGACAAGAACTTCGCCCGACGAGGGCTCCAACAGCCCCAACATGATTTTGACAAGCGTCGTCTTGCCGCATCCTGATGGTCCCGTAATCGCGATAGACTCGCCAGCCTCGACGTTCAGGTTGATGCCCTCGAAAATGTAAGGTTCGGTCGGTGAGTAACGGAACGAAATGTTGCGTAGTTCAACGGAAGGAGCGCTGTTCGCGATTGTCGATTCGCCCAGTATAAGCTCGCCCTCATCTTCGGCAGGAGTGAGCACAATGTCGGCGATGCGCTCGCCATGAAGGCCCAACATTCGAAGGTCAAGTAGCCTGTCCACGAGCGCCGAGATCCTGGTCGAGAACTGGTCTTTGTACGCGATAAATGCGAACAGCATGCCGACCGAAAATGCGTTATCCAGCACGGCTCGACCAGCCAGCCAAACCACAATCACGCGCTCGATCCCGAACAGCACAGTGCGTGCTGACTCATAATTCACACCGATGCGGTTGATGCGCAGTTCGGCATTGAATTGCTCTGCGAGGAGATTCATCCAGCCTGCGCGGCGTTGGTCGCCCTGTCCGAAAAGCCGCACGCTTTGGATACCGTTGGTGGTCTCATAGAAGTGCGTGTTTTGCTTCGCCACGAACACAATCTGTTCAGCGGCAGCTGAGCGCAGTTGATTGAAGAGACTCAGACGGAGCGCTGTGTAGATAATGATCGCTGCGAACGAGACCATCGCCAATTTCGCACTGTAGAGGACCATCATCAGCAACGTGCCCAAGACCATCACGCCATCAACGATCGCTTGGACGAAGGTGGTGGTCACGGAGCGCTGAATTGTGCTGATCGAGCCGAAGCTGGAGATGATGCTGCCGATGTGCCGCTTCTCGAAGTATTCAAGCGGTAGGCGAATCAGATGGCCGAAGACGTTCCCGTACCATTGGAAGTTCAAGTTCGTGCTCAATGAGATGAGGAACCAGTTCCTCACCGCGTGGATAGCGCCTTGAATCAGGACGAGTAATCCGAACCCTAGCGCGAGCGTCGTGAGCAAGTCACTATCCGCCGATGGTAACGCCTGGTCGACGGTCCATTGAAGGAAGAAGGGAAGGGCGATCACAACGCATTCGAGCGCGAAAGCGAGCAGAAGAATTTGTCCGAGCCCGCGTTTCAATCCAGTGATGTTCCCCATCAGTCCTCCGATGGTGTACTTGGTTGTGTGGTCAACTGGCGTAAAGTCATTTGCCGGTTTCAGCTCCAACGCGATACCGGTAAAGTACTTGGAGAACTCTTCGATAGGGACGACACGGCGGCCAATTGCCGGATCGTGAATGATCGCTTCACGAGGCGAGACCGATATGAGCACGACGAAATGGTCCATGTCCCAATGGATCACACTTGGCAACGCCAACTTCGAGATTGCCCCCATATCAAGCTTGACGGCACGTGGCTCGAGCTTGAGCGCTTTAGCGATCTTGATCAGGCTTGCGAGGCTGGCACCTTTGCGCGACACAGAGAATTGCAGCCGCAGGCTTGCGAGGTCGGTGCGGTAACCAAGATAGTCCGCAATCATGGCGAGACAGCACAGGCCACATTCGGTTGCTTCGTTTTGAAGATAGACCGGGACCTTACGTTTGTGGCTAAGGGAAATCATGAACTAACCAGTTAATTTCGAGCAGCGATGCCCAGGAGTGGTTCAAACATCCATTCAGCAATGGTGCGCTCTTCGAGCAAGACGTTAGCGGTCAGCTGCATGCCTGGCTTAAGTTGGTAGTGCTTGTCGCGCAATGAGACCTCTTGCTGTTCGAGGGCGACGCGTACGCGGAAGTATGAATCGGTGCCTGCGGACTGGCCGCTCCCGTGAGGCAGGTCGCCTGCATTGATCGAGGTTTCGGACACGTCGCGCACTGTGCCCTTGAACTGGCCGAACTTCTGATATGGGAAGGAATCGTAACGGACTACCACGCGGGTGGCTGGCGTAACCATGCCTATGTTCCGTGAAGGCATAAAGAGCTCTGCTTCCAGCTGCCCTTCTTTCGGCAGAATGCTAGCGATGCGCTGGTTCGCAACAACCGATTGGCCGGGCTCCACGAGCACGGCGGCCACGCGTCCATCAAGTTCAGCGCGCACGATAACCTGGCGCTTTGCTTCGTTCTCGGCAACCTGCTGCTTCAGGTCTTCGATCTCGCGCTGGATTGTCGAAACATCGCGGCTCTTTTGAATCGAGCTGTCAGTTTGGGAAGACTGTAGCGAAGTCACCTCGCGCAGCATGCTTTGGCGTTGAACCTCCAATGTCGAAAGGCGGCTCTGCTGCTCAAGTACATCAGCCTCTTTTTCTGCCGCGGTGATCTTGGACATATTGCCCGTCTTGGCGAGTTCCGAGACACGCGCGGAGATGTCGCGGGCGAGGTTTAACTTGTCGCGTTGCAGGGCGAGTTCGTGTTCGACTTGTTTGAGGCTGGCGTTGATGCTGGAAAGCTTGTCTGCGAGTTCGCGCTGCTTGTTCGTCGACTGCCCGCCAACCTGGTCCAGTTCGCGGTGCAGCTTTTCAATGCGGGCTACCAAGCTTTCCGTTACCGTTGCTTGAACGGCACCTCCTTCCGCGCTCCGTTCGCTCGAAATGGTGAAGATCGGATCGCCAATCTTGACTTCTTGGCCTTCCGATACGTTCAGCTTGGCGATCGTTCCCGTTTGAGGCGACAGAATTCGGTTTACCCCCTGGCTTGGCACCACTACGCCCGTCACGGTAGCCTTTCGCGCAAAGCCAAAGATGAGGGCGAAGACGATGAGGCTCGCCACGATTACACAAAGGAAGAACGCCAGTGCAGTATTTGACCAGGAGCGCGTTAGCAGAATTGATCCGTGAAGCTTGCGCGCCTTGTTTGCTATGGCTTCGTCTCGGAAAAGAGGGCGGTTCATTAACGTCGGGGACTTTTACGAATTGATCTCGAAAACAACGATTAAACTGAGGGCGCCTCGCGGGCGCCCTCATTTACTACCAGGAGTCCTACTTTGCTGGCACAGATAGTGGCTTACCCTTCTCAACTACATAAGTGACGATCACGCGCGCAGTTTCGTCACCGACATTGCGCGCTTCGTGCACTTTGCCGCTGGGAATTATGAAGCCATCGCCAGATTTCAGTAAGCGCGGACTCTCGCCTTCTATCAGCATCTCCACGCCACCACGCTCGACATAGCCGATCTCTTCACCATGATGCGTGTGGCGCCCAATGGCGCCAGACAAGGGAATATCGACCTTTACAATAATAGCTTCGCGCTCGCTAATCGAAACGTCGCCTTTCACAACCACTTTGCGTTCGATTGGTGATACTTGCGCGAGTGCCGAGAGGCATACGTTCAAGCAAATTAAGGCGACAATTGATCGTACTTCAGTTTTATGGCGACCCAGGTGGATCGTTTTCAACTTGCGGATATTCGACCCCATTGTCATCCGCACATTTGAAAGTAGCGGCCTCGCTTTGTTTATCTTTATAGGTGAAATTTAGATGAAAAGTTTCTTTGACAGTGTTTTTGTCAGTAACTTCTACCTTTTTTCGGTTGGAGCTAATTTCAGGGCTGCTGAGTTGGGTTTGGCCCAGAGGAGTGATTGTGACGTTATCAATGACAATTTTGTCTGGAGTTTCCTCATCCAGGTGAAAGCGGATCACAGTATTGTGTTCCTTAACCGGTATGACTGGTGGGTCATAGGTTGCGTTATAGGTACTCCCGGTTTGCTGGACAGTAACCTTGACATTGATTACGTTAGAGTCATTTTGCTTATCTCTCATAGCTTACCTTTCAACAAGGGGTGGGTGGAAATGAACTGAAGATATCGTTCGTCACGATATCCCATGTCTTTAAGTTTGGTAATGGTCGGCGTCACAAAGTTTGCGTTGCCCAAACACAAATCGGCGCGTACGCGTAAAGCAAGCAGCCCAAATTCGTTAGTTGTTTGAGTAGGACCACGCAACAGTTCCAAAGCTTGATTGCAATACGAGAGGGCAGCATCGTCATCCTCTTGTTTTTTTGTGAGCTCGGCCCGCATCATCAGTCCTTCAGTCAAAAAAGTAAGCAAAGTCTTATCCTGACTCGCTTTAAGTCGGAGCTGGGTTAGCTTGGCTAGGGCTGCGTCGGTGTTAGCGATGGCCTCCCTATTTCTCCCGGCCATAGATAACATTGCGGTACGTCCGAGTTCAAATTTTACTGTTTGATAGGCCAAGGATGTATTCTTAGGATCTTGTGCTAGCAATTCGGCCATTTTTTCGCAAACTGATTGTAGCTGATCGAGCGATTGCTTTGCGTTGCTGAAATTAAGCCCAGCCTCGGCTATCCTACCTTTGGTGGTGAGCAATCTGATCTGCCATGTCCGATTGCTGGGATCCTTTAATACCAATTCTTGTGCTATTTTTTCTGCGCCCTGCAAAGCGAGAATTGCTTCCTGCTTCTCTCCGAGAGCGACGGCAAGCAAACCCTGTCGCATCAACGACGCGACGATTTTGCTTTGGATTCCAGCGTTGCTTGATTTAACCCCACGCAACAACGACTCCTCTTCTTTATAGAGCTTCATCGCCGCAACTGGATTTCCTGATTTTAAGGTACTTTCCGCTAGCCACGAGACAGTTACAGCGAGCTGACTGGTAACCGCATCGTTAGCTTTGCCATGATTGACGACTTTACGCTTGAGAGCTAGCGATCGAGTAAATTCGTTCTCAGCCGTCGAATAGGCTGATCTTTTCATTGCCAGCATACCTAACGCATCATGTGCGAAGGACTGTTCGAGCCATCCGTCCTCCGGTTGTGGAGCTACTTCAGTAAAGCGATGGGCCAATTCCCGATACATCGAAAAATATTCCGCCGCTTTATCAAGTTCGTTGTACTGTTCGTAATAGACCCCAAGATGAAAGGCGTTGGCACCCGCCTCTTTGACAAATTCTGGGTGTCGTGAAAAGTCTTGTGGGGCTCCTTGAATGAGCTCTCTTGCTTTCAACAGCGCTTTTTGATATTGCTCCCTTCGTCCGCGATAGCTGTCGACCTCGGCTATGATTCGCAGCGCTTTAATACGGCTGACAAGCGATGGGAGGCTTGCTTCTGATTCAGCGCTATTACCAAGATAATCTAGCGCTTTATTGCCTACGTCATCAAGCAAATCAAGTCGACCAATAGGACGAAGTTTTTCGACAAAGTCGCCGAGCATAAACGTCATTAAGCCTTCTGCTTCAATCCGATTTCGCTCGGCCGCGTGCTGAGCGGAACGCGCAGTTACTCCAAAAATAGTGGTCAGTACTGCTAAAACGGCAATTAGGGCTATCACTCCATACATTGCTCGCTCCGCTAGACGTGCTCGACTGATAGACGCACGCACGAAATCTCTTTCTAATGTAGTAAGCGAAAAGTCCTTCAGCCTCAATAGTTCTGCCGCTTGGGTTACTTGGCTTCCGCGGGGTAGAAGAAAGTCCTTCCTTCGACTAGCTTCGTTCCAGCGGGCGGCTTGGCCCGAAATGCGAGTACGCAATTGTAAAGAGGAGCGATGATGTTCGATCCATTCGGCTACTCGAGGCCACCGCCGCAGAAGTGCTTCGTGTGCAACGCCAAAACTTGGTACATCGCCTGCCAATTCGCTAACGAACAACCTGGCTTCGACCATGACTCGGACCAAGTCGCGTTCGCTTTCGACGCGGAGCATTGCAAGCGGGCTACGTCGGGATGTAACGGCAGATTGATCCTCGCCTACATTTACTAATAAGGAAAGCACGTGCGGCAGGGATGCGACCTGGTCGGAGGTTAGTCGTGAAACAACTTGTTCGGCACGAACACCAACCGCACCGTCAAGGCCTCCTAATTGTCGATATATTTCGAACTTGAGAGTGCCATCCTCGCCGCGCTGACGATAGAGCTCATTTAATGTGTACTGCAACAACGGCAGCATGTCAGGATTACCGCGTGCTGCGTCGCATAAGACATCATCGAGGCTGGCTCCAGTAGACTCATCCATCTCAAATGAGAGGCCTGCGGCTATTGCGGGTTGTCGGACCATCTGAGCGATATCCGCACCGTCCGGGGGCAAGACGTCAAAATGGCCGCCACGTGACTTCAGCGCCAGCAAGTCCGGCTGAGCCATCACTTCTGGATAGAAATCATTGCGGCAAGCCATCAACATCAGCAGACAATGCGATTTGGCCAGCGCTTCGATTACACCGATGAAGCGCTCAGCCTCGCCTGGCAGAGCACGGAACACGGCTTCCAGGCGGTCGACAAACACACCAACCTGAACGCGCGGGCAGCCGCGTTCACGCAGTTCGGCGGCGACAGCGTCGGGATCGGTGGCCAGGCGCTGGCCTAGGCTGTCGGCGCTCGCGCCGGGAAAGAGTTGGTGGCCGCTGATGTCGGCGTCAATCAGGGCGCCGGCTAATGCCTGGAACAGGGTACCGCTACCGAGGTCGGCGCAGTCGAGGTAGACCGTGCTGAGCAGGCCGACCGGTTCGTCGGAGCGGGTGGCGCCCGCCATCAGTTGCGGCAGCAGGCCGGCGCGGACCAGCGAAGTCTTCCCGGAACCGGAAGGTCCGAGGACTAATGCCATGGGGCAACCATGGGCAGCCTGGGTCAGGACCAGCTCGCGCAATTGGGCGGTGGCTTGCACGCGGCCGAAGAAGATGGCGGCGTGGTTTTCCTGGAATGCTTCCAGGCCTCGGAAGGGGGAGCCGCCGTCCCAGACCGCTTGAGCGGGACTTGCCAGTGTGATAACTGGGGCAATCGCGCGGTAGCCGCGCTTGCGGATCGTTTCAATATAGCGCGGCTCGGTGCTCGAATCGCCGAATGCGCGGCGCAGCTGGGTGATGGCTTTGTGGACGGGATTATCGCCCAGTTCGTTGCTTCCCCAGCAAGCTTGCAGGATCTCTTCCGCCGGGATGACGGCGCCCGGGTGCCGGCACAGGTAGCGCAAAACCGCCATCACGCGCGGCTCGAGCTGCGTCTTCGCTTCCCCATTACTGACAATGTTGGCTTCCGGACTTACCAACCAGTCGCCGAATTGAAACTCCATGGCTTGCCCAACCTTCTGTTCTTCTGATTCTTATAAATCAATGACTTAGAAATCTTCCGGAGCATTTCTTCCGGTCGGGAAGGTTTCCTTCCGGCCTCCGGAAGATTTCCGGAAGGCGCGAGAAGGTTTTTTTTTCTACATTGCAGTCATTGCCAACACGGCCAAATCTTAACATTCTCTAAAGCAAAAATGGTCACTACTAAAGCAGTATTTTTTGAGATCGGCTCCGAAACCACGACTTCCGTACAACAGTTGTCGGCGAGCTGGTTTACGTCTGGAAAATTGCTTGAAGGCACCATTGATGCCATGCGGGCTGCCGGCGAGTTTCCAAATTGCATCCGTTATGGAAGCATGGAAGTGGGCAGCCTGGCCCTCGGCGGCGACGGGGAAGACGCGGCTGAGTTGCGCCCAATCGAGATTCGTTACGATTCGGCATCGCCATCGACGGCCCATGTGAGCCTGACCCTGGCTTCCGGGAACTTGCGTTTTTATAACGCTTATGGCCGTCGGGATATCCTGCGCCAACCGGTCGCGGGGTGGCGCCTGGAGTTTATGGCGGCGGTCAATGAGTACGGTGGCCTGGCCCTCCATGCCGCCTTGTGCGATGTCGACAAGTCGCACTTGCCGTGCGACAACGCGCCGCTCAAGGAATTCTTTATTACCGCAGTCGGCCATTGGCTGCGCAGCCAGGCGCCGGCAGTGCTTGCAAAAACGGCAATGCGCCGCGCCGTCATCGGCCGCGAGAACTTCATGCGCCAGTACATTTACCCGATGGTGGTGGAAAAACTGCAGCGCCGCCTGAACTCGCTGCCGGACTATGTGGCGTCGCGCGATGGCATCGCCCAGGTCAATCCTCAGGAAAGCCAGAACGAGAAGTCGGGTGTGGAGGCGACGCTGAGCAATGGCGAGCGTGCCCGCTTCATCCGCAACAGCCAAGGCTGGACCTACCGCGACCACGTGCTGCTGAACTGGCAGGAGGCCAATCGCACTTTGCACGACCGCGAATCGGAGCAGGACTTGCAATACATGGTGACCATGGGCCGTCAAGCCGGCCCGGATGGCGTGGCGCGCCCGACCCTGGACATCAGCGGTGTGTTAGGCCGTTATGAGTGGGACAGCGTGAAGCAGGAATTGCCGCTGTCGCGCCAGCGCAGCTATATGGGCAAGGCCTGGGCGCGCGCCACGCTGCAATGGTCGCTTCGCCTGCAGTGGCAAGTGGAGGAGGGCCGCGTGAGCGTCGCTTCGCTGGCGCGCAAGGGCTTGCCTGCCACCGACGCCGGCACCACCGGTATTTATGTGGTGTCCGACCCGCTGCCGCATCTGCTGAACGTGCAGCGCATCAACCTGTGGTGGGAAGGCAATGCTGCCAGCCTGTCCGCAGTCCAACAGGATATTGCCGGTTCGCTGGCAACGGCCACGGGCGATATGTTCGCCGCCGTTGCGGAGGGACTGGCCCCAGGGCGCAAGCTGGGGTGCCGTGACTTGCGCATCAACGAGTTCGGTGACATTGAAATTGAATTGGGGGAGTGAAGCATGTCTGTGCTGATGACATCTGTGCCGGTGGCACAGGTACGACAATGGGGCGGTGCCTGTGCATCGGGCGCCTTGAGTTTTGCCGCGGCGCGCGTGGCGCGTATTGTGCTGCAACGGGAGCCGATGGCAAGCGAAGCCCTGTCGTGGACCACTCTCTATAGCTGCCAGGGCGAGGCGGTGCGTGGGCGTGCCGAACTGGCGCTGCATTTGCTGGCGCGGCCTGAATTGGCGGAACTCGATGTGAAAGAACGTTTGCTGCGCGCGTATAACGCGGTGTTCGACCGTTACGATCCTTCGCAGCCGGCGGATATGGCTTACTGGCGCAGCCAGTTGACTGCTGGCCGCGAATTGCCGGCGCTGGTGCGGCAGGAGTTAGTGCCGCTGTATGAGTCGGGCTATCGTTCCAGCCCTTGTGCGGCCCCGGTTGCGGCGCGGTCGCCTTTGTTCGTGGTGCGCGATGCATCGGGCTTGCCGCTGGTGTTCACGGTGGGCGCCAACCGTTCCCTCTATCTGTTCCGCCGTACGCCCTTTGGCCGCTGGTCGCAGACGGATCTGAGCGGCATGCTGCCACTGAACCAGGTGGGGAAAGTGCAGGCGCTGGATGTGCGCCAGTCGCCGGATGGCGCGATTGCGGTTGCGATGGCAGTGGCGCCCTGGGGCAGCGCCGGCGGGCCGACCGTGCACGTGGCGGTCGGCATTCCGAACAACCTCGATGAAGCGGGGTGGGTGGAAGTCATGCGCGGAATGGCGCCGCGCCAGTTGCCGGAAGTGCAGGGCGATGTGACGCGCATTTCGTTTGGCTTGCTGCAGTCTGGGGCCGTGCCGCTGGTGCTGGTGACGGCTGCGAATACCTGGTACTTCAATGCGGCGATGGATGGGCCGTTGATGGCGTGGGAGGAGCAGGGTGGTGCCGGGTCACTGGCGACGGCGGTCGGCAGCTATCGGGTGCCGGGGGCTTGGCGTTTGTGCGAGACGCCGGGTGGCCGCACGCTGCGCTTCAACAGTTTTGCTCGTGCCGCGGCCTGGGGCATCGCGATCGATTACCAGGGCTTGCCGCGCCGAGCTTCCTGTTTGCATCTGGCGCCTTCAAATGTGCCGAATGTGCCGGATGTGTTTGTGGCGGGCGAAAGCATCGTGGTGTATCGCGGCGGGCAGTCGATTCCGCAGCCGGTGGCCAATATCGGTGGGGCTTGCGTGGTATGGACTGAGTCGAATGCTTTTGGCGAGTACCTGGCTTATGGGGATGGTGCCGGCGGGCTGTGGCTGGTTTGCCGGAAGCCGGGCGGTCATTGGAGCATGCCGGTGCCGATTGCTACGACGTTGGTGATGGCTGCTTTGATGGCGGCGCCGAACTATGGGGGCGTGCATGCGATCGGCGTTACGCCGGGTGGGGCGTTGGCCTGGCTGCGCTTCAATTCGGACGGGGCTCAGGTGGGAGCGGAGGAGATCACGCAGGCTGCGGTTTGGGATGATGAGGCGCAGGATGTGCAGCGTGCGGCTCGGGTGACGCGGAGTGTGGCTTAGGGTTTGTCTTTGATGATGAGGGCGTCGAGGATGCTGGCTAGCCAGCAGGCAAGCAGGATCCAGCCGGCGGTGCCGGTGCCGGGGATGGCGCTGGCTTCGTGCAGCCGGGTGGTGATGATTACGGGGTCGGGGACCAGTTTCCCTTGAAGGGCTTCGTTCAGCAGGGTGGTGGTGCCTTGCCACAGGGCGTGCATCAGCCAGGTGAAGGAGGCCAGGGCGGGGAGGGTGAAGAGCAGGCCGCGGATCGGGCGTTTCAGCAGGATCAGCTGGCCAAGGCCGGGGAAGGCGAGGCCGGAGAGGAGGGCGGCTTTGGTTTGTTGCTTCAAGTTCGTTCCTCTTCCTTTTTGAAAACCGGTAAACCGGTGTCAGGCCCGCAGGGCCTGACACCAGGCTGCGCGACGGCAGGCGGCTGGCGATCAGCAGGGGTCTGACCCTTCGGGTCTGACCCCGCCTTACCGGTTTAAGCGTAATCGCTCACCGGAATGCAAGCGCAGAACAGGTTACGGTCGCCGTATACATTATCAGCACGGCCAACCGGCGGCCAGTACTTCTGCTTGCGCAGCGAAGGCACCGGATAGGCTGCCACTTCACGGCTGTACTTGCGCTCCCACTTGTCGGCAGTCAGCACTTCCGCGGTGTGCGGCGCAAACTTCAGCGGATTATCGGCTTTGTCGAACTCACCCGACTCCACCTTGGCGATCTCGCCGCGGATGGCGATCATCGCATCGATGAAGCGGTCCAGTTCTGCCTTCGATTCCGATTCGGTCGGTTCGATCATCAGCGTGCCCGGTACCGGGAAGCTCATGGTCGGTGCGTGGAAGCCGAAGTCCATCAGACGCTTGGCCACGTCTTCGTTGCTGATGCCGGTGGCATCGGTCAGCGGACGCAGGTCGATGATGCACTCGTGCGCCACCAGACCGTCGTGGCCCGAGTACAGCACGGGGAAGTGCGGCGACAGGCGGCGCGCCACGTAGTTGGCGTTCAGGATCGCGGTTTCGGTCGCCGCGGTCAGGCCTTCACCACCCATCATGGCGATGTACATCCAGGAGATCGGCAGGATCGATGCGGAGCCGAACGGTGCGGCCGAGATCGAGCCGATGCCGTCTTCGCTGCGCACGTAACCGTTGGAGCGCTGGTTCGGCAGGAACTTGGCCAGGTGTGCGCCAACGCCGATCGGGCCGACGCCTGGGCCGCCACCGCCGTGCGGGATGCAGAAGGTCTTGTGCAGGTTCAGGTGCGATACGTCGCCGCCGAAGGAGCCCGGGCCGGCCACGCCGACCAGTGCGTTCATGTTGGCGCCGTCTACGTACACCTGGCCGCCGTGCTTGTGGATGATGTCGCACAGTTCGGTGATGCCGTCTTCGAACACGCCGTGGGTGGATGGATAGGTCACCATCACGCAGGCCAGGTTCTTGGAGTGCTGTTCGGCCTTGGCTTTCAGGTCGGCCAGGTCAACGTTGCCCTTGTCGTCGCAGGCGGTGACCACGACCTGCATGCCGACCATGGCGGCGGAAGCAGGGTTGGTGCCGTGTGCCGAGGAAGGGATCAGGCAGATGTTGCGGTGGCCTTCGCCGCGGGATTCGTGGTACTTCTTGATCACCAGCAGGCCGGCATATTCGCCTTGCGAGCCGGCGTTAGGTTGCAGCGAGACAGCGGCATAGCCGGTCACGGCGCACAGCATTTCTTCCAGCTGGGCGATCATTTCGCGGTAGCCCACGGTCTGGTCGGCCGGTGCGAACGGGTGGATGGTCGAGAACTCAGGCCAGGTCACCGGGATCATTTCGCTGGTGGCGTTCAGCTTCATGGTGCAGGAGCCCAGCGGGATCATGGTGCGGTCCAGCGCCAGGTCCTTGTCGGCCAGCGAGCGCAGGTAGCGCAGCATTTCGGTTTCGCTGTGGTAGCGGTTGAAGGTCGGGTGCTCCAGGTAGGCGGAGGTGCGTACCAGCGCTTCAGGGAAGTTGCGGTCGACGCCGGCTTCCACTGCGTCGAAGTCCGGCGCAGCCTTGCCGCCGCTGAACACGTTCCACAGTGCGGCCAGGGTGTCGCGGTCGCAGGTCTCGTCCAGCGACACGCCGACGTGCTTGGTGTCGATCTTGCGCAGGTTGATGCCGGCGGCAACGGCGGCCGCGTGCAGTTCGTTGGCTTTGTCGGTGGCGACGGTCAGGGTGTCGAAGAACGATTCATTGACCGAGTAGCCCAGGGACTTCAGGTTGGCGGCCAGGATGCCGGTGTAGCGGTGGGTGCGCTCGGCGATCTGCTTCAAGCCTTGCGGGCCGTGGTAGACGGCGTACATGGAAGCCATCACCGCCAGCAGCACCTGTGCGGTACAGATGTTGGAGGTCGCTTTTTCGCGGCGGATGTGCTGTTCGCGGGTCTGCAGGGCCAGGCGGTAAGCCTTGTTGCCGTTCTGGTCCACGGTCACGCCGACCAGGCGGCCTGGCATGGAGCGCTTATATTCGTCGCGGGTGGCCATGTAGCCGGCGTGCGGGCCGCCAAAGCCCAGCGGTACGCCGAAGCGCTGCGAGTTGCCGACCACCACGTCGGCACCCCATTCGCCCGGTGGGGTCAGCATGGTCAGGGCCAGCAGGTCGGCGGCCACGATCACCATGGCGCCGGTGGACTTCACGGTTTCAACGGCGGCGCGGTAGTCGCGCACCACGCCGTTTACGCCCGGGTATTGCAGCAGCACGCCGAAAGCGTCGGTCACGCCGGCCAGTTCGGACGGGTCGAAAGTCTTGACGGTGATGCCCAGCGGTTCGGCGCGGGTCTGCACCACTTCCAGGGTTTGCGGCAGCACGTCGTTGGCGACGTAGAAGGTGTTCGACTTGGACTTGCCAACGCGCTGGATCAGGGTCATGGCTTCAGCGGCGGCGGTGCCTTCGTCCAGCATGGACGAGTTGGCGATGGCCATGCCGGTCAGGTCGATCAGCACCTGCTGGAAGTTCAGGATGGCTTCCAGGCGGCCCTGGGAAATCTCTGGCTGGTACGGGGTGTAAGCGGTGTACCAGGCTGGGTTTTCGAAGATGTTACGCAGGATCACGCCCGGGGTGTGGGCGTTGTAGTAGCCCTGGCCGATCAGGGATTTCAGCACCTTGTTCTTGGCAGCGATGCCTTTCAGCTTGGCCAGCGCTTCGTTTTCCGGCAGCGGCTGGAAGAACTGGCCCAGTGGCAGTTCATTCTTGTTGCGGATGCCTGGCGGGACGATGGCATCGATCAGGGCGGCGCGGGAGGCGTAGCCGAGCACGTCCAGCATTTGCTGCTGTTCGCTGGCGTCCGGGCCGATGTGGCGGGCGATGAAGGCATCGCGGGCTTCAAGTTGGGTCAGGCTGGTGCGGGTCATGGTGGGAAATCTCTTGGCCAGAATGTAGAAGGGCCCGCGTACTGCGGGCCCGGTAAAGCGTAATTAAGCGGCGACCTTGCCGTAAGCGGCGGCGTCCAGCAGGCCGTTGATGGCGTTGGCGTCGCTTGGCTTGATCTTGAACAGCCATGCGCCGTAGGCGTCGGCGTTGATCGACTCAGGGGAGGCGGTCACGGCGTCGTTCACGGCAACCACTTCGCCGGAAACCGGTGCGTAGATGTCGGATGCGGCTTTCACCGATTCCACCACGGCGGCGTCGTCGCCGGCGGTGTAGGTGTTGCCCACTTTTGGCAGCTCGACGAACACGATGTCGCCCAGGGCGTCTTGCGCGAAGGCGGTGATGCCGACGGTCACGGTGCCGTCCGCTTCAGCGCGTACCCACTCGTGGGACTCGGTGTACTTCAGGTCTGCTGGAATGTTGCTCATGTTGGCTCCAAGGCTAAGGTTATTGTTTGGTTCTGCTCAATTCTGGCTCAAGCAACCAGGATTTTACCGTTACGGACGAATGGCAGCTTCACGACGGTGGCGGCCAGCTTCTTGTCGCGGATTTCCACGTGCACGGTGTCGCCCACGTTCACGCCCATCGGCACGCGCGCCAGGGCGATCGCCTGCTGCATGGTCGGCGAGAAGGTGCCGGAAGTGATTTCGCCGGTTGCGCCGTCGGCGGCGATGACTTTCTGGTGGGCGCGCAGCACGCCGCCTTTTTCGCGCAGGATCAGGCCGACGAACTGGGCGTTCTGGCCTTTGGCCAGCAGGGCTGCCTTGCCGATGAAGTCGCGCTCGGACACCAGGTCGATGGTCCATGCCAGGCCGGCGTCCAGCGGGTTCACGGTTTCGTCCATGTCCTGGCCGTACAGGTTCATGCCGGCTTCCAGGCGCAGCGTGTCGCGGGCGCCCAGGCCGGCCGGCTTGACGCCGGCTGCCAGCAGGGCATTCCACAGCTTTTCGGCCTGCTCGGCGGCGACGCCGATCTCGAAGCCGTCTTCGCCGGTGTAGCCGGTGCGCGCCACCATGGCTTCGCCGAAGGCGGTACCTGGCACCAGGGCCACGTTGAATGGCTTCATCTCTGCGCTTGGCGCCTTCGCTTCGGGGATCACTTCCCATACCTTGGCGCGGGCGTTCGGACCCTGCACGGCGATCAGGGCCATGGCGTTGGCGCCATCGCGGCGCTGGGTGATGGTCAGGCCGGAATTGGTGGCTTCATTCTGCTTGTTCATCCACGCCACGTCTTTTTCCGCGGTGCCGGCGTTGACCACCAGGCGGAACCATTCTTCGCTGATGAAGTAGACGATCAGGTCGTCGATCACGGTGCCTTCCGGGGTCAGCATGCAGGAGTACAGGGCCTTGCCCGATACCTGCAGCTTGTCGACGTTGTTGGCGATCAGGCCGCGCAGGAAGGTGCGCACATTGGCGCCCTTGATGTCCACTACGCACATGTGGGCCACGTCGAACATGCCGGCATCGCTGCGCACGGCGTGGTGTTCTTCGATCTGGGAGCCGTAGTTGACCGGCATGTCCCAGCCGCCGAAGTCAACCATACGTGCGCCGAGGGCACGATGAGCGTTGTAGAGTGGGGTTGCTTTGAGCGTCATTGATACCTCGGGCCGCAAGAAATAGGGGTTGATAAACGTAAACATGAATACGCCTACCCCTCTGTCCTTGGTACCTGAGAGATAACGGGAAGGTAATCCCGTACGCCCCTTCGGTGGGCCCTGCGCACTGGCGGGCCGCTCTCCAGAGTTTTGGCCCATATGGGCCCCCGATCGGTCCTTTTGCCTGAGAGTTTCTGGGTGATGCCCCTTCGGCGCCAGCATTTGCTGGTCTCTCCCGATCAAGACTCGGGACTATATGCCAGGAGGGCAATTATGTCAATTGAAAGGGATAGCGGGATCGGCCAATCGCGGGCCAATGCATTTGATTTCCTGCGCGTGGCCGCTGCCACGATGGTGCTCATCAGCCATAGCTTTCCCATGGTCGGCTTGCATGAGCCGATGCCGGTGGCGGGGCAGAACATCGGCGACCTGGCGGTGGCGGTATTCTTTGCCGTCAGCGGCTATCTGGTCTGCCAGAGCTGGCAATCGGATCCCCATCCGGGGCGCTTTGCTGCGCGCCGCGCCTTGCGCATCTTCCCCGGGCTCGCCGTCATGGCGCTGGTGACGGCGCTGGTGATGGGGCCGGCCGTGAGCAGCCTGCCCGTGGGCGAATACCTGGCGGCGCGCGCGACCTGGGCCGGGATGGCGCATGGTGCGCTGGGCCTGGGCGGCTTTGCCTTGCCGGGCGTATTCGAGGGCAATCCTTTAGCCGGTGCAGTGAACGGTTCGCTGTGGACCATCAAGTATGAGTTGCTGATGTACCTGTCCCTGGCCGTGGCCGGCTGCCTGTTCCGGCGTATCGGGCGGGCTTGCCTGGTCCTTGCCGTGATTGGCGCGGCGGGGTGGTGGGCGTTGGCGCTGGCCAGTCCGCAGGCGGTGCCGGAGCCGACGCCGTTGCCATTGCCGCTGGCCTGGCGCATCGGGTTGGTACTGGATGTCGACCGCATCGCCTGCCTGTCCGTATTCTTTTTTGCCGGCGCCGTCCTGTATATGGGGCGCTGGCGCATCCCACTCATCTGGCCGCTTGCCGGCTTGGGGATGGCAGTCCTGCCCCTGATCGACGATCCCGTCCTGGCCATGTTCGCCTGCTGGCTGATGGTGCCGTACGCCGCCATCGTGTTTGCCCAGCGTGCGCCGCGCGTGTTTGCCCGCCTGCGCGGCTACGACTATTCGTATGGCATCTATATTTACGCCTACCCGGTGCAGCAGCTCTGTGCCAGCCTAGGCGAACGCCACGGCTATGGCTGGGGCGCGGTCACGCTGGCCTCGCTGCTGGCGACGCTGTTGCTGGCTGTGTTGTCCTGGTACCTGGTCGAGAAACCGGCCCTGCGGTTGAAGGATCGCTTGCGCACGGCAGGAATCGGGGCGTACGTCCCGCAGTGACGCATTTTGCTAGAATGGTGGGCACCCACATTTCACAGGTGGCACCATGAATGACGACAAGCAAAAAGAAGACAAGGCGGCGTGGTTCACCCTGTCCGGCGATGTGAACAGCGATATGGTGCATCGCGTCTTCGATGCGGCGGCGGACATGACGGAAGACGGCATCGAAACCGCCCATATCCTGATCCAGTCCAACGGCGGCTATGTCAGCGATGGCCTGTGCCTGCACAATTACCTGCGCAACCTGCCGCTCAAAGTCATCACCTACAATGGCGGCGCGGTGGCGTCGATCGCGGTGATCCTGTTCCTGGCCGGCGAGGAACGCTATGCCAGCGAGACGGCGCGCTTCATGGTGCACAAGTCGCACGCCAGCGCGCCCCACGGCGCGCGGCCGGACGCCTTGCGCATCATCGTGGAAGGCTTGCAGGCCGACGATGCCCGCACCGAGTCGATCCTGCGCAAGTACGTGCAGCTGACGGACGAACACTGGAACATCCACGCCTATTCGGACTTGCACCTGACCGCGCAGGAAGCGGCCAAGGTTGGCCTGGTCAACGAGGTGGCCGACTTCAAGCCCCCCAAGGGCAAGCGCGTCACCAATATCTGAAAACGGCAAGGGCCCGGAAGTGTGCTCCCAGGCCCTGTCATGCACCGCCCGTCATTTAGCGCTTGCCGCTACGGCTGGATGGCGTCTTTTTGTCCGTCTTGCTTTGACGGCCGGTATCGGACTGCTCGTTGCCTGGCTGGGCGCCCGAACGCGAACCCTGGTCGGCCGACTGGCGGGTGCCGGAGCTCGAGCTCTGCTTGCTGGATTTTTGCCTGGATTTCATGACAGTTCCTTTCGAAAGGATGGGAACTTCATCATGCTTTGTGCAATAGTAAAGGTGTATCGGAATACAACTGCCAGGCTTGTAGGACTAGCGCTTGCACCGCCTTGGTGCATGCTCAACAGTTTCGCGACATTGTCGTAAATATTTGCAGACTCTTTGCATTTGTGTATTGCCATGTGGAAATAATCTGCGACAATACGAATAACCCTCAATGTCAGGCAAGACCATGCTTCCAGAGACCCCATCATCCCAGGCGCCCAAAAAAGCGGTCACGCCGCGGCATGCCTTGCTGGAAAATCTGATCAGCCTGGTCAACAAGCACATCAGCGAGCAGTTCAACGAGCTGTCGACCAGCTGGGCCGCCAGCCTGGTCGATGCCAGCGAAGCCGACGACGTCAAGACCTTGCAGGCGCGCCTGCGCGCGGGCAACCGCTTGCGCAGCGACCACTATGCCTTCCTGGGCCTGTTCGCCAGGCAGCTGGAGCAGGACCTGCGCCTTGAAATTGCCCAGCTGGCGCCGGGCGCGAAGGCGCAAGTGCGCAAGGCGGCCGAGCCGCTGTCCCTGGTGTCCATGGAAGAGATGGACACCAAGGTGACCATGGGCAGTTTCAGCAAGGCGTTCGAAGTCAAATACTCCGATGGCCTGGCGACGCTCAATGTGCGCCTGGCCTTCCTGCTCGACCGCGACATCCTGCGCATCAACCAGAATCCTTTCCGCCCCGAAGTCTTCCTCGGCGCCTTCCAGCAGGCGTGGATCGATTTCATCAAGGATGAAGAAGCCAATGAGCTGATGATGCCGTTCCTGCGGCCGGAAGAGTTCTTCAAGTTCGGCGCCATGTTCGACGAGTTGAACCTGGCGCTCGAGCGCAAGGGCGCGGGCCCGGGTTCGGTGGAAAAGCACAAGTCGCGGCGGGCCGATTCGCATGATGCGTCGCAGGCGCCTTCGCGCAAGAAAAACCAGCAGGCGGCGCTGGCGGAGCAATTGCGCCAGTTCTTCGCCGGCGCTGGCGATGCGCCGGGCGCCGGCGGCAAGTCGCCGACCGGCTTTGACCAATTGGGCGACCTGGACCTGTCGCTGCCGACCATGAACGTGGCGCCCGGGCTGTACGGTGCGCCGGCCCATACCGCGGCCGCGTCCGGCACGGCGCATGCTGCCCCTACTGCCGTGGCGGCGCCGGGGCAGGCGATGCCGGGGCAGGGTTTTGCACCGGGCATCTCGCCGGGCATGGCACCCATGGCGCCTGGCGTGATGGTGGCGGGCGGCGTTGCGATGGCACCCGGCGCCGGCGTGGCCGGCATTGCGCCGATCGCGGGCGGTGTCGGCGTAGCGCAGGGCGTGCCGATGGCTGGCATGCCAATGGTGCATGGTGCCGGCAACGGAACGCAAGGCATGGCGGTGCAGGGCGGCGCAGCCGGCGTGGCGATGCCGGCCGGGGCCATGGCCGTGGCGCCGGGTTCCGGTGTGCCGGGCGGCATGCTGGCCGGTGTCGCAGTGCCCGGCGTACCGGGCGGGGTTGCTGTGCCGCCGGGCGGCTGGACGCATGGCCCGGCCCAGGGCTTCCACGGTGGCGCCAATAATGAAGTGGCCCAGCGCATGTCGCTGATGGCCGCGAAAGAACCGCTGATGAACTACCTGGCGCAATTGCAGCGCACGGTGCCGACGGGCGCCGTATTTGCCAGCGTCGAAGGCGCGGCCATCCCCGCGGCAGGCTTTGCGTCCGGCCCGATGCCGGCTGGGTCGGTGGCGGCTGCAGCGTTGGGTGCCGGCCAGGTGGCGGCCGGCGCAGCCATGGCCGGCCCCGGCTTTGCGGCTGGCGGCTCGCTGGGCAACGTCTTCATCTTGCCCCAGATCAAGGAGCAGGCGCCGGCCGGCAGCCTGTCGCGCGCCGATGAGGGCACGATCGACCTGCTGTCGGCGGTGTTCGAAACCGTGTTCCGCGACCAGAGCATTTCGCCGGAAATCCGCGACCTG
This sequence comes from uncultured Oxalobacteraceae bacterium, assembly GCA_965650885.1. Taxonomy (GTDB): domain Bacteria; phylum Pseudomonadota; class Gammaproteobacteria; order Burkholderiales; family Burkholderiaceae_D; genus Rugamonas. Next base: position 19,318 of record CBFGQI010000019.1, read on the forward strand.
ATCCGATTCCTGCAGATCCCGGTGCTGAAGGCGGCGCTGGTCGACAAGAATTTCTTCTTCCAGGAGGCGCACCCGGCGCGCCGCATGATCGACCTGCTGTCGCGCATGGGCTGGGAGCAGCACAAGGACCCGGACGATCCGCTGTACCAGGCCATGCAGCGCAGCGTGGAAAAGGTCAGCCAGGACCACAAGGAAGAACTGTCGGTCTTCACCGAGGCGGTGAACGAGCTGGAAGCGTCGATCAAGGCGGAGGAGGCCGCGGCCGCCGCCGCCATGGCCGAACCGATCGCCAAGGCGCTGAAGCAGGAAAAGATGTCGGTAGCCGCCAAGTCGGCCAAGGATGCGGTGGCCCTGCGCATCGGCACCGGCGAAGTGGTGGCGATCGTGGAAGCCTTCCTGGAAAACAAATGGGTATCGGTGCTGACCATCGCCTATAGCGTCGAGGATGAAAAGCCGGGCGCCGTCAACAACGCCACCCAGACCATGGACGACTTGATCTGGAGCGTGCGCCCCAAGATCACCCAGGACGAGCGCAGGAAACTGATTGGCAAGCTGCCAACCCTGCTGTCCACCCTGAACAAATGGCTGGACGTGATCAAGTGGCAGGACGCGGACCGCCTGCAATTCTTCGCCGAGCTGGCCGAATGCCACGCTTCCATCGTGCGCGCGCCGATCGAAATGTCGCCGGAGCGCCAGGTGGAGATCGCGATGGAGGTCGCGCAGAAGGACGCCGAGCGCCGCCTGCAGCTGCAAGCCAAGGTGGAGTCCGAAAGCAAGGAGGCGCCACCCCAGGACGATGACGCCAGCATCGAGGTGGACAGCATCAGGCGCGGCATGTGGCTGGAATTCGACCAGGAAGACGGTTCCCAGCGCAAGGTCAAGCTGGCCTGGATCAGTCCTCTGAAGACCTTGTACATCTTCTCCACCTCGTCGCGCCAGGAAGCGTTTTCGATCTCCGGCGAGGCGCTGGCGCAGCAGTTCCGCGATGGCACGGTGCGCCTGATCCGCACGGAAGGGGTGGTGGCGACGGCGCTTTCGGTGGCGATGGGCGGCGTGTCGGCCGTCAACGACGAGCACCACGATATGCCGGCCAACGGCACTTCCGCCTAATTCTTGCGCAGGGCGGCCAGCAAGCCGTCCGCCGCATCCTCGATGTAATCCAGCACCGTGTCGAAGCCGTTCGGGCCGCCGTAGTACGGGTCCGGCACCACTTTCGATCCCGAACGGGTGGCAAACTCCATGAACAGGCGCACCTTGTGCCGGTGCTCGGGCGGGCAGGCGCGCTGCAGGATTTCCAGGTTGTCTTCATCCATCGCCAGCACATAGTCGAAGCGCGCGAAATCTTCGGGCGCCACCTTGCGGGCGCGCTGGGGGCTCAGGTCATAGCCGCGCGCGGCGGCATGGCGGGTGGAGCGCGGGTCGGGGGCGTCGCCGATGTGGTAGGCATGCGTGCCGGCCGAATCGATGTGCAGGTCCAGCCCGGCGGCCGCGGCGCGGGCGCGGAACACGCCCTCGGCGGTCGGCGAGCGACAAATGTTGCCCATACACACGAAAAGGATGGCTGTCCTGGTCTTCATTTTATTCTTGCCCTACAGGGAAAATGGTATGATTAGCCACTTTTTTAACACGTCCCCGCGGGCGAAGTACAGATAAAACGTGCGTCTATCTTCCATCAAATTGTCGGGATTTAAGTCGTTCGTCGATCCCACCAATTTCCAGGTACCCGGCCAGCTGGTCGGCGTGGTTGGTCCAAACGGTTGCGGCAAGTCCAATATTATCGACGCTGTGCGCTGGGTGCTGGGTGAATCGAAGGCGTCCGAACTGCGCGGCGAGTCGATGCAGGACGTGATTTTCAACGGTTCCACCCACCGCAAACCGGCCGGCCGCGCATCGGTGGAGCTGGTGTTCGACAACCATGAGGGCAAGGCTTCCGGCCAATGGGGCCAGTACGCCGAGATCGCGGTCAAACGCACGCTGACGCGCGACGGCACGTCCACCTATTACATCAACGGCCAGCCGGTGCGCCGGCGCGACATCACCGATATCTTCCTGGGCACCGGCCTGGGGCCGCGGGCTTACGCGATCATCGGCCAAGGCATGATTTCGCGCATCATCGAGTCGCGCCCGGAAGAATTGCGCGTCTTCCTGGAAGAGGCGGCCGGCGTGTCGAAGTACAAGGAGCGCCGCCGCGAGACGGAAAACCGCCTGCACGATACGCGCGAAAACCTGCTGCGCGTGGAAGACATCCTGCGCGAACTGAATAACAACCTGGAAAAGCTGGAAGGCCAGGCCGCGGTGGCGACCAAGTTCCACCAGCTGCAATCGGACCAGGACGAGAAGCAAAAGCTGCTCTGGCTGCTGCGCAAGACCGAGGCCCAGAATGAACAGGCCCGGTATTTCCGCGAAATGGAGCAAGCCCAGAACGACCTGGAAGAGCAGACGGCCAAGTTGCGCAACGTGGAGCTGACGCTGGAGCAGATGCGCCAGGCGCACTTCGCGGTGGGCGACCGCCTGCACCAGGCCCAGGGCCACCTGTACCAGACCAATTCGGAAATCGGCAGCCTGGAAGCGCAGATCAAGTTCGTGATCGAATCGCGCACCCGGCTGCAGCAGCAGCTCGCCACCCTGACCGCGCAGCGCGACCAGTGGCAGCAGCAGGCGGAGGAGTATGGCGGCCAGGTCGCCGAAGCGGAAATCAACCTGGAAGAACTGTCGGCGCGCGTGGAAGAGGCGCGCATGCTGGCGGAGCAGAAGGCCGAATTGCTGCCGGTGCTGGAGCAGGAGTGGCGCGAGGCGCAGACGAAGAGCACGGAATCGCGCGCGCGCATCATGCAGGCGCAGCAGCAGCTGGAGCTGGAATCGGCGCACCAGCGCAACGCTTCCAACATCCTGGCCGGCCTGGCGACACGCAAGGAGCGCTTGCAGCAGGAGAAGGGCGGGCTGGCGATGCCCGATTCGTCGCACCTGTCGAACCTGAAGATGCAGCTGGAGGAAAAGCAGCAGTCGCTGGAAGAGCAGAACATGATGCTCGAGGAAGCGCTGGAGCGGCAGCCGAAGCTGGAGGACGAGCGCCAGGCGGCGCAGGCTGCGGTGCAGTCCGAGTCCGCCGCCACCCATCAGCTGGAAGCGCGCCTGAATGCGCTGCGCCAGCTGCAGGAGCGGGTGCAGACCGAGGGCAAGATCACGCCATGGCTGCAAAAGCATGAATTGAACGAGCTGCCGCGCCTGTGGCAGAAGCTGGACATCGAAGAGGGCTGGGAAACCGCGCTGGAAGCGGTGCTGCGCGAGCGCACCTCGGCGCTGCAAGTGTCCAATATCGAGTGGGCCAAGCACTTCTTCAGCGATGCGCCGCCGGCCAAGCTGGCGCTGTTCGCGCCTGCCGTCGCCGCGCCAGCGGGCGCACCCGGCAGCGTCGCGGCTGGCGCGGGCGGCGTCGCGCTGCGCCCGTTCCTCGACCTGCTGCGCCTGAACGACCCCGGCCTGCGCGGCGTGCTGCAAGACTGGCTGCACAACGTGTTCCTGGCCGACGACAACGCCAGCGCCTTCGCGGCGCGCGCCACCCTCCCGGCCGGCGGCTGCTTCGTGACCAAGCAAGGCCACATCATCACGCAGTCGTCCGTGCGTTTCTACGCGGCGGACGACGAACAGGCCGGCATGCTGGGCCGCCAGCACGAAATCGACAACATCACCAAGCAGCTGCGCGCGCAGTCGATGCTGGCCGAGGAAGCCCGCAGCCGCGCCGTGCGCGCCGATGCCGCCCTGGGCAACCACAGCCGCCTGCTGGGGGAGCTGCGCGCCAAGGTGCAAAGCCTGACCGCCAGCGTGCACACCCTGCAGCTGGAGGTGGTGAAGCTGTCCGAGATCGAAGCCCGCTTCAATCAGCGCAGCAACCAGATCGAAGCCGACCTGGCCGAAATCGCCGCGCAGGAAGAAGAGCAGATGCAGGTCAAGCTCGAATCGGAAGAAAAGTTCGAGCAGCTCGACATGGAACTCGGCAACCTGCAGGGCGAGCACGAAGACGGACAGACCGCTTTCATGCTCAAGGAGCAGCGCCTGGCCGACGCCCGCGAAGCCTTGCGCGAACTGGAACGCAAGGCGCAGGAAGCGGAATTCGCCGAAAAATCCGGCCGCAGCCGCATCGATGAGCTGCGCCGCAATATCGCCACCGCCACCGCCCAGGTGGCGCAGGTGACCGAAAGCCTGCGCGCCGGCCAGCTGGAGCTGGAAAGCCTGGAAGCGGGCACCGCCAACGAAGGCTTGCAGGACTTGCTGGACCGCCGCACGCAGCAGGAACGTGCGCTGGCCGATGCCCGCCATGAGCTGGACCAGATCACGCAGCAGTTGCGCCAGCACGAAGACGCCCGCATGCAGTCCGAACGCAGCCTGCAGCCGCAGCGCGACAAGATCACCGAGATGCAGCTGAAGGAGCAGGCCGCGCGCCTGAACCAGGAACAGTTCGCGCAGCAGCTGGCCGAAGTGCAGGCCGATGAAGCCGCGCTGGCCGAAAAACTGCATCCGGACATGAAGGCATCCTACCTGCAGGGCGAGGTGACGCGCCTGACCAATGCCATCGCCGCGCTGGGCGCGGTCAACCTGGCCGCGCTGGACGAACTGGCGACCGCTTCCGAACGCAAGAACTTCCTCGACGCGCAAAACCGCGACCTGACCGAAGCGATTGCCACGCTGGAAGACGCGATCACCAAGATCGACAAGGAAACCCGCGACCTGCTGCAGGATACCTTCGACAGGGTCAACCAGAGCTTCTCCGAGCTGTTCCCGATCCTGTTCGGCGGCGGCCAGGCCAAGCTGATCATGACGGGCGAAGAAATCCTCGACTCCGGGGTGCAGGTGATGGCCCAGCCGCCGGGCAAGAAGAACGCCACCATCCATTTGCTGTCCGGCGGCGAGAAAGCGCTGACCGCGACCGCCCTGGTGTTTTCGATGTTCCGCCTTAACCCGGCGCCATTCTGCCTGCTGGACGAGGTGGACGCGCCACTGGACGACGCCAACACCGAGCGCTTCTGCCGCATGGTGAAGCGCATGTCCGAACAGACCCAATTCCTCTTCATTTCGCACAACAAGATTGCGATGGAGATGGCCAATCAACTGATCGGTGTGACGATGCAGGAACAAGGTGTATCGCGCATCGTGGCGGTGGACATGGAATCCGCCGCAACCTTTGCTACAGAGGCTCAAGCCGCATGATTACTGATTTCCAACTGAGTTTGATTGCCGCCGGCGGCGTATTCGTCGTCGGCGTCATTAGCTACAACAAGTGGCAGGAATACAAACTGAAAAAGCGCGTCGAGCGCGCCTTCGACGGCCAGCATGACGATGTGCTGATGCGCAGCGACGATGGGGCCCGCGCCGAACCGACCTTCCATATGGACGACGTGCCGATGCCGGATGCCGGTTCGGGCGCCTACGCCGTGCCGGAACACGTCGGCGGCCACGTCGGCGACGTCGCCGCGCCAACCATCGCCCCGGACAGCGCGGCAGCGGCGCCGGTCCGCAGTGCCGATGCCGGCGTGCCGGCCGAAGAGCTGGCGACCTGCCTGGTCGACCCGCTGATCGATTGCCTGCTGCCGCTGGAACTGGAAGCGCCTGCGCGCGGCGACAAGCTGCTGCCGGCGCTGCAAAAGCTGCGCTTCGTCGGCAACAAGCCGGTTCACTTCATCGGCCTGGCCGTCAGCGGCGACTGGGAGCCGGTGCGCCATGGCGTGGTGTACACCAAACTGCAAGGCGGCGTGCAGCTGGCCAGCCGCAGCACCGCGCTGAACGAACTGGAATACTCGGAACTGGTGACCCGTTTGCGCAGCGTGGCCGACGAAATCGGCGCCGAGCCGCAAATCCCCGACATGATCGAAGTCATGCAGGACGCCAAGAACCTGCACCGTTTCGTCGCCAACCACGACGCCCAGCTGGGCGTCAACCTGGCGTCCAACGGCGCGCCGTGGAATATCGCGACCCTGCTGGGCGCCCTGGAAAAGCTGGGCTTCGACGTGCGTCCGGATGGCCGCTACGCGATGCCGGACGGGGAGGGCGGCTACCTGTTCTCGCTGTCGACCAACGTCACCCTGGCCGAGGAAACCACGTCGCGCCTGACGCTGCTGCTGGACGTGCCTTGCGTGGCGCCGGCGCGCGACGGCTTCGGCTCCATGATCGCCTGCGCCAAGAACCTGATGGCGCGCCTGGACGCAACCATCGTGGACGACGCCAACCAGCCGCTGGCCGACGAAACCCTGGCCAGCATTGCCGGCCAGGTGAAAGAGTTTTACGACGACATGGCAGCGTCGGATATCCCGGCCGGGTCCACCCGCGCGCTGCGCCTGTTCAGCTGATGCCACCGAGTAGCTGAACATGAGCAATACCGAACACGCAACACCCGCCGAACGCGCCGCCTGGCTGACGGCGGAGCTGAACCGCCACCTGCACGCCTACCATGTGCTCGATGCGCCGACCATCCCGGACGCCGAATACGACAAGCTGTTCATGGAGCTGCAGGCCATCGAAGCCGCCCATCCGGAACTGCAGGCGCCCGATTCGCCGACCCTGCGCGTCGGCGCGCCGCCGCTGGCCGAATTTGCGGCCGTGACGCATGCGGTGCCGATGCTGTCGCTGAACAACGGCTTCAACGAGGAAGACATCGAGAATTTCGACCGCCGCGTGCGCGAAGGGCTCGACGCGCTGCAGGTCGAATACGCCACCGAAGTGAAATTCGATGGCCTGGCCGTCAACCTGCGTTACGAGGATGGCGTTTTCGTGCAGGCCGCTACCCGCGGCGACGGCTATACGGGCGAGGACGTCACCGCCAATATCCGCACCATCAAGGGCATCCCGCTGCGCCTGAAGACCGATGCGCCGCCACCGGTGCTGGAAGTGCGCGGCGAGGTGCTGATGTTCAAGGCCGATTTCGCTGCCCTGAACGCGCGCCAGCGCGAGCTTGGCCAGAAGGAATTCGTCAATCCGCGCAACGCGGCGGCCGGCGCGCTGCGCCAGCTCGATTCGCGCATCACGGCGCAGCGCAAACTCAGTTTCTACGCTTACGGTATCGGCGAGCTGACCGGCGCCGAAATGCCGGCCACGCATAGCGCGCTGCTGGACTGGTATGCCGAACTGGGCTTGCCGGTCTGCGCCGAGCGCGACGTGGTGCACGGCAGGGATGGCTTGCTGGCCTATTACGAGCGCATCGGCAAAGCGCGCCCGTCGCTGCCTTACGAGATCGACGGCGTGGTGTACAAGACCAACCGCTTCGAAGACCAGCGCGTGCTGGGCTTCGTTTCGCGCGCGCCGCGTTTCGCGCTGGCGCACAAGTTCCCGGCCGAGGAGGCATTGACCACGGTGCAGGCCATCGAAGTGCAGGTGGGCCGCACCGGCGCCATCACGCCAGTGGCGCGCCTGGCGCCGGTCTTCGTGGGCGGCGTGACGGTTACCAACGCCACGCTGCACAACGAGGACGAAGTGCGCCGCAAGGATGTGCGCGTGGGCGACACCGTCATCGTGCGCCGCGCCGGCGACGTGATTCCCGAAGTGCTGTCCGTGGTGCTGGAGAAGCGGCCGTCGCCTGAACCGGCGATGTGGGCGCTGCCGGCGCAATGCCCGGTGTGCGGCTCCCATGTGGTGCGCGCGGCCGACGAGGCGGTGGCGCGCTGTTCCGGCGGCCTGTTCTGCTCGGCCCAGCGCAAGGAAGCGATCCGCCACTTCTGCGGCCGGCGCATGATGGATATCGAGGGCCTGGGCGACCGCTATATCGACAACCTGGTCGAGTGCAACCTGGTGCATGGCGTGGCGGACCTGTACCGCCTGACGCTGGACGACCTGCTGAAGATGAAGCGGCTGGCCGACGAGCGCGACGGCACCACGCCGGAAACCGTGGTGCAGGGCAAGGTCGCGACCAAGTGGGCGGAAAACCTGCTCGAGGCCATCGCGGCCAGCAAGCACCCGCCGCTGGAACGCCTGCTGTTCGCACTGGGCATCCGCCACGTGGGCGAATCGACCGCCAAGACCCTGGCCGACTGGCTGGGCCGCCTGGAGCTGATCCGCCAGTCGCCGGTGGCGCTGCTGCGCGTATTGCCCGATATCGGCGGCACGGTGGCCGAGGCGATTGCCGACTTTTTTGCCGAGGAGCGCAACCAGGAAGCGCTGGATGCGCTGCTGGCCGCGGGCGTGGCGCCGAAGGGCGAGCACGCACCGAAGGCGCAGTTGCGCGAAAAGCTGGAACCGGTGACGCTGCTGGCGGCGATGGGCATTCCGAAACTGACCGAACCGCGCGCACGCCAGCTCGCCGAGCAGGTCGAACAGGTCAAGCCCGGCGCAACGCTGATGGCCCTGGCCCATCTGCCGGTCTTCAACGTGTTCGGCTTGCCGGCAGCGGTGGCGGAGGCGCTGGAAGGCTGGATGCGCGAGCCAGCCAACCGCGATGCGCTGCTGGCCCTGCACGAACTGCGCGAACAGTTGCTGGCGCAATTGCCGCAAGTGGCGGAAGCGGAAGGGGCGATGGCCGGCAAGACCTTCGTCCTGACCGGCACGCTGCCGACCATGAGCCGCGACCAGGCGCAGGCCCTGATCGAGCAGGCTGGCGGCAAGGTGTCCGGCTCGGTGTCGAAGAAGACGTCCTACGTGGTTGCCGGGGCGGAGGCGGGCAGCAAGCTGGCCAAGGCCGAAGAGCTGGGCATCACCATTCTCGATGAAGCGGGCTTGCTCGCCTTGCTGGAGGGTTGACCATGGCCGTGCGTGAAATCCTGAAGATGGGCGACCCGAGGCTGCTGCGCGTGGCCGAACCGGTGCGCGAGTTCAACACCAGGGAGCTGCACGCCCTGGTCGCCGACATGTTCGACACCATGCACGCGGCCAATGGCGCCGGGCTGGCGGCGCCGCAGATCGGCGTCAACCTGCAGCTGGTGATCTACGGCTTCAAGTCCAATGCGCGTTACCCCGACGCGCCGCAAGTGCCGGAAACGGTGCTGATCAATCCGGTGCTGACGCCGATCGGCGAGCAGATGGAAGAGGCGTTCGAAGGCTGCCTGTCGGTGCCGGGCCTGCGCGGCAGCGTGCCGCGCTACACGCGCCTGCACTACGAGGGCTACGACCAGTTCGGCGAACGCATCGTGCGCGATGCCGAAGGCTTCCATGCCCGCGTGGTACAGCATGAGGTGGACCATTTGCTGGGCATCCTTTATCCAGCACGAATCCGCGACTTCTCCAAGTTCGGTTTTACCTCGGTGTTGTTCCCCGACCTCGATCCTGCCGACGACGATTGATTTGTTTGGCGGCGGCCCTGAATCTGGCGTAATATCCCGCCAAATTTGTATCCTTACCAATAAAATGGACCTCCCCAGATGAGCATCAAGTCGCATAACAACCCGCTCGAATTCAGTGCCCGCGGCATTGCCCTTGGCATCCTGATTACCCTGGTCTTCACGGCGGCACAAGTCTATTTGGGCCTGAAGGTCGGCCTGACTTTCGCCACCTCGATCCCGGCCGCCGTGATTTCCATGGCCCTGCTCAGCGCCTTCAAGGACGCCACGATCCAGGAAAACAATATCGTGCAGACCATCGCTTCGGCGGCCGGCACCCTGGCCTCGGTGATCTTCGTGCTGCCCGGCCTGCTGATGATCGGCTGGTGGGCCGAAATCCCTTTCTGGCCAACCTTCGGCGCCTGCGCCATCGGCGGCGTGCTGGGCGTGATGTATACGATGCCGCTGCGCCGCGCGCTGGTGTCGCAGTCGACCCTGCCGTATCCGGAAGGCGTCGCGGCAGCGGAGGTGCTGAAAGTGGGCACCCAGTCGCGCTCCGGTGCGCAAGAGGGCAAAGCCGGCCTGTGGGCCGTGATCTGGGGTTCGGTGGCTTCGGCCGTCTTTGCCTTCCTGGGCGCCGCCAAGCTGGTGGCTGCCGAGGTGGCGCATTTCGTCAAGTTCGGCAACGGCGCCACCGGTCTTGGCGCTTCCAGCTCGCTGGCCCTGATTGGCGCCGGCCACCTGATGGGGATCACCGTCGGCATCGCGATGCTGGTCGGCCTGGTGATCGCATGGGGCGTGCTGGTGCCGCTGCTGACCAACTGGGCGCCAGCCGCTGCGGGCATCTCCTATGCCGACCAGGCACTTGGCGTCTGGCGTACCGAGGTGCGCATGATCGGCGCCGGCACCATTGGCGCGGCTGCCATTGTGACCCTGGCCACGCTGGCCAAGCCGGTGGTCGGCGGCCTGAAGTCCGCCATGGAAGCGGCACGCAACGCCAAGGCTGGCGGCAATGACGTGCCACGCGAAGACAAGGACTTGCCGATCTTTATCGTCGGCCTGGTGACGCTGCTGTCCATGGTGCCCGCAGGCTGGCTGCTGGCATCGTTCCTGACGGGCGGCCCGCTGTCCTCGGTGTCCACGCCCCTGGTGGCGGTGGGTATCGGCTATATCCTGATCGCAGGCATGCTGGCCGCCGCCGTGTGCGGCTATATGGCCGGCCTGATCGGCTCCTCCAATTCGCCGGTGTCCGGCCTGGCCATCCTGTCCATCCTGGGCGCCGCCACGTCGGTGGGCTGGGTGGGCCGCGAAATCATGGGCCCGGACACGGCCCAGGCCCTGATCGCCTATGCGCTGTTCGTCACCACCGTGGTGCTGGCGGTCGCCGTGATCGGCAACGACAACCTGCAGGACCTGAAAACCGGCCAACTGGTCGGTGCGACTCCCTGGAAGCAGCAGGTGGCGCTGATCATCGGCGTGTTCGCCGGATCCTGCGTGGTGCCGCCGGTGCTGGAACTGCTGAACCATGCCAATGGCTTCGCCGGGGCGCCGAATGCCAACGCGATTTCCGACCAGCCGCTGGCCGCACCGCAGGCGACCCTGATCTCGACCCTGGCCAAGGGCGTGATCGGCGGCGACCTGCGCTGGGACCTGGTAGGCTACGGCGCCCTGATCGGCCTGGGCCTGGTCGCCATCGACTTCCTGCTGAAGTCCACCAGCAACAAGAAATACAGCCTGCCCCCGCTCGGCGTCGGCCTGGCGATTTACCTGCCGTCGACGGTCACTTCGCCGGTCGTGGTGGGTGCGGTTGCCGGTTACTTCTTCGAAAAAGCCATGCGTGGCAGGAAGCACGGCGAAGCGGCCAGCCGCCTGGGCGTGCTCGTCATGTCGGGCTTCATCGTCGGCGAGAGCCTGTTCAACGTGGCGCTGGCCGGCCTGATCGTGCTGACCAATAACGGCGAACCGCTGGCGATTGCCAACAGCATGAGCGAAGCCACCACGATGCTGGTCGCACTGGCCGTCGCGGCGGCCGTGGTCCTGGGCCTGTACCGCTGGTCCGCGAAGTCAGCGAGCGCCATCGAGGCCTGATGGGCCCGGGAGAAATCCTGCAAAGCGCCGGCCAGGCCCTGGCCCTGGTCGGCACGGCACCTTGGCCGCTGCTGGCTGGCGTGCTCGTATTCTTCGTTGTTGCCGAAGGGCTGATGCTGGTCCCGCGCGTCGGTTTCCTCCTCAAGTTCTGTGCGGCGGCCCTGCTGGCGCCGCAGATCCTGGCGATGTTCCGCGTCGCCTCACTGGGCGAACCGCCTTCGCTGCGCATCCTCGCCGATTTCATCTACCTGCCGCCATCCTCCATGCTGGTGCTGTGCGGCTGCGCCTTGCTGCCATTCTTCCTTGGCCTGAGCTATTTCGCCGCCACCGGGCGCGCCGACGGGCTGCGCTTTTTCTTCGGCAATGTGCTGAAGCAGAAAGCACCGGAGGCGCGCCATTTCATGGCCTTCAAGGCGATCATGACGGTGGCCAGCCTGCCGTTCACTTATGTGGCGCCCGCCATGGTGCTGAAGGGCTATATTGGCGGCAATGCGCTGGAGCAGGGCTTGCTGGCGGGCCTGCTGTACTGGCCCTCGCTGCTTGCCTTGCTGGTACTGGCGCTTGGCTTCGAGTTGCTGGTGTCCATGCTGCCGCGCCGGGCCATGGCCTTGCTGGCACTGCCGCTGGTGGCGGGGTTCCTGCTGTTCGTGTTTGCTTTCACTTTCGCGCTTTCCGTGCGCGCTTTCGGGGTGTGACCATGACGCTATCGAGGATGGGGCAGGGCACGTGGAATATGGGCGAGCGGGCTGCCGACAAGGCTGCCGAAGTGCGCGCCCTGCAATTGGGTCTCGACCTGGGCATGTCGGTGATCGATACGGCGGAAATGTATGCCGATGGCGGCGCCGAGAAAGTGGTGGGCGAAGCGATCGCCGGCCGCCGCAGCAAGGCTTACTTGGTGAGCAAGGTCCTGCCGCAGAATGCATCGCGCAAAGGTGTGGTGGCGGCCTGCGAGAAGAGCCTGAAGCGCATGAAGGTCGAGCACATCGACCTGTACTTGCTGCACTGGCGCGGCGCCGTCCCGCTGGCCGAAACGCTGGAGGGCATGATCGCGCTGAAGCAGGCCGGCAAGATCCACGAATACGGCGTCAGCAACTTCGACCTGGCCGACATGAAGGAGGCCGCCGCGCTGCCCGGCGGCGATGCGATCGAAGCCAACCAGGTGTTGTACAACTTGCGCCGGCGCGGCATCGAATGGGATCTGCTGCCCTGGTGCCAGGAGCGCGGCGTGCTGCTGATGGCGTACTCGCCGCTGGAATCGAGCCGCAAGGAGCAGCAGCGCCTGCTGGCCGAGCCGGCGCTGCAGGCGGTCGCGGCGCGGCACCAGGCGACGCCGGCCCAGATCGCGCTGGCCTGGCTGCTGCGCATGGATGGTGTGCTGCCGATCCCGAAAGCGGTCAGCGAGGCGCACGTGCGCGCCAACGCGGCGGCGATGACGCTGCGGCTGGAGCAGGAAGACCTGGCCCTGCTGGACAAAGCCTTCGCCCCGCCGACGCGCGCCACCCCACTGGACGTGCTCTAACTTCGGCTGCGCCTGCGGCGTACGCCCGCCATGCCGAGCAGGCCGGCGCCCGCCAGCAAGGCGCTGCCCGGTTCCGGGATGTCGGCCTGCACCGCATCGATCGCCGGGCTGCTCCAGCCGCTGCTGCGGTTGGCGGTGGAGAATGCGTAATAGCGCACCTCGTCGAAACCAGCCGCATCCCTCAGCCCGAGCAGCACGCCGTCGGCGTGCGTGAAATTGCCGAAGCCGGTGCGCACATTGTCGTTCCAGGTAGTCCAGTAGCCGTGCACCGTGCTGTAACCGGATGCGGCGGCAAACACCAGGCTGTGGAAGTCGCCGCCGTCCGCGCGCCGGATGCTGATGTACGCGTTGTTGCCCGAGGTGGACATGTAATTGCCCGAGAACCAGGGACTCAGGTCGGACGGCTGGTCGTAGCAATTGATGCCCGCGTAGCCGCACTGGTTGTTGTTGGCCGAACCCGTGAAGCGGAACTGCAATCCATCTTCGATGTAGTGGTTGGCCAGCGACGTGTTGGCGGCGAACGTCGCGGCGTGCAGCGAAGGCGGTGTGCCCGGGTAGAGCTGCATGACGGTGGCCTCGGCGGGGGAGGCGAACGCCGCCAGCGCGGGCAGGGCGGCGGCGAGATGAAGGAGGCGTAGCTTGTTCATGGCGTTGGGATCAGGTCGATGGCATCCCAGGCGTAGCCTGGGCTGAGGAAGGCGGTGCCGGCGGTGCCGCTGATGGCGGTCAGCGTCAGCACGTTTTCACCCACCACCAGCTCACTGGCCGGGATATTGAAGGTGTACAGGGTGTTGTTGCCGCGGTAGGTGCCGACCGTCAGCGTGCGCGTCTTGGGCTGGGGCGATGCCGCCGGGTTGGCGGAAATCCAGCCGTTCACCTGCGCCTTGGGGCGGCCGCCCGAGAAGGCCACCGTGATGCCGGCACGCAGCGTGAGCGGCACGATCTGGCTTTGCCGCAGGTTGAAGCGGATGGTGAGGGTCCCGTTCACGTCCTTCCACTGGTAGGCCGGGAAGGCGCTGGCCGCATTGGACACGCCGACCACATAATCACCCGGCGTCCAGGATGCCATGCGCACGTCGGAGGGATGCATGGTGGTGACCTTGTCGCCGTTCAGCAGTTCGGCGGGCGAACCGTCCCAGTCGCCGATGCGCCACAGCGCGGCGGCGGTACTCGGGTCGCCACCGATGGTGATGGTGTTCAGTGCCTGCGTCTGGCCGGCGGCGACCGTGACGGTACGCGTGTCGACCACCAGCTCGTTCTTGTACACCTTCATGGTGTAGGTGCCGGGGATCATGCCGGGGCTGTCGAAGTGTCCGGTGGCGGCATCGGCCTTGGCCCAGTACTGCGCGGCGGGACTGGAAAAACCGACCGTGTATTCGTAGCGCGTGTCGCGCCCTGCCAGGCCGACGCCTGCCACGCGGCCGCGCTGTTCGGCGCCGACGAAGCCGCTCATGCCCATGCTGGCGAAGAAGGACGTGTCGAGCGCGCCAGGTGCGCTGCCGTTATTGAACACCAGGGTGTAGGTGTTCAACGTGCCCGGGCGGAACGGCTCGGTCTGCGCTTCGCCGTAGTTGATGATGTATGTGATTTCCTGCGTGGTCGAAGTGGCCTGGTTCAGCAGGCTGCGGTAGAAGGGCCCGCCGCTGTTGCCTTCGTTGTTGTCGCGTACCACCCACATGCCGACATTCGGTCCGGTGGCGCCAATGTACGACCAGTCCTTCAGCCGCATGTTCGAGTAATGCTTGGAGCGCGACTCGCCATTGGCCAGGCCGAAGATATCGCCGGATTCGATGGCGCCAATGTTGTTGCGGATGTCCGAAGGCACGGGGCCGTTCGGCAGCACGCCGATCGGTACGCGCAGGATGTAGCGCGCCAGCCCCAGTGTGCTTGGCTCGGTCGTGAAATAGGTGCCCATGTAGATGTGCGGATATCCGCGGCGGGCGATGTAGTAGTGGGTCAGGTCGCCCGCCTGCACAGTCACCTTGATGAAGTCCGGTCCGATGGTGGTGGCGCTCACGCTGACCGCGGACACGCCCGTGTACAGGTAGTCGAAGCCGGAATTGACCTGGCTGCCGCGCGACTGGTCCTGGTACTGCACGCCGTTGTAGACCATGGAGGCAATGTCGCCGGCCGATTGCGTGCTGACGCCATTGTCGGTGCGGCGGACCTTGAACACCAGGCCGGCGCCGGTATCGACGGTGTAGAAGTTGGTGTCCTCACTGAGGCCGAAGCCGGCTGCCCTGGCGCTGCCGGCAAACCAGCCTGAAAAAAGGATGAGCAAGGCCATGCCTGCCGCGCAGGCATTCATTTTGTGCGTTTTCACGGTGTCTCCTGAAGGGGATTTTCTGGTATGTTGCCGAGTCAGTATCAAAGCACTTGTAGCCGGCAGTCAACGGGCTGCCGGCTACGGAACACCAGAAAATCACCATGTTGATCGGAGACCCTGGAGGGTTCCCAGGCCGTGGCCGGCCAGCCTATGCGCTACGGCGCGCCCGCCCCTTGCCAGACGTATGGGCCAATGATGGTGCCGACGAAACCGCCCGCCTTGCGGGTGGAGAGGAAGGTGGCGTCGATGCCGGATGCCAGCGTGACCGGTTTGCCACCGGCGCTGTAGCTGAAGGCCATGCGCCCGCCGTCGATGCTGATCGTCAGCTTGAGCGGTTTGCTGCCGGCCAGGGGGGCGCTGGCCACGAGCGTGTCCTCCGCTGCCTTGGCGCGCGTGTACAGCGCCACCACCGGCTTGCCGGCAATGCGGGTCACGCCATAGTACAGGTGGGCTTCGTCGCTCTGGTAGGCGACCAGGCCGGCACGGTCGCCATTACGCTCGGGTTGGTAGCTGAGCGTTGTGGAAACCGTCGCGATATGGTGCTGCTGGCGGCGCCCGATGAAGGAGGGCGTGGCGTCGAGGTCGCCCAGGCGGCCACCGGGGCTTAGCACCAGCTGGCCGCGTTCCAGCCGGTAGAAAGGCGCAGCGGGCACGCGCACGCCAATCCATTGCGCCGACAGGCCGCCGGCGCCGTTGAATTCGTCGGCATAGGCGAAGTCGCCCGCATATGGTAGGGACGGTTTTGCCTGCGCCGGCAACTTGGGGCGCGGCGCCGTGAAAGGAATGCGCTTGCCCCCTTCCAGGATCATGGGCCAGCCATCCTTCCAGGTGACCGGCAGCAGGAAGGTTTCGCGGCCGATGTTGTACAGGTCCGGCCCGTATGGCCGGGTGGCGAGGAAGGTGGCCCACCATTCGCCATCCTGTGTCTGCACGAACTTTGCATGGCCGGCCGACGTGACCGGGTTGGCGCGCGCTGCATCGAGCGTGCGCTGGCTCAGGATGGGGTTGTTCTCGTAAGGCTTGAAGGGGCCACGCACACTGCTTGAGCGGAACACCACTTCCGAATGCTGGTCGCCGGTGCCGCCTTCCGCCGCGATGAGGTAGTAGTAGCCGTCGCGTTTGATCAGGTGCGGGCCTTCGATCCAGCTTGGCTTGGTGCTGATATCGACGCCGCCGTTTACGATCAGGGTGCGTTCGCCCACCATCGACAAAGTCTTCGGGTCGAATTCCTGCACCCAGATGGCGCGGTGCCCGTCATACAGCGGCGGACCAACCGGCGCGTCGTTGTTCACGATATAGGCCTTGCCATCCTCGTCCCAGAAGATGGAGGGATCGATGCCGTCGAACGCCAGCGGCTTGGGATTGGACCATGGCCCTGCCGCGTCGGCGGCGGTCATCACGACATTGCCGCCGCAGTCGACGCAGGTCGTGACGATGTAGAACAGGCCATCCTTGTGCGAGATGTCCGGCGCGAAAATGCCGCGCGAGGAGCGCAAGCCCGTGAACTTGAATTGGCCTGGGCGGTCGATGGCGTTGCCGACCTGCCGCCAGCTGACCAGGTCGCGCGATTGGAAGATCGGCAGGCCGGGGTAGTGGGTGAAGGAGGAATTGACCAGATAGTAGTCCTGGCCGACGCGCGTCACGGAGGGGTCAGGGTAGTAGCCGGAGAGGATGGGGTTGCGGAACTCGTTGGCCGTTGGCTTGACACGCTCCTGCGCGCGGCCTTCGTAGCTGAAGCGCTCGAAGCGCGCCTCCGCGCAGTGGGCCGGCAGCGCGGCCACGGTGGCGAGCGCGGCGAAGGCGGTGGACGCGACGACGCCTATGGAGAAAGAGGGGACGAGCTTTTGCTTGATATCTACCATCATTTGATCCCATAATGAATAGCGCTAACATTCCCATCGTGCCGCAAGCGGCGCGCTACGTCAACAGGAGACCAGATGAACCGAACCATCCGGAGCGCCGCCGGCGCACGTCTAACCGCGCTGGCGCTGGCAGCGCTGTGCAGCGCGACCTTCGCGCCCGCGCATGCCGGCGACAACGGCAACGGCACTTACACCAATCCGCCGCTCCACGCGGATTTTCCCGATCCCGACATCATCCGCGTCGGCGAAGACTTCTATTTCGTCACCACCACGTTCGCCAACAGCCCAGGCCTGACGCTGCTGCATTCGACCGACCTGGTGAACTGGGAATATGTCTCCCACGTGGTGCCGCGCCTCGATGGCGACGTGCGCTACGACCTGCAGCAGGGCGGCGCCTACCGCCACGGCATGTTCGCGGCCAGCCTGCGCCATCATCAGGGCACGTTCTACGTGGCGGTAACGCCGGTAGGGCAGAACACGCGCATCTACTACAGCAAGGACGTCAAGGGCCCGTGGGCTTACC
Organism: uncultured Oxalobacteraceae bacterium; assembly: GCA_965650885.1. Classification (GTDB taxonomy): domain Bacteria; phylum Pseudomonadota; class Gammaproteobacteria; order Burkholderiales; family Burkholderiaceae_D; genus Rugamonas. The sequence goes on from CBFGQI010000019.1 coordinate 36,872, forward strand.
ACACCCTGGACCGCGCCGCATTCGACCCGGCGCTGCATTTCGAACCGGATGGCAGGGCCTTCATCGCCACCTCGGGCGGCTGGGATGGCACGGTGACGTTGCTGGAACTGAGCCGCGACCTGACCCGCGTGACGGATGCGCGCAAGATCCACTACTACAAGGGCGCCGAGGGTTCGAAACTGGTGCGGCGCGGCGAGTACTACTATCTGTTCAACGCCTTGCCATCGAAACTGGCACTGGTGGTGTCGCGTGCGAAGAGCCTGCATGGGCCGTGGGAAACGCGGCCGCAGATCGATGACCTCAGCGGCGGCCATCAGGGCGCGCTCGTCGACCTTGCCGACGGCAGCTGGTACGGCTTCGTCATGGTCGATGCGGGTCCCATCGGGCGCATGACCAATATCAGCCCGATTTTCTGGGAGGACGACTGGCCGGTATGGGGAACCAAAGAGGCACCGGGCCGCGTCCCTGCGATGGCCGCCAAACCGGTGCAGGGCAAGCCTGTGGCCGGGCTGGCGGCGTCGGACGATTTCAACGCACCGGCGCTTGGCTTGCAGTGGCAGTGGAACCACAATCCCGTCGACAGCCGCTGGTCGCTCACCGAGCGGCCTGGTTTCCTGCGCCTGAAACCGACCGCGGCGACCGAGTTCTGGACCGCGCGCAATACGCTGACGCAGAAAGGGCAGGGGCCGTGGAGCCGGGCCGAGGTGGCGCTGGACGTCTCGCACCTGGCGGAGGGCGATGTATGCGGCTTCGGTACGCTGGGCAAATTCAACGGCGGCATCGCGGTGCATGGCGGCGCGGGCGGCAAGCTGACGCTGCGCATGGAAGTGGTGGAGGACACGCCAGCCGGACGCAAGACGGAAGTCCGCGTGGCGGCCCAACCGCTGCCGCTGCCGGCCGCGCGGCACCTGCACCTGCGCACCGACATGGACTTCATCACCAACAAGGCTGAGGTAGCGTACAGCCTCGATGGCAAGGCCTGGCACGGCCTGGGCGGCAGCTTCCCCTTGGCCTATGACTGGCGCACCGGCACCTTCCAGGGGCAGCAATTCGCGCTGTTCTGCTACAACCCGAAGCCCGGTGCCGGCTATCTGGATATCGATACCTTCAAGTTGTTGACAACGCGCCACGGACAACGATAGACTGAAATGGTTGCGCTATCGTTTTCGTGTTAGTAGTTGGTTATCCGCGCAGCCATGATAAAAAAAGACTTACTACCGGAGACATGGAAAATAACCCGAACTGCAGGGCGCTGGCGCTCGTGTTGCTGTGGGCTTGCGTTGCGCTGGCTGTGCCAGACAATGCCGAAGCAGCCACCGCGCGCGAACGCCTCCCCATCAACACAGGCTGGCGCTTCACCATGGGTGACCCGGCCGGCGCTTCCGATGCGCTGCGCTATGACGTGCGTCCAGCAGTCAAGGTGAGCGAAGACGGCAAGGCCGCCGACGCCATGCCGCAAGCGGCCGAACAGGCCGGGGCGGCAAAGGTCCCGGTGCTGAAGCCGTGGATACTCCCGAGCGGCAATGCCTTCATCCGCGATCCCGCCCGCCGCCACCAGCGCCCGCCCCATGAGCCGAAGCTCGACGTAGCCTACCTGGCGCCCGGGTTCGACGACAGTGCCTGGCAGCGCGTGGACCTGCCGCACGACTGGGCCATCGCCGGCCCGTTCCTGAAAGACGGTCCCTACGGCGGCGTGGGCCGCCTGCCCAGCTGGGGCATCGGCTGGTACCGCAAACAGCTCGACATTCCCGCCGCCGACCAAGGCCGCTCGCTGTTCCTCGACGTCGATGGCGCCATGTCCTATGCCACCGTCTGGCTGAACGGGAAACTGGTGGGGGGCTGGCCTTATGGCTACAACTCCTGGCGCCTGGACCTCACGCCATACGCCGTGCCGGGCGGGGTCAATACACTGGCGATCCGTCTCGACAACCCGCCGGAATCGTCGCGCTGGTACCCGGGCGGCGGCATCTACCGCAACGTGTGGCTGACCAAGACGGATCCGGTGCACGTGGCGCATTGGGGCACACAGGTACGCACCCCGCAAGTCGGCAAAGCGTCCGCACAGGTCGCGCTCGACGTCATGGTCGATAACGATACGCGCAGCGCCGCCACGATCGAGGTGGCGACTGCCATCTACGCGCTGGACGGGAAGGGGGCGCGCAGCGGCAGCGCGGTAGCCGCTATCGCGCCGCAAAGCCTGCAGATCGCAGCCGGCGCCAGCGGCAAGGCTGCCGGCAGCGTGACGATCGCCAACCCGCGGCTGTGGGGGCCGCCGCCGACGCAGCGCCCGCACCGCTACGTGGCCGTCACCACGCTGAAACGCGGCGGCGTGGAAGTGGACCGCTATGAAACGAAATTCGGCATCCGCGAGGTGCGCATGGACCCCGACCAGGGCATGATCGTGAACGGCGAACGCATCCCGCTGAAAGGCGTGAACAACCACCACGACCTGGGCGCGCTTGGCGCAGCCTTCAATGTGCGCGCCGCCGAACGCCAGCTGGAAATGCTGGCCGAGATGGGCACGAACGCGCTGCGTATGAGCCACAACCCGCCGGCGCCGGAGTTGCTCGAGCTGACCGACCGCATGGGCATTGTCGTCATCGACGAAGTGTTCGACGTGTGGGAGCGCAAGAAGACGGCGCTCGACACCCACCTGATCTTCCCCGACTGGCACGAGCAGGACTTGCGCGCGATGATCCGCCGCGACCGCAACCATCCTTCAATCGTGATCTGGAGCGTGGGCAACGAGGTGGGCGAGCAGTACACCGGCGAAGAAGGCGTCGCCATTGGCCGCAAGCTGCACGCGATCGTCAAGGAAGAGGACAGCAGCCGCCCGACGATGACGGCCATGAACTATGCCCGCGCCCATATGCCGCTGCCGGCGGCGGTGGACTTGATCAGCGTGAACTATCAGGGCGCCGGCATCCGCAGCAATCCTGGCCGCTTCCCCGAATTCCGCGCCCGGTTCCCGGACAAGATGATCTTCAGCAGCGAAAGCGCGTCGGCCTTGAGCAGCCGGGGGGAGTACCAATTCCCGGTGACCGGCGCGCTCACGTCGCCGGTGCGCCCCGATGCGGGCGGCGACTGGGACACCCTGCAGGTCAGCGCGTACGAACTGTACGCAGCCGACTTCGGCACTTCCGCCGACCGCTCGTGGTCAGCCCAGGACCAGTATCCCTTCGTGGCCGGCGAATTCGTCTGGTCCGGCTGGGATTACCTCGGCGAGCCGACACCGTTCTATGCGGCGCGCAGCTCCTACTCCGGCATCATCGACCTGGCCGGCTTCAGGAAGGACCGCTTCTACTTGTACCAGGCGCGCTGGCGCCCCGGGCTGCCGCTGGCCCACATCCTGCCGCATTGGACCTGGCCGGGCAGGGAAGGCAAGTTCACCCCGGTCCATGTCTTCACCTCCGGCGACGAAGCCGAGCTGTTCGTCAACGGCAAGAGCCAGGGCCGCAAGAAGCGCGCCGAATTCGAATACCGCCTGCGCTGGGACCTGGTGACCTACGAACCGGGCGAAGTGAAGGTGGTGGCCTACAAGCAGGGCAAGCAATGGGCGGTGTCCAGCGTGCGCACCGTCGGCGACGCCGCGAAACTCGACCTGGTCCCGGACCGCAGCCGCATCGCGGCCGACGGCGCCGACCTGTCCTTCGTCACCTTGCGCGTGACGGACAAGGATGGCAACACCGTCCCGATGGCGAAGCACCAGGTGAAATTCAGCATCGAAGGCCCGGGCGACATCGTGGCGACCGATAACGGCGACCCGACCAGTTTCGTGCCATTCCCGTCCACCGAAAGGCCCGCATTCAACGGGCTGTGCCTGGCCATCGTGCGCAGCAAGCCGGGGCAGAAAGGAACGATCACCGTGCGGGCAGCGTCGCCCGCGCTACAAGGAGCAAACGTCACGTTGCAAGCGCACTGATAGCGCTAACTAAACCAAGGCCCGCGAGGCCGCAAACAAGGAGACAGCAATGAACAAGCAACCGGGTGGACGCGTGCGGCGATTGGGCACACGCGGCGAAGTGTTGGTCATGACTATCCTGGCGGGGATGATCACCACCGCTTACGCACAAACCGAGGCGCAGCAAGCGCCCACCACGACGGCCGCCGCCGCAGCGGCCCAGACGGCGGCCGAAGCGCAGCCCGCGGCCGAATCCAAGCCGGCGGCAGCCCCCGGCAAGGTGCTGCCGGTCGTCACCGTGAGCGGCTACCGCAGCTCGCTCGGCCTGTCGGCGCTGGAAAAGCGCGACAACATCGGCTTGAGCGATACCGTGTTCTCCGAGGACATGGGTAAATTCCCCGACCCGAACATCGCCGACGCCCTGGCGCGCGTGCCGGGTGTGACCGTGCGCCGCGCCGAGATCGACGGCGAAGGCTTGAACATCTCGATCCGCGGCATGGGCGCGGCGTTCACGCGCGTGCTGCTGAACGGCGCGCCAATGGCTTCGGCATCGGCCGGCAGCTGGGGCGGCTCCATCAGCGCCAACCGCGAGGTGGACATGGACTTCCTGCCCTCCGAATTGTTCCGCAGCGCCAGCGTGTACAAGAGCCAGCAGGCCAGCCTGATCGAAGGCGGCATCGCCGGTACCGTCAACATGCGCAGCGTGCGTCCGTTCGACAAGTCGGGCTTCCGTTCCGCCTTCACCCTGAGCGGCAATTACCGCGAGCAGAACAGCAAGACCGGCAATACCGGCTCCGCCCTGGTCAGCAACACCTGGACCAGCGCCGAGTGGGGCAAGTTCGGCGCCCTGGCCGGTGTGGCATGGGGCAATACCAGCTACAAGACCGATGGCTTCCAGACGGTCGACATGCGCAACTTCCAGCTCAAGTCCTTCCAGGGCAATGCCTCCGACAAACTGAACAGCACCGGCGGCGGTTCGCAATCGACGCCGGACACCGTGCCTTCCGGCCTGGCCTTGGACGCGCTGCCGGAATATGCGCGCTCGATCCTGGTGCCGGGCAAACAGATCGACCGTGCCATGCTGCTGGCGCTGAATCCGGGGGCCACCCTGCAGCAGATCGACAATGGCCTGATGGGCCGCCTGGGCCGCCACTTCGCCTACGAAGGCAAGCGTAACCGCGCCGGTGAAGTCATCAGCCTGCAATGGCAGCCGAACGACAAGCTCGATCTCTACCTCGACACCTTGTTCGCCCAGAAGAAGAACAAGATGACCTACGAGGCGATGAACGCCGGCACCCGTGCCAACACGCCGATCCCGATCGGCATGGAATTCGACCGCAGCGATTGCTCCATCGGCTGTACCATCACCAAGGCTACCTTCGCCAACACTTTCTGGGCACTGGAATTCCGACCGATGGTGGAGGAGACCAAATTCCGCAGCATTAACCCAGGCTTCGAGTTCCGTCCGTCCGACAAGTGGACCATCGACGGCCATTTCAACGCCACCAACAGCAAATTCTTCCGCGAAATGCCGACGGTGCTGGTGGCCACCAAGTCGCCAAACTCCGTCATCACCTATGACAACACTACTCCTGGCCAGACGCCGGTGTACAGCTCCAACCTGGACATCAACGACCCGAACAACTTCGGCTGGTACCAGGCCGGCCAGGGCTTGTCCGGCCTGCGCATGGACCTGTACGAGCGCACCAACAAGACCAAGGGCTCGCGCCTGAACGTCAACTGGGGCGATGCCGACTTCAGCATCAAGGTCGGCGGTTCGTACGACGACATCGAGCGCCGCTACCGCAGCTTCTCCGTGGCCGACGCGTGGATGAATGTCACCTGCGGCAACAACATGAATTACCGCTTCTTCGCGCCCAACACCCAGATCCGCACCCCGGGCTGCGATGGCCGTGTCGCGCCGGGCCCGATGACCGATGCGGCAACCGCCTATCCCGGCTTCGGCACCGGCTCCACTGCCGGTGTGGCGCCGCTGGCCTACCTCGGTTCGGTGATCCCGAACTCCGCCATCCCGAACTACGTCAAGCCGGGCAGCAACGGCTTCATCACCGTCGACTGGCCGAAGTTCGCGAAGGATACGGATTACCAGTACTTCCGCGACAATATCCACAAGGGCTTCACGAACGGCAGCGGTGGCTTCATCCGCGAAGTGGTCAGCGCCGCCTACGCCGAAACCACCGGCCGCGCCACGATCTTCGGCGGCACCCTGCGCTATAACGCCGGCGTGCGCTATGCCGAGACCAAGCAGACCATCGGCGTGCTGACGGTGGGCGCCGATCCGCGTAACGCCGGCTTGAGCAACGGCGGCCTGTACGACAATGTGGGCGTCTGGACTTACGAGTCCACCAAGTACAGCAACACGCTGCCCTCGGCGACGCTGGCCTACAACGTCACGCCAAACACCATCCTGCGCGCTTCGGGCTCCAAGTCGCTGACCCGCGCCAACCCGGCCGACTTGCGCCAGACCACGCTGACCCTGGGTGACCAGGGCGCACGCCAAGGCAGCCTGACCAACCCGAACCTGAAGCCGTTCGAAGCGAACAACCTGGACATCGCGCTCGAATACTACCTGAGCAAGGAAGCCTATATTTCGCTGAGCGCTTTCGGCAAGGACATCATCAGCCGCCCGGGCCAGCGCATCAATACCTACTCGCTGTCGCAACTGGATACCATGTTCGGCACCACGATCGGCCTGACGGAGGCGCAGCAGCAGGCGGTGAACGCCAGCGGCGGCCGCGACAAGCACTTGATCGAGATTACCGAGCCGTACAACATCGACACCAAGCTGAAAGTGCGCGGCCTGGAAGCGACCTGGCAGCAACCGCTGGACATGCTCCCGGTGAAGGGTTTCGGCTTCACCGCCAACTTCACCTACGCCAAGCAGACCGACGATGCGCCGAACGCGCCGCCGGTAGCCGGCGTGCCGCCGCGCACCAACAACCTGACCCTGTACTACGAGCGAGGCGGCCTGAATGTCCGCGTGGCGCGCCAGTACACGGCCAGCCACGTGGTCAACACCAGCACCGGCCTGAACGTGCCCGGCGGGGCCTATGCCTATACCACGGACCGTACCCAGATCGATGCATCGGTTGGCGTGAACATGAAGCAGATGTTCGGCTTCAGGTACAACACCGACCTGACCTTCAGCGTATGGAACGCCACCAAGGCAATCAGCCGAACCTATACGCAGTTCAGCAACGCGATCTTCGACGAGTACAAGCCGGGCGCCAGCTATACGCTGTCCCTGCGCACTTCGTTCTGATCGGGGGGAAGGCTTAGCGCTGCCCGCGGGTGGTGCTAAGCCGCTCGAGGATGCGGTGCAGTTCGTCCTGGGTTGCCGGCGACAGGTTCTGGAACTGGCAACCGATCTGCACCTGCTCGCCGAGCAGGAAGGAGCGGAATTTGCGCGACAGCCGGATTTCCAGGTCGCAGATCAGGACCGCGCCCGGTCCCATGTCCAGCCGCACGCGCTGCAGCTTGCGGCCCACGTGCAAGCCGACCGCATCGCGCGGCGGGCAGCGCATGCCGACCCCGCCCACGGCGAAATCGTAGAGCTGCATCTCGTATGGCTTGCCGTTCAGGACGAAGGACGCGGTATGGTAAGTGCCGAGCGGGGTTTCCAGGCGCGGCGCGGAGCGCCGGTTGAGGACCTGGCAGCGTTCGGGGAATTGCGCCGGAACCAGCGTAGGCTGTTCGGGCAGGGCGTTCCAGTGCGGATCGTCCAGCTTGAACTGGAACTTGGCGCCGCGCAGCCAGGCGACGAAGGTGCATTCGCCGGGCGCCAGGGTGGAGCCTTCATTGAGCTGGATGACGAAGTGCGGCAGTTCGGGATCGACCGACAGCAGGCGGGCCAGCACGGGCTCGGCGCAGTCGCGGTGGTAGATGGAAACGGCGTCGCCGGCCTCGGCCAGCGCGGCCAAGGCATCGCCGATCTCGTCGGGATCCACGATATCGTGCGGATGCGTTCCCGCGGCAATCGGTTCCACCGCGTCTTGTGGACGGGGCGGACCTTTGCGGAAGTCGTTTGGCATTGGGTCGTTCACAGCTCAGGCTCTCGTTTTTTGGGAGAAGACGCCAGTTACTTTACCGCGTTCCAGCAAGTTTGGCTTGCCAAACAGCAATAAATGCTGTCTTTTTGTTGCGTCGATGCCGACTCAGAAGCGCTCGTCGGGAGCCAGGTAACGCCATTGTCCTTCTGGCAAATTTCCAAGTTTGACACGGCCGATGCGCACGCGCTTCAAGCCTACCACGCGCAAGCCAACCATCTCGCACATTCGGCGGATCTGGCGCTTCTTGCCTTCGCGCAGGGTGAAGCTGAGCTGGTCGTCGTTCTGCCAGCGCACCTTGGCCGGCAGCAGCGGCTTGCCATCCATCCACAAGCCATGGTTCAGCTTTTGCAGCTCGCTGTCGGGCAGGCGGCCCGGCTTGGTGTACTCGACGCGCACCAGGTATTCCTTGTCCACATGGGTCTGTTCGCCGATCAGCTGCTTGGCCACGCGGCCATCCTGGGTCAGCACCAGCAGGCCGACCGAATCGATGTCGAGGCGGCCGGCCGGCACCAGGCTGCGCAGCTGGGCGCGGTCGAAGCGTTCCGGCGAGCGGTCTTCGGCCCAACGATTCTCCGGCTTGATCAGCACCACGGCCGGCTGGTAGCCATCCTCGGCCTGGCCGGACACGTAGCCGACCGGCTTGTTGATCAGGATGGTGACGCGGCGCGCCTGTTCGGCGGCGGCCTGGCGCTCCACGGTGACTTTCTGGCTCGGGTAAACCTTGGTGCCCAGTTCGGACACCACTTTGCCGTCCACGCGCACCCAGCCCTTGGCAATCCATTCATCGGCTTCACGGCGGGAGCACAGGCCCAGTTCGGACATGCGCTTGGACAGGCGTAACAATTCTTCGGACATCAGATTTTCAGTGCTTCGAGTAAGTCGGTTTCCAGCTGCAGCTGGGTACGGGCATTGGCCAGGGCGGCGCCGTCGACGATGAACACGTCTTCCACGCGCTCGCCGAGGGTCATGATCTTGGCCGTATGCAGGTTGATCTTGTACTTGGTCAGCACGTTGGCGATCGAGTACAGCAGGCCGGTGCGGTCGTTGGCCGCCACCGACAGCAGGTAGTACTGGCCGCGCTCGTCGGGCCGCAAGTCCACCGTCGGCTGGATCGGGAAGGTGCGCGACAGGCGCGACAGGCGGCCCCGGCTCGGCGCCGTCAGCGGACCCTGGCTGGTCAGCAGCTCGCACAGCTCATGCTCGATCAGGTTGATGATGTCGCGGTAGCTCTTGGCGAAACTCTGCTCGGTGACCAGGAAGGTGTCGAGCGCATAGCCATGCTTGGTGGTGTGGATCTTGGCATCGAGGATGCTGAAGTTCTTGCGGTCGAAATAGGAGCAGATGCGCGCGAACAGGTCGGGCTGGTCCTTGATATAGACCGCCACCTGCAAGCCTTCGCCGATCGGCGCCAGGCGCGCCTTGACCACCGGCTGTTCGCTGTCCAGGCGGTCCCAGAGAGCACGCGTCTGCCAGGCGATATCGCTGGCGTCATGGCGCAGGAAGTAGGCCAGGTCGAGCTGTTTCCACAGCGCTTCGTGTGCATCGGGCGGCAGGCCGTACAGGCGCAGGGTGGCCAGGGCCTCCTGCTGGCGGTTCTTCAGTTCGCGGTCGGCCGAATGCGGTTCACCGCCCAACACGCGCAAAGTCATCTTGTACAGGTCTTCCAGCAGCTTGCCTTTCCAGGCATTCCAGACTTTCGGGCTGGTGCCGCGGATATCGGCCACCGTCAACAGGTACAGGGCGGTCAGGTGGCGCTCGTCGCGCACGCTCTTGGCGAACGCCTGGATCACGTCCGGGTCGGACATGTCCTGCTTCTGCGCCACGTGCGACATGGTCAGGTGGTGTTCGACCAGGAAGGCGACCAGTTCGGTGTCTTCCTGGCTGATGCCGTGCTCCTGGCAGAATTGCTCGACGTCGGCCACGCCCAGCTTTGAGTGGTCGCCGCCGCGGCCTTTGGCGATGTCATGGAACAGCGCCGCCACGTACAGCAGCCATGGCTGCGGGAAGTTCGCCATCAGCTGCGAGCAGAACGGATACTCGTGCGCATGCTCGGTCATGGTGAAGCGGCGCATATTGCGCAGCACCATCATGATGTGCTGGTCCACCGTGTAGACGTGGAACAGGTCGTGCTGCATCTGGCCGGTGATCTTGCGGAAGCTTGGCAGGTAGCGGCCCAGGATGGACAGCTCGTTCATGCGCCGCAGGTTGTGGATGATGCCTTGCGGCGCCTGCAGGATGCGCAGGAAGTAGGCCTTGTTGACCGGGTCGGCGCGGAAGCCGGCATCGATCTTGAAGCGCTCGTGCCAGAGAGCGCGCATGGTGCGCGCCGTCATGCCTTTGAGGGCGGGGCGCTCGCACAGCAGCACGAAAATCTCCATGATGGCCGACGGCGTCTTTTCGAACGTGTCGTCGTCGTTCATGTCGATCATGCCGTTCACTTCGCTGAAGCGCTCGTTGATGCGCACCGGCTGTTCGTCGTTCGGGAACAGGTAGGCTTCGATGTTCTGCAGCAGGATGGTGTTCAGCTGCACCACGGTCTTGGCGGCCCAGTAGTAGCGCTGCATCAGGTATTCGCTGGCGCGGCGCATGTGGACGCCGGAACCGGTGGCTTTCAGCCCGAGGGTTTCCGCCACGGCGGTCTGCACGTCGAACACCAGGCGGTCTTCGCGGCGGCCGGCCACCAGGTGCAGGCGCACGCGGATGTCCTTGAAGGCGCGTTCCTTTTCCATCAGCTGGCGCGCTTCGGTCTGGGTAATCAGGCCGCGCACGGCCAGGGTGCGCCAGGAATTGGCCAGGCCGGCGGCCTTGGCCATCCACAGGATCACATGCAGGTCGCGCAGGCCGCCCGGACTTTCCTTGACGTTTGGCTCCAGGCTGAATGGCGTGTCCTCGTATTTGGCATGGCGCTGGCGCATTTCGATGGTCTTGGCCTCGAAGAAGGCGCGCGGGTCCATGGCCTTGTCGTATGCATCCTGCAGCTGCGCGAACAGCACCATATTGCCGGTGATGATGCGTGCTTCCAGCAGGCTGGTTTGCACCGTGATGTCGGCCTTCGACTCAGCCAGGCATTCGTCGATGGTGCGGATGCTGTGGCCAACTTCCAGCCCCAGGTCCCACAGCAGCTGGACGAATTCTTCCAGCTTGCGGCGCATGGTGTCGTCCGGCGCCTGATGCAGCAGGATCAGGACGTCGACATCGGAATAGGGGAACAGTTCACCCCGGCCATAGCCGCCGACCGCCACCAGGGCCGCTTGCGGCGGCATGCCGGTCGCGCCCCAGGCCTGGGTCAGCACGTCGTCGACGCTGGCGCGCAGGTTGCGCAGCAGCTTTTCCGGCATGCCATCCTCATGGAAGTTGGCGATAATGCGCTGGCGGTCCGACTTCAACCGGGTTTTCAGCTGTTCCCGGAGATCCTTCTTCATCGCGGCGTGGGGCATGCTTGGTTTAGGCTGCTGCTTTTTCAGTGATAAAGGCAGGCGGCTGCGGGCTGCCGGCGGACAGGGTCAGCACTTCGTAACCGGTTTCGGTCACGAGGATGGTGTGTTCCCACTGGGCGGACAGGCTGCGGTCCTTGGTCTTGATGGTCCAGCCATCCGGCATTTCCTTGATTTCGCGCTTGCCGGCATTGATCATCGGCTCGATGGTGAAGATCATGCCTGGCTCCAGCACCGGGCCGGTGCCTGGCTTGCCGTAATGGAGGATTTGCGGTTCTTCGTGGAAGACCTTGCCGATGCCGTGGCCGCAGAATTCGCGCACCACGCTGTAGCCGGCTTTTTCGGCGTGCACCTGGATGGCGTGGCCGATATCGCCCAGGGTATTGCCAGGTTTGACTTGCTCGATGCCCAGCCACATGCATTCGTAGGTCACGTCCGACAGGCGCTTGGCCAGGATCGAAGGTTTGCCGATGAAGAACATGCGGCTATTGTCGCCATGGTAGCCATCCTTGGTGATGACGGTGATGTCCAGGTTGACCACGTCGCCATCCTTCAGCACCTTGTCGCCCGGGATGCCGTGGCAGATCACGTCGTTGACCGAGGTGCAGATGGCTTTCGGGTAAGGGGTATAGCCCGGCGGGCAGTAATTCAACGGCGCAGGGACGGTGCCCTGCACATTGGTCATGTACTCATGGCACAGGCGGTCGAGTTCGCCGGTGGTGACGCCAGCCTTGACGAAGGGGGTGATGTAGTCGAGCACTTCGGAGCCCAGGCGGCCGGCCAGGCGCATGCCTTCGATGTCCTCTGGGGTTTTGATATTGATAGTCATGTGATCTTGCTGTTCTGTACAGGGTACGCCACTCTGGGGCGTTATCAGCAAGATTATAAACGACAGCCTCAGCGTGCGCCTGCTGGAAGCCCGGTGACAGCTGTTGTGCCGAATTCCTGCTGGGATGCTGTGGAATCAGTCGATAGCGTGGCGCACGGGTGACAGCTGTCATCAGATTGATATAAATGCATCGTAGCATCGCGATTCCCTAAATCAACAACAGGAATCCCGATGTCCACCAGCCGCCGCAAATTCCTTGGCATGGCCTCCGCCGGTGCCGCCAGCACGCTGTTCCCAGACCTGATCAGGCAAGCGCTGGCCGTGCCGGCCTATAGCCCGACCGGCACGCTGGCCGACGTCCAGCACGTGGTGATTTTCATGCAGGAGAACCGGTCCTTCGACCATTACTTCGGCACGCTGGCCGGAGTCCGCGGTTTCAACGACCCGCGCGCCATCACGCTGCCGAGCGGCAAACCGGTCTGGTACCAGCCCGACAGCAGCGGCGGCTACGTGTTGCCTTTCCATTTCGACGCGAAGAACACCAGCGCGCTTTCGCTGGGCACCAACCATAGCTGGAAGGGATCGCAAACCACGTGGCAGGCCTGGGACGCCTGGGTCAAGCAGAAAACGCCGCAAGCGATGGGCTATTTCGACCGCGGCGACCTGCCGTTCTACTACGCCCTGGCCGACGCCTTCACCATTTGCGACGACTACCATTGCTCGATCTTCGGCGCCACCGACCCGAACCGCATGTATTCGCTGACCGGCACCAACCAGAACTGGCTCGGTTCGATGGGCAGCCTGTACAACATCGACTCGGCCGGCTACTACAACAACGACCCGCAATACGACAACATCACGCCGTCGGTCACGGCCAGCGCGCCCAACTGGCGCACCTATGCTGAAGTGCTGGAAGCGAACGGCGTGAGCTGGAAGGTCTACCAGGAATGGGACAACTACGGCGACAATTACCTGGCGTATTTCAAGAACTTCCGCGTGAACGCCGACGGCACGCGGCTGTCGGCCAGCAGCCCCCTGTACCAGAAAGGCCGCGCCATCGCCGCCGGCTCCACCGAAGCCAATGCGCGCGGCACCAAGGGCGACTGGCTGGTCAACTCCTTTGCCGAAGACGTCCGCAATAACCGCCTGCCGCGCGTGTCGTGGATTTGTGCGCCGAACGATTACACCGAACACTCGCCCAATTCCCCCAACGCGGGCGAGAACCTGACCGCACGCCTGCTGGCTGCCCTGGTGGCCAATCCGGAAGTGTGGTCGAAGACGGTCTTCCTGCTGACCTATGACGAGAACGACGGATTTTTCGACCACATCCCATCGCACCTGGCGCCGCTGAACCCAGGCATGGGGCGCGCGACGATGGCCGACGTCGGCCAGTACGAGAACTACAACGGTATCCCGGTCGGCCTGGGCCCGCGCGTGCCGATGCTGGTGATTTCGCCCTGGAGCAAAGGAGGGCGGGTGTGCTCGCAACTGTTCGACCACACGTCGAAACTGCGCTTCCTCGAAGAATGGCTTGTCGCCAGCCAGGGCAAGCAGCGCGCCAGCATCGCCTGCGAGCATATCTCGCCGTGGCGCCGGGCGGTCTGTGGCGACCTCACCTCGGCCTTCGACTTCAAGACGCCGAATACCTCCTGGCCGCCCAGCGTGCCGAAATCGACCACTTACCAGCTGGTCTCCGGCAAGCCGTACCCGCAGCCGCCTGCCGTGCAAACGCTGCCGGTGCAGGAGCCGGGCAGCCCGCGTTATTCCTGTGCCTTGCCGTACGCCTTGACCGTCAATGCCCGTGTGACGAGCGCAAGGCAGGTCGAACTCTCCTTCTTCAACCAGGGGATGGCGGGCGGCGCATTCATCGTCTATTCCAAGGTGCGCAGCGACGGACCCTGGTATTACACGGTGGAAGCGGGCAAGCGGATCGAGCGCGAGGCGTGGTATTGGAGTACAACGAACTACCACCTGAGCGTGGCCGGGCCGAACGGCTTCCTGCGTGAATTCGGCGGATCGCTTGCTGCTGCCACGGCAACCGGCGGCGCGCGGCCGGAAGCGTGGTTGAATGCCGATCCGCTGGCTGGCGCCGTTGACGTCGTGCTGTCGAACGCGGAAGGCGCCCGTGCCGCCACCTTCCGCGTCGCCGATAACGCCTATGGCCGCGCCGCCACCAGCCACACCGTCGCCGCCGGCCAGCAGTTGACGGTCCGCGTGCCGGTGTCGGCCAGCTATGGCTGGTACGACCTGTCCGTGAGCTGCGACTTCGACAGCACATATCTGCGCCGGATGGCAGGCCGCGTCGAAAACGGGCAGGCCAGCCGCACCGATCCCGTGCTCGGCCGCGCAAGCGGCGGCACGCAAGCCACGCTTTCGGCCAGCGCCGGCTCCGTCCCGCGCGGGACGCCGATCGGCTTCACCTACGCCGTGCCTGCGCCGCAAGTGAACAGCAAGAACTGGATCGGCATCTACCGCAGCGGCAGCACGCCGGGTGCGACCGCATCGGTGGCCTGGCAATACGCGGCCAGCGCGTCGGGCAGCGCGAGCTTTGCGACGACCGGCATGGCAGCCGGCAGTTATGCCGCGTGGCTGCTGTACAACGATGGCTACACCGCTTTGGCAGGACCGGTCACCTTCGCGGTGACCTGAAGACGTAAGGCAGTTCCCTAAAACTAAAACATGGAGAGACCGAAATGCGATTGAAAGTTGTAACTGCAGCAGCGATGTTGTTGGCCAGCCTGTTCGCGCAGGCTGGTATCCCCTACAAGGACAGCGTCTACGAGTTCAAGCAGCCGAACGGCGAAAAGCTGCGCGTGCACCTGGACGGTAATGATTACTACGCCGAACAGCGTACCGACGACGGCGCGCTGGTGGTGTATGACGCCGCCAAAAAGGGCCTGTGCTACGCCGAGGTCAACGCCGCCGGCGACGACCTGGTGTCGACCGGCGTGCTGGCGACCAACGCCGGCGCGCGCAGCTTCGCCACGGCCGACAAGAAGCAGAAGGGCTTGAGCCACGAAGCGCGGGCCCGCAAGGCCAAGGAGAAGTTCGAGCAAATGCAGGGCCGTTCGCTCGAAAGCGCCCGCAAGGCCGCCAGCGCCGCTGCCAGTGCACCGCAAGCCCTGGCCGCCGTCACCGGGCAGGTGAAGGGGTTGACCGTGATCATCGACTTCCCGGACGTACCGGGTACGATCACCCAGGCGCAGGTAAATTCCTTCCTGAACGACATGCCCTACACGGGCTTCGGCAACGCGCAGTCGATACGCGGCTACTTCCAGTCCGTCTCCGGCGGCAAACTGGATTACACCAACACCGCCACGGTTTACTACCGAGCCAAGTACAACAAGTCCTACTACGCCGACAGCAGCCTGAATTCCAGCGTGCGCTCGCAGGAACTGATCCGCGAAGCCCTGAACTGGCTCGAATTCACGCAAGGCTTCAACTTCTCGACGCTCAGCGTGGACGCCAGCAACCGCATCCGCGGCCTGAACTTCTTCTACGCCGGCGGGGCGGACAGCGCATGGTCGAAAGGCCTGTGGCCGCACATGGGCTGGCTGAGTAACCAGTTCTGCGCGGACGGGGTCTGCACCGGCTACTACCAGATCACGAACATGGGCAGCAGCCTCTCGATCGGCACCTTCTCGCATGAGACCGGACACTTGATCATGGGGTGGCCCGACCTCTACGATTATGACGGCAGTTCGGAAGGTTCGGCAGCGAGCTATTGCATCATGGGCTACGGCAGCGTGGGATCGCAAAGCCAGTACCGCCCGGTGCCACCGAACGGCTTCTTCCGCTATCTGGCGGGTTGGGACACCGTGACCGAGCTCAATCCCGCGTTGAACGCCAGCGCGCCGAAAGGGCGCCTGAGCCATACCTCCGGCTCGCATGGGCTGTATCGTTGGACGAACCAGGCCAAGACCGACGAGGCGTTCTACATCGAAGCCATTTACAAGGCCGACCAGAACCTCTACCAGCTCGGCTCCGGCCTGGCGGTGTGGCACGTCGACCCTGCCGGCAATAACTCCAACGAGTGGCACCCTTACGTGCAGATGGAGCACGCCGATGGCCGCCGCGACCCCGAGTACCGCGTCAACCGCGGCGACGGCACCGACCTGTATGACGGCGCCATCTACAAGGCCTTCTACGACACCGTGCCGAACAACTACGCCAGCCGCGGCACCAACTCGCGCTGGTGGAGCGGCAGCGGCTCGAACTTCGGCCTCGCCAACATCAGCGCCGCAGCGCAGACCATTGGCTTCGATGTGGTGAAGGGCGATGGCATGCCTTACGGCGAGGTGTACACGGGCTACCTGTCCGGCGCCAACGCTTCGGCCATCCACCCGTCGCCATACTTCTACTACACCGGCGGCACCCTCAAGGCCAGCCTGACCGGCCCCTCGAATGCCGACTTCGAGCTGAAGCTGGAGAAGTGGAATGGCAGCGCGTGGGTGCAGGTGGCTTCATCGACCACGCCGACGTCGACCGAAGCGATCACGTACAGCGCCGCCGCCGCGTATTATCGGATCACCGTGTATTCGTATAGCGGCTCGGGTAACTACACGCTGACCGTTAACAAATAGCCGCTTAAGGGGGAGGGTTGTTCTGGCCGCCGGTCTTCTGCATGGCGGCCAGTCTTGCCTCCAGGGCGCTCAGCAGCGCATCAGTTCGCTGACGCTGCGCCGTCAAATCACGCTCAGCCGCCGTAAGATGGCGGGCCGAATCGAAGGCCGCGTGATAGTTCTGGATTAATGCTGCGTTGAATGCGCCAACGCCCAATACCGTACTGAGCGAGGCACCGACAACGAACTTCTTCAGGCTGACGATGGAGGACTCAATCTGGTCAAGCCACCGCTCGATCCGATCAGACCGTGCCTCTGAGTTCTCCATCCGTTCTTCAAATTCTCGGGAGCGATTGGCCTCGCGCTCCCGCGCTGCCGCTTCGCGCTCATCAGCCCGGGCAGCGAGATCCTCCATCCGTTTCTCAAATGCGCCGGCACGTATGGCATCTCGCTCCCGAGCGGCCGCTTCGCGTTCGTCGGCACGGGCAGTGAAAGCCTCTATGGATGCACGAAACTCGGCCAGCTTGGTGTCTGACTTGGACTCGGCAATTGCGAGATTTGAGTCAACGTACTGTTTGGAAGCGGATTCCATAATTTGATCTTCGGCGGAGAAGGTGGTGATGTCAACCAGGCTCATGTGGGCATCTCGACGTGTTCCCCCATTGTGGCGAGGCTTTCAATCCTCCGCTTAGACACCCGTCAAGCTTTAGTCTTCCCTCAGCGGCCCTTTGCCGCTCGCAAGTCCGTGAGCTCGCGCTTTATTTCATCTTCGGCGGGCAGGGGAGGGATGTCAACCAGGCTCATGAGGGCACCTCGACGTGTTCCCCCAATTGTGGCGACGCTCCCCGCCGCGCGATTAGACTGCGATCAAGCTTTCGCGTCCTTACCCTCCGCCTTGAAGTGCGCGACCAGCGCGTTGGCGTGGCCATGGCCCATGCCGTGGTTGGTTTTCAGTGCCGCGACCATTTCCATGTGCTTCAGGCCCTTCATGCCTTTCAACATCTTGAGCCAATGCTCGACCGGCTTGCCGTACTTCGCTTCAATCGAAGGGAAGTAAGAGGACGGGGATCCCATGGCCGCTCCTTACTGTTCGACCAGCAACGCGAGCAGGGCCAGCGACTGCTGCCAACCCAGGTAGCACTGCTCCGCCGGGATCACCGCCGGAACGCCTTCCTGGGTGATGTCGACCTCGGTGCCGCAGGATACCTCGCGCAGATGGATGGTGGTTTGCATCTGGCCGGGCAGGTTCGGATCGTCGAACATGGCGGAATAGCGGATCTTCTCGCCAGGGTGCAGTTCGAGGTACTCGCCACCGAAGCTATGCGTGAAGCCAGTGCCCAGGTCGATGAACGACATGCGGTACTTGCCGCCTACGCGGGCATCCATTTCATGCACCTCGCCCAGGTAGCCGTTCGGCGGCAGCCATTTGTTGAAGGCGGCGGCCGTGGTCCAGGCCTTGTAGATGCGGTCAGGGGTGGTGCGCAGGACGCGGTGCAGTTTGATGGTGTTCGTTGCCATTTCCAATCCTTTCGTAAGAGGTGTGTGTAATCCTACGACGAATCGAAACTGGCGGATTCGACAATGATTGAGAAATTTTTGCTCATCACGGATTTCCGCGAAAGGAGGTCCGTAACAATCAGTTGGCCCGCGATGGAGTGGTCTAGGTAACTTGGCTGGAACTTCGCCCTCCGGGCGTTGTCTTAGCTTTGGTGCATCCACCTGCTTTTTCAGGGTGCCATGCTCAAAGCTGTGATCATGGATATACATGTAATGATGTCGGAATCACGGGTATCTTCGCCTCTGTCGGCGGGTGGCTGCCGGCAAGCTTCTGCCAAGCTTGTCTAAGATCGCGCTCCTGCGCTATACTCTATGGTTGCCTGACCTCGCGTCTTGCAATGTTGTAAATTTTCTTATTTTATAAACCCGAATCCCCCCAACAAGGGTGCCCGCAAGGGTCACTGGGCGGATTCCAGACCCAACCCTGGAGTAAATAATGTCTGTAACGATGCGTGAAATGCTGGAAGCCGGCGTCCACTTCGGTCACCAAACCCGTTTCTGGAACCCAAAGATGGCTCCGTTCATCTTCGGCCACCGCAACAAGATTCACATCATCAACCTGGAAAAGACCCTGGCCATGTACCAGGACGCGATGAAAACCATCCGTCAAATCTCCGCTTCCCGTGGCACCATCCTGATGGTTGGCACCAAGCGCCAGGCTCGCGACATCATCGCTGCTGAAGCTCAGCGCGCTGGTGTGCCGTTTGTTGACCAGCGTTGGCTGGGCGGCATGCTGACCAACTTCAAGACCATCAAGACCTCGATCAAGCGCCTGAAAGACATGGAAGCTGCGATCGAAGACGGTTCCGTGGAAAAGCTGACCAAGAAAGACGCGCTGCTGTTCCGTCGCGAACTGGAAAAGCTGCAGAAGTCGATCGGCGGTATCAAGGATATGGGCGGCGTCCCTGACGCAATCTTCGTGGTGGACGTAGGCTACCACAAGGGCGCGATCACCGAAGCTGCTAAGCTGGGCATCCCAGTGATCGGCGTGGTCGACACTAACCACTCCCCAGAAGGCGTGACCCACGTCATCCCTGGTAACGACGACTCCTCCAAAGCGATCACCCTGTACGCCCGTGGCGTGGCAGACGCGATCCTGGAAGGCCGTGCCAACGCCACCACCGAAGTCCTGGAATCGATCAAGACTGCGGCTGGCGACGAGTTCGTAGAAGTTAACGAGCAGGCTTAATCGCCTGGCTGCCGCAAGGCAGCTTCAGCTTGAGAAAGGGGTAGCCCAACAGCTCCCCTTTTTTTTAAACAGAATCCCCCGGACGAGCTGGCTGCCCCAGGCGCCGCCCCGGACTGAATCCCAAACCGAATACAGGAGAAACACATGGCAGCAATTACTGCAGCAATGGTAGGCGAACTGCGCGCAAAGACCGACGCGCCAATGATGGAATGCAAAAAAGCGCTGACCGAAGCCGGCGGCGACATGGACAAAGCAGAAGAACTGCTGCGCGTTAAGCTGGGCGGCAAGGCTGCCAAGGCTTCCGCCCGTATCACCGCTGAAGGCGTGGTAGCGGCTCACATCGCCGGCAACATCGGCGCCCTGGTGGAAGTGAACTCCGAAACCGACTTCGTGGCCAAGAACGACGACTTCCTGGCCCTGGCTGCCCTGGCTGCCAAGCTGGCCGCGGAAAACAACCCAGCCGACGTGGCTGCGCTGCTGGCCCTGCCAGCCGGCAACGGCCAGACCCTGGAAGAAGTGCGCGCCGCCCTGGTGGGCAAGATCGGCGAAAACATGTCGATCCGCCGCTTCCAGCGTTTCGAAACCACCGGCAAGCTGGCTTCCTACCTGCACGGCACCAAGATCGGCGTGATCGTCGACTTCGAAGGCGGCGACGAGCAAGTTGGTAAGGACGTGGCAATGCACATCGCTGCAATGAAGCCAGTGGCTCTGTCCTCTGAGCAAGTTCCTGCTGACCTGATCGCCAAGGAGCGTTCGGTGGCCCAGGCCAAGTCCGACGAAGACGCAGCTGCTGCCGTGGCCGCTGGCAAGCCAGCCCAGCCTGCCGACATCGTTGCCAAGCGTATCGATGGCGCCGTGGCCAAGTACCTGAAGGAAGTATCGCTGATGAACCAGGCTTTCGTGAAGAACGACAAGCAGTCCGTTGAGCAGATGCTGAAAGCCGCCAACACCACCGTCAAGG